>CABUXM010000004.1 GCA_902495545.1 uncultured Collinsella sp. | reverse complement strand
TGCTCGGCCTTGCAGTCATTGAGCTCATGATCGCCCGGAACAATGGCCACGACTGGCTTGCCCTCGGCATCGATGAGAGCCAAGGACTTGCGCGTGCCGTTCTCGGGGAAGCCGAAGAACTTTGCAACGGCCTCGATGGTGCCCATGCCCGGAGTCTCGACCTTGGTGAGCGTACCGTCGCCAGGACCCTCGGTCACGACAACCTTGGTGCTTGCCGCCTCGTCATCGGCAGCAAAGCCGCAATCGTCGCAGTAGACCAGCGAAGCCTCGCCGGCGTCGGCCAAAGCCATGTACTCGACGGAGGTATCGCCACCGATCTCACCGGAGTCGGCGACAACGGGCAGGGCCTTGATGTAGCAGCGCTCGCAGATGTTAGCGTAGGCCTGCTTCATCTTGTCGTACTCCTCCTGCAGGCTCTCCTGCGTGGCGGAGAAGCTGTAGGCGTCCTTCATGATGAACTCGCGGCCGCGCATCAGGCCAAAGCGGGGACGGAACTCGTCGCGGAACTTGTCCTGAATGTGATACAGGTTGACGGGCAGCTGCTTATAGGAGCGTAGCTCGTTGCGCACCAGGGCCGTGACGGTCTCCTCGTGCGTGGGGCCCAGGACGAACTCGCGACCATGACGGTCGTCAAAGCGCACAAGCTCCTTGCCATAGGCGTCGATGCGGCCGGACTCACGCCACAGCTCGGCATCGACCATAATGGGCATCATGAGCTCCTGGGCGCCGGCGGCGTCCATCTCGTCGCGCACGATGTTCTCGATCTTGCGGATCGAGCGCCAAGCAAGCGGCAGGTAGGAATACAGACCGGCGGCCTCCTTGCGGATCATGCCGGCGCGAAGAAGCAGGCGATGGCTCGCAAGCTCGGCGTCGGCCGGATCCTCTTTGAGCGTCGGCGCATAGAGCTTAGACATATACATTGCTCGGGTCATTTATTTCTCCTCAATAAGCTTGTCGACCTCGGCCATAAGCGCGTCGACAATTTGGTCCTCAGCTACTTTACCAATGATCTGGCCATGCGAAAAGAGCAAGGCCTGACCACGTCCGCAAGCAACGCCCAGGTCGGCATCAGAAGCCTCACCGGGGCCATTAACGGCACATCCCATGACGGCAATCGAAAGCGGCGCGGAGTAGTTCTTAAGCCGCTCGGTGACCTCCTCGGCGATGGGAATCAGGTTAACCTGGCAGCGGGCGCACGTGGGACACGAGACAATCTCGGGACCACGGCGACGCAGGCCCAGTGACTGCAAAATTCCCCAGGCGACCGGCGGCTCCTCAACCGGATCAGCTGTGAGCGAAACACGCATGGTGTCGCCAATGCCTTCGGAAAGCAAGATACCCAAGCCTACAGAGCTCTTGATGGTGCCCTGGAGCTTGGTCCCCGCCTCCGTCACGCCCAGGTGAAGCGGAACATGGGGAATCTCGCGCGACAGGGCTCGATAGGTATCAAGCGTCGTCTGTACACTATGGGCCTTGGCGGAAAGCACAATGTTCGTAAATCCGCGGTCCTCAAAGTGCCTAACGAAGCGCTCACTCGACATCACGAGCTTTTCGGGCTGCGTGAGGTCGTCGCGCTCGGCGATATCCTGCTCAAGCGAGCCCGCGTTCACGCCAATGCGAATCGCACAGCCCGCAGCGCCGGCGGCGTCGATGACGGCATCGACCTTAGCCCAATCGCCGATATTGCCGGGATTGATGCGAAGCTTGGCGGCACCAGCCTCGACGGCGCCGATGGCGAGCTTATGGTTAAAGTGAATATCGGCGACGATCGGCACCGGAGACTCGGCACAAATCGTGCGAAAGCCCTCGAGCGCAGCCTCGGTAGGCACGCTCACGCGCACAACATCGCAACCCGCCTGGGCAAGCGCACACACTTGCGCAAGCGTCGACTGGGCATCGGCGGTATCGGTGCAGGTCATGGACTGAACCACCACCGGCGCGCCGCCGCCGATCTGCACGCCGCCCACATGCACGGGGCGCGTCAGCTCGCGCGGCAAAGAATGGGATAAAGACAATCCAAACACTCCCCTACAGAATAAATCGAAGGATGTCGGAACGAAGCATATAGACAAACAGCAGTGCGAAGAGCGCGATGCCCACATAGCTCACAATCGTCTGAACCTTGAGAGGTAGCTCGCGACCCGCAATCTTTTGAATGATCTCGATGACCAGCTTGCCGCCGTCGAGCGGGGGGATGGGTAGCAAGTTCATAAAACCCAGCGAGAAGGAGATGAGCGCGGCAAACGACAGGAACGTTACGGGGCCGGCAGCAGCCGCCTGAGAGGACATGACGCTGATGCCCACGATCGAGGAGGACTGGTCGAGAATCTCCATCGTATGCTGCGGCTGGAGCAGGCGCATCACGCCCTCCGCTGTCTGCACGACATAGGAGAAAGACAGGCGAGCCGACGTGATGGGGTCTAAACGGACCACCTGCGTAGAGGCATACACACCTAGGCGCTCCTCCTCCTTGAGTGCAACCGTGGTCGAATGCTGCTTGCCGTCACGCTCGTACTCGATGGCGATATCGTCCTTACCGGCGGCCTTGCCGATGGCATCGTAAACGTCCATCCAGGTAGAGCACGATACTCCGTCAACCGAAAGGATCGCGTCGCCGCCCTCGATACCCGCCTTGGCGGCAATAGAACCCTCGTCAACCTGACCGATCACGTTGGTATCCATCGGCACGGTGACACCCGCAATAGAGTAGATGCTCATAAGCAGCAAAAAGCCCGTCAGGATATTGACGAGAATGCCCGCGAGCAGCATAAAGGCGCGCTTGAGAAAACCCTGGCCCAGATAGGTATGCGAACGCTCTTGCGCAAGGAACTCGGCTTCGCCGCACGGCAGCTCCCACACATCGCCCTCGGTAGTCGCATGCTCTCGATCGAAACGGCGGCCGTCAAAGGTGGTGTAACCCGCCGCATCTCGTGGCAGCGTCTGATACTTGGTGGGATAGTAGCTCGGCGAGGGCTTCTCCCCTTCCTCATACCAAGGCGCGATAGAGCCCCAACCCAAGAGCAAGGCGCATGCCTCGAGCACAACCTCCTCGGATAGCTCGAGCTCGACAGCAAGGTCGGCCACGGTCACGCGACCATGACGATAGATAGCCGCGAGCACGCGATCGGCACACGAGACGTCGGTCGGATCCATACCGCAGATGGCAGCGTAGCCACCCAGCAGCAGCGGGGTCACGCCAAACTTGGTTCCAATGCGACGCGACGTGTAATGTATGTCAAAGCGGCACGGCAGGCCCAAAAAGAACTCGGTCACACGGACGCCGCAGGCACGCGCCGCCAAAAAGTGGCCGCCCTCGTGCAAAAACACGAGGACGGAAAGCATCAGCAGGCCCCAAAAGACCGATGAGAGAACGCTCAGAACAGTATCCATAAAACGAAAAAGCAATCCTTATGGGTTAGGAACGGGTTGCGGCGAGCACCTGCGCAGCCTTTTCACGCGCCCACGCATCGATGTCGCGAAGCTGCTCAAACGAATCGACCGCCTGCATATCGTGGGCATCCATGCAGGATTCCACAATGCGATCGATATCGGTAAAGCTGCAGCCATCGTGCAGGAAGGCATCGACGGCGACCTCGTTGGCGGCATTGAGCACGCACGGCATGGTGCCACCCGTCTTGCCGGCACGTTCGGCCAGTGCCAGACAGCGGAAGGTATCCATGTCGGCAGCATCAAACGTGAGCTGCCCCAGCTCGCGGAAATCGATACGAGGCGCCGGGGTATCCCAACGCTCGGGATACGAGAACGCGAACTGGATGGGAATACGCATGTCGGAAGCACCGAGATGCGCCATCACGGAGCCGTCGGCAAACTCGACCATAGAGTGAATCTTGGACTGACGCTGCACGACCACGTTAATGAAATCGAGGTCGCAGTTAAACAGATGCATGGCCTCAATGCGCTCCAGGCCCTTGTTCATGAGGGTGGCGGAGTCGATGGTGATCTTGGCGCCCATGGCCCACGTGGGATGTGCGAGGGCATCGGCACGCGTCACGCGATTGAGCTCGTCGCGCGTGCGGCCAAAGAACGGACCGCCCGAGCAGGTGAGCCAAATACAATGAGCCTCGCGCGGGTCCTCCCCCAGATAGCACTGGTAGATGGCGGAGTGCTCAGAGTCGACTGGAATAAGCTGGCCCGGTTGCGCCAACGGCATAAGCAAGTCGCCGCCGACGACGAGGGACTCCTTGTTGGCAAGGGCAAGACGCTTATTCGAGGTCAAGGCCGCATGGCTCGCCTCGAGACCGGCGGCGCCCACAATAGCGACAAGCACGCAGTCGACATCGTCGCGACGCGCGAGCTCGCAAACCGCCTGCGCGTCAACGCCGAGCTTCGTTCCCTCGGGCAACTCCTGCAGCACGGCGTCATCGCCATGAGCGACATCGGCCACGGCAACCGCCGGAACCGAGAACTCGCGGGCAGCGGCAACGAGCTCGGAGGTGCTGGAGTTAACGGACAGCGCCGTCACCTGCAAGCGATCGGCATGCTGACGGCACACATCGAGCGCCTGGGTGCCGATAGAGCCCGTACAGCCCAGGATGGCAACACGGAGACGTCCATCGGAGCCATACGTCGTCTGGAAGGACATTACAGCACGCCTCCGATCATCAAAAGCAGCTGAGCGGTAATGCAACCAAAGATAAGCGAGTCGCTACGGTCGAGCATGCCGCCATGGCCCGGGATAAGGTTGCCGGAATCCTTGACGCCCACGCCACGCTTGATGCGCGACTCGATAAGGTCGCCGATAACGCCCAGAATGGACACGACCACGCCGCACAGCAGCGCATAGGGCAGGCTGAGCTTGTAGAAATGCGTCGCCCACAGGATGAGCCAAATCAAAACCGAGCCCAGGATGCCGCCGGCAAAACCCTCCCAGCTCTTTTTGGGAGAGATCTTGGGAACCATCTTGTGCTTGCCGATACGGCTACCCACGATGTAGGCAAACGAGTCGGAGACCCAAAGGGACGCGCAAACGCCCACCGAAAGCAGGGCGCCGGCAAAACCGGGCACGGCATCGCGCAGCAGCACGATAGCTGACAGCATAAAGCCAGTGTAGATGGGACCCATGAGCGTCACGGCCACATCAGAGATGCGGGTACGCGGCGACCAGACATACCAAATGCCCACAGCGAGCATCAGGGCAAAAAGCAGGGCATTCAGCAACATCGAATCGCCCAACGCCGACAGCGGAAAGAGTACGGCGGCAGCGATACCCATGCGCTCGTTAGCCATCTTGCCATCGAGCCTCGTCATACGGAAAAACTCATAGCAGCACAGACCGCTCATGACAGAAACAAAGATGGCCGTGGGCACGATACCCAAAACCAGGCACAGGATAAAGACAACGGCGTAGACGATACCGGCAGCGGCACGGGTAATAAAGCCCGCAAGCCACGAACCGGTGCCATTCTTCGCTGCGGGCGCTCCCGCAGCGACAGCCTTGCGCGCGGGCGCCGCGGAAACTGGCGTCTTGGGAGCAGATGCCTTGGGACGATCGGACACGATTAAGCCTCCTCGGTCTTGCTCAGTCCACCAAACCTACGGTCACGGCCCTGATAGGCCAAAATGGCGTCGACAAGGCCCCAACGATCAAAGTCGGGCCAATAGGTATCGGTGACGTAGAACTCGGAATAAGCCACCTGCCACAGCAGATAGTTCGAAAGACGCAGCTCACCAGAGGTGCGAATCACAAGCTCAGGATCGGGAAGGCCGGCGGTATAGAGGTGGGAAGCCACCATGTCGTCATCAATTGCGGCAGGATCGATCTTACCGGCGGCAGCGTCGAGTGCGATCTGACGGACAGCGCGGGTAATCTCGGCACGCGCGCCGTAGTTGACGGCAAGCGCCAGCGTCATGCCGGTGTGATCGGCGCACTCGGCAAGACCGCGTTCAAAAACGTCGCGGGTCTTCTTGGGCAGCGCGGAAATGTCACCCAAAAAGACAACGCGCACGTTTTCGCGCTTCAGAAGCGGCAGCTCGTCGATAAACGTCTTGGCAAACAGATGCA
Source organism: uncultured Collinsella sp. (assembly GCA_902495545.1). Classification (GTDB taxonomy): domain Bacteria; phylum Actinomycetota; class Coriobacteriia; order Coriobacteriales; family Coriobacteriaceae; genus Collinsella. The sequence goes on along the minus strand of CABUXM010000004.1, from coordinate 46,249 downwards.
TCAAGACGTTGACCTCATGCTGCGGGCGGTTCCAGTTTTCGGTAGAAAACGCATAGGCAGAAAGCACGTCGACGCCCAGACGCACGCAGGCGGTAATAATCTCGCGAAGGGAGACGATACCCGCCTTGTGGCCCTCAGTGCGCGCAAGACCACGCGACGTGGCCCAACGACCATTGCCGTCCATGATGCACGAGATATGGTGCGGAATGTTATTGAGGTCAAGGTCGGAAAAACCGACGCCCGCAGGGGCGTCGGCAAAGTACTCGACCAGTTTATGCTCGTCGTATTGCACCTTAGATCTCCATGACCTCGGCTTCTTTTTCCTTCAGAAGCTCCTCGACCTTGGCGACATACTCATCGGTGTGCTTCTGGACCTTGGCCTGCTCGCGACGGACATCGTCCTCGGTGAGCTCCTCATCGCGCTCGAGCTTGTTGTTGAAGTCGCGACGGATGTTACGGATAGACACCTTGGCCTGCTCGGCGTACTCGCGGCACTCCTTGACGAGCTCGCGACGGCGCTCCTCGGTGGGAGCCGGGAACGGCAGACGAACGACGGTGCCATCGGAGTTGGGGGTAATACCCAGATCGGAAGCGCCGATGGCCTTGACGATAGCGTTGATGAGTGCCTTGTCCCACGGCTCGATGAGCAGCATGTGGGCCTCGGGGGTCTTGACGGCGGCAACCTGCGTGACCGGCGTGGGAACACCGTAATAATCGACGGTGATGTCGGACAGAATGTTGGCATTGGCGCGGCCGGTACGGACCTTGGAGAAGTTATGCTTGAGGGACTCGAGCGACTTGTCCATATGGGCGGTGATGTTCTCTGCCATGCTTAATCCTCCTGATAGACGAGCGTGCCGACGGGCTCACCCGCGAGCGCGCGCTTGACAGTGTCCTCGCCATCGATGTTGAGGACCAAAATCGGCATACGGTTATCTTGGCACAGTGCCGTAGCCGTGGAATCCATAACCTGCAGACCGCGGACGAGCACCTCATGGTAGGTGATCTTGTCAAAGCGGACGGCATCGGCGCACTTGACGGGATCCTTGTCATAGATGCCGTCGACCTTGGTGGCCTTGATCAGAATCTCGGCGCCGATCTCGCACGCACGAAGAGCCGCGGCGGTGTCGGTCGTAAAGTACGGATTGCCCGAACCGGCGGCAAAAATAACGACATTGCCCTTGGAAAGGTGGTTGATGGCGCGACGGCGAATATAGGGCTCGCAGATCTCGTTCATCTGAATAGCGCTCATCACGCGGCAAGGAACATCGTTATGCTCGAAGGCATCCTGCAGGGCGAGCGCGTTCATAACGGTTGCCAGCATGCCCATGTAGTCGGCCTGAGCACGCTCCATGCCACCGGCAGCGCCGGCCATGCCGCGGAAAATATTGCCGCCGCCGACAACGACGCCGACCTCATGGCCAACGGCGAGCAGCTCCTTGACCTGCTTGGCAAGATGGTCGGTAACCTTGGGGTCGATGCCATATTGGCCGTCGCCCATCAGTGCTTCGCCGGAAAGCTTCAAAAGCACGCGTTTATATCGGATGTCGGACAAAGCGATCCTCCTTTAGATTGAACTCTCAACATTCTATCAAAGGCTCTAAGAAGAGCCATGAAAAAGCAGGCTGTGAGTAAAACCCACAGCCTGCTCATTACCAGCTACAAGAGCTTATTTACTCGCCACGGACCAGACGGTCAAAGGCAACGACGGTAATGGTGTCGCCGAGCTCCTTGGAGACCTGCTCAGCGTACTTCTTGATGGTGAGGGAGCTGTCCTTGATGAACTCCTGCTCGGTGAGCACGGACTGCTTGTAGAACTTCTCCAGACGGCCGACAGCCATCTTCTCCTGAATGGCCTCGGGCTTGCCGGACTCGGCAGCCTGAGCCATGTAGATCTGCTTCTCGTGCTCGACGGTCTCGGCCGGAACCTGATCGCGGGTAGCGCAGATCGGGGCGACGGCGGCAACCTGAAGGGCAACGTCGTGAGCGAAGGTCTTGAAGGACTCAGCCTGAGCGGTCTCGGCCTTCTCGAAAGCAAACTCGACGAGGACGCCGATCTTACCACCCATGTGGATGTAAGAAGCGAGAGCGCCGTTCTCGGCCTTACGGGCGGCGAAGCGGGAGATCTTCATGTTCTCGCCCATGATGTGAATCATCTCGGTGAGCTCGGAGGAAACGGTCTCCTCGCCCATCGGCTTCTCAAGCAGAGCGTCGACGTCAGCAGGCTCGGTGGTAGCGACAACCTCAGCGACCTTGGAAGCAAAGCCGGTGAACTTGGCGTTGGAGCCAACGAAGTCGGTCTCGCAGGAGAGCTCGAGCAGAGCGCCGGTCTTGCCATCCTCGGAGACGAACGCGGCGACAGCGCCCTCGTTGGTCTCACGGCCAGCCTTCTTGGCAGCCTTGGCAAGGCCGTTCTTACGCAGAACGTCGACAGCGGCGTCCATGTCGCCGTCAGCCTCGACGAGAGCCTTCTTGCACTCCATCATCGGGGAGTCGGTCATCTCGCGGAGCTGCTTGACCATAGCGGCGGTAATCTGGGCCATTGTGGTTCCTTTCAAAGAGATGAAAAAGAATTAACTAAGACTGATTTACTCGGCCTTGGGCTCAGCGGCCATCTCGGCCTCGGAGACCTGCTCCTTGCCGGAGCCAGCGAGGCAGGCGTCAGCCATGAGCTCGCACATAAGGGTGACAGCGGAGATAGCGTCATCGTTGCAGGGGATGCCGTACTCGACCTCGTCGGGATCGGAGTTGGTGTCGATCAGAGCGACGACGGGGATGTTCAGGCGCTGGGCCTCCTTGATGGCGTTCTCCTCGCGCTTGGTGTCGATGACGAAGAGAGCCTGGGGCAGACCCTTCATGTCGCGGGCGCCACCGAGGTTGGTCTGGAGCTTAGTGAGCTCCTTGCCGAGAACAGCCTGCTCCTTCTTGGGCAGAACAGCCATGCGGCCGTCCTCGACCATGGCCTCGAGCTCCTCCATGCGGTTGATGCGGGAGCGGATGGTAACGAAGTTGGTCAGCATACCGCCGAGCCAACGCTGGTTGATGTAAGGCATGTTGGCGCGCTCAGCAGCGTTCTTGACGGCCTCCTGAGCCTGCTTCTTGGTGCCGACGAACAGCACGTTGCCACCCTTGGCGACGTTCTTGACGAAGGTGTAGGCCTGGTCGGCGTCGAGGATGGTCTGCTTGAGGTCGAGGATGTAGATGCCGTTGCGCTCACCGAAGATGAACGGCTTCATCTTGGGGTTCCAGCGACGGGTCTGGTGACCGAAGTGGCAGCCGGCCTCGAGCAGGGTGCGGATATTAATCTTGGTAGCCATGTTAAACCTCCTGTGGTTTGCCTCCGCGCGGGGTCATCCTCCAAAACCAACCCAGACATGTGCTACCAAAGCCCGGGCACCACGGTATGAAGTAGCCGCGCGTGCGTGATAAAAACATGTTGCCGTGAAGCAACCCGATGAATGATAGCAGGAATGCATCTTCCTGCCAACCCGCAATCAAAACCACACACCTGAGTGCAGCGCGGAACGTCCCAGCAACTATTCGCCGCGGGGATGGGCTTGAGCCACGGCCCGCTTAAGCCGATCGGGCGTGAGATGCGTGTAGATCTGCGTCGTGGACAGACTCGCATGACCCAGCAGCTCTTGAACCGAGCGCAGGTCCGCACCGCCCTCAAGCAAGTCGGTCGCAAAAGTATGGCGCATCGCATGCGGGGCGATGTCGGCCGGAATGCCGGCGAGCGTCGCCAGCGTATGGAACCGCCGCCGGAGCATGGCGGCGCTCATGCGATTGCCGCGCGCCGATATAAGCAGCGGATGCGGCCCGGTAGCGGGGTCACGACGCTTTGCCTGAGCGAGCAATTCCGGCCTCCCCTCCTCAATATAGAGACGCGTCGCCTCGAGCGCACGACGATACAGAGGGACGATACGTTCTTTGCTCCCCTTGCCCCAAAGGCGCAGCGTGCGTTCGGACCAAGCGATGGACTCCACATTGAGTGCTGCGAGCTCAGAGATACGAGCACCCGAGGCATAGAGCAGCTCGAGCATCGCCGCATCGCGCAGTCCCGCGGGCGTCGAGGTATCAGGCGTCTTGAGCAGCGCCTCGACCTGCTGGGTCGTAAGGACGCCCGGCAGGTCGCGCGGCAGCTTGGGCGATGCGATTGCCGAGACCGCATCACCCTCGACAATCCCCTCGGCAGTCATCCACCGATAGAGCGAGCGAATGGCAGACAGATGCGCCGCAAGCGTTCGGGGAGCCACCTGTTCACGCGAAAGCTCGGCAAGATAGCGACGAATGGTGCGCACGTCGGCAGCGAAAGCATCGATATCCTCGCGCTCGCACCAGGAAGCAAAGCGCTCCAGCCTCGAGCCATAGGCCGTCACCGTGTTGGGAGAAAGTCCCTCGACACGTGCGATATAGGCGATAAACGAGTCGACGGCATCGTACAGGTCAAAGGCTATGACCGGTCGCCTCCAAACAGATCGGGGCGAGTGGCCAGATAGGCATCAAGGGCCTCAAGCGCACGGTCCGCATAGGCCTGGTAGCGGTCGCGCTTGCTGCGACGCTTACCGTCCTCGAGCGGCGGCACCAGGCCAAAGTTGACATGCATGGGCTGGTAGCCCACGGTGGCAGGATCGGTCGCATAGCCCACGAGCGCGCCCAGGGCGCCCACGCGGGGCAACTCGACGCCCGCGGCACCGATAGCCTCGGCATAGGTGTTGAGCGCCGCGAGCAGACCGGTCGCCACGGCTTCCATGTACCCCTCGGTGCCGGTGATCTGACCGGCCAGGCGCACGCCGGTACCGGGCACGGCAAAGGTGCCATCGAGGACGTGCGGGGCGTCGACAAAGGTATTACGGTGCATGACACCGTAGCGGAAGAACTCAGCGTTCTCCAGGCCCGGCACCATATGGAAGACGCGCTTCTGCTCGCCAAAGGTCAGGTTGGTCTGGAAGCCCACCAGATTATAAGCGGTCTTCTCCTTGTTCTCGGCACGCAGCTGAATCGCCGCCCAGGGGCGACGTCCGGTACGCGGGTCGGTGAGGCCGACGGGCTTCATGGCGCCAAAGCGAATGGCGTCCTTGCCGGTGCGTGCAACCTCCTCGGCAGGCTGGCAGGCCTGGAACAGATCGCCGCCCTCAAAATCCTTGAGCACCACGCGGTCGGCCGTGGTAAGCGCCTCGATAAAGGCCTCGTACTCCTCCTTGTTGAGCGGAGCGTTGAGATAGTCGCCACTCCCCTGCTCCTCGTAGCGCGACTGCGAGAACAGCACGTCCATATCGAGCGTGGAGGCATCGACGATCGGCGCCGCGGCATCGAAGAACGCAAGGGCGTCGCCACCGACGAGCTTCATGACCTCTTCGCTCAGCGCCGGCGAGCACAAGGGGCCGGCGGCAATGACCACGTGACCCTCGGGAATCTGCGTGACCTCGCCGTGCACGACCTCGATATTGGGACGGGCGGCAACCTCGGCCTCGACAAGCTCGGAAAACTTGACGCGGTCGACCGCCAAGGCACCACCGGCGGGAACAGCGGCGCGATGGGCGCAATCGAGCAGGACTGAACCCATGCGCTGGAGCTCGGCTTTTAGTAGGCCAGCAGCGGAATCTGGACGGGTCGACTTAAACGAATTGGAGCAGACGAGCTCTGCCAGGTGATCAGTATGGTGAGCCGGGGAGCTCACCTGGGGGCGCATCTCGCACAGCTTTACGGCAAACCCGCGGTCTGCCAGCTGGATCGCGCATTCCGAACCCGCCAGACCGCCACCGATAACCGTCACCTGATCGAACTGCATCTGCAAACACCTTTCTAATTGACACGTTTTCCATTGTGACCGAAGGGCGTCTGGGCGTGAAGGGCAAACTTGGAGGGCGCATACCTTCCATCCATCATGCGCTCGATAAGGCCCTCGAGTTCAAGCGAACCCAAGAGTTTGAGTACGCCGACGGCATCGAGCGAGACGAGCGCCGCGATGTCGTCGACCTTGAGCGGAGAGGCGATGAGCGCATGCATCACGGTCTGCTGTGTTGGATCCAGGTCGGCAATGCCGGGAGCATCAGGGCGCGAGTAGCGCAGGGTGCCGTAGATACGTGAGATAGCCATCTCGATAGATTCCTCGTCGATGATGCAGCAGGCACCGTTCGCAATGAGGTAATTCGTGCCACGCGACTCGGGCGATAGGATCGACCCCGGCACGGCAAGAAGTTCGCGCCCCAAATCCATAGCAGCCTCGGCTGTAGAAAACGTCCCGGAAGGCATACCCGCCTCGGATACAAAGAGGGCTTGCGACAGGGCCGCGATCACGCGATTCCGGCGCGGAAAGGCAAACTTGCGCGGACCCATGCCCCACGGAGAGATCGACACGACCGCGCCACCCGTATCGAGCGTGCGAGTAATAAGCCCCGCGCTCGAACGCGGGTAGACCACGTCGGCGCCCGTCCCCAGCACCACGACGTGTTTGCCGCCGGCGTTGACCGCAGCCCAACCCGAGGCCTGGTCACAACCGACCGCGCCGCCCGAAACAACCGTCACTCCCGCCTCGACCGCCACCTTTGCCGCAAGCTCTGCCACGGCAAGACCATACGGCGAGGCCTTTCGCGCGCCGATGATGGAGAGCGCGGGCGTCGAAAGCGCCTCGGGGTTGCCGCGCACATAGAGCGTCTGAGGTACATCAGAAAGCTCCAAAACGGTCTCGGGATACAACGCGTCACCTGGATGCAGCTCGAAGGTCCCCTCGGCCATCATTGGTCCCTCCTTCCCTGGTACATCGCCGCCTCGAGCACGTGGTCCTGCGTCACTTGCTCGCTCTCGGCGACATCTGCGATCGTGCGCGCAATGCGAACCAGGCGCACGATGCCACGCCCTGTGAGATGCGTGCGTTTGGACAGACCGAGTACGCATTTCTCGGCAGCATCATCGAGCTCAAAGGTCGAAACGACGCCGTCAATGGACCGCGTCTCGTCATCCTCGGCCTCGGCATCCGCATCGTCCATACGAGACTCGCGCCAGGTGCGAAAAGCGCGACCGCGCACAACGTAGTCACGTAACTCGGCCGACGACATACCCTCCGCGCCCTCGATAATCACCTGGGGATCGGGACGGGTCACATCGATCATCATGTCGATACGGTCGGCCAAAGGACCGCGCAGCTTTGCCCGATAGCGCTCGACCATCGATGCCGAGCAGCGGCACGGCACCTCGCGGTCGCCCAAAAAGCCGCAGGGGCAGGGATTGCTCGCAGCGAGCAGCTGAAAGCGCGACGGGAAGGTAAAGGCCCCGTCGACGCGTACGATCCTCACATAGCCGCGTTCGATGGGCTGACGCAGCGTCTGCAGCACACCCGTGGGAAACTCGGCAAGCTCGTCCAAAAAGAGCACGCCGCCATGAGCAAGGCTAATCTCACCCGGGTGCACCGGGCGCCCGCCGCCGATAAGGCCTGCGGTCGAAATACTGTGATGGGGGCTTCGAAACGGCCGATGACCTGCCAATAAGCCATCGATGTTCTCGCCCAAGACCGAATGGATGCACAGTGCCTCCTGCTGATCCTCAACGGAAAGCTCAGGCAGAATGCCAGTCATACGGCGCGCAAGCATCGTCTTGCCCGATCCCGGGGACCCGATCATAAGCAAACCGAGCTCACCCGCTGCCGCCAGTGCCATGCCGCGTTTGGCAACCTCCTGCCCCAGCACGTCGGCATAGTCGAGTTCGGGCTCAAAAGTAGCCTCCACACCCTCGGAATCCAGATAATGCCGCGCGGCATCGCCCATGCCATGGGCAAGCTGAGACAAATGATCTATGAATCCGCAATCCACGCCCGCGAGTGGCACATGCTGGTCTGATCTGCCGGCGATAAAAGACAGCCCCAAATCACGCGCCAATAACTGAAACGCCACCTCGCCCTTGACGGGAAGCACCGTACCGTCCAAGCCAAGCTCACCGGCGATAAGACAACGATCGAGGTTGTCGCGGGGAATCTGACCATCGGCCGCCAATACCGCGATGGCGATGGGAAGATCAAAGCCGCTACCGGTCTTGCGAATATCGCCAGGTGCCAGATTGACCGTAATGCCCGAGCGTGGGATCTCGAACCCGGCGGAGCGCATCGCACAGCGAATGCGACCACGCGACTCCATCACCTCCATACTCGGGATGCCGAGCATCTGAATGCCCGGAACGCCGCCGGCAAGCGAGACCTCGACCGTGACGTGAATCGCCTCGACGCCGCGGATGCAGGCCGCGTGAACGGCAAACGTCTCGAACGCCATCACGACACCTGCCAATCGAACGCGTTGTACTGATGCTCGATCTCGGCGATATGCCCGCCGCGAATGGTGACACCCACGGCATCGAAGCGAATCGCCTTGAGCGGATAATGATCCATGAGATAGCAACTTGCGATGCGGCGGTAGCGGCGTTGCTTTTGGGCGTCCACGGCTTCCTCGGGAAAGACCCGCGTGGTGCAATCCAGGGCGACGCGTCTGGTCTTGACCTCGGCCATCACCACGACATCGTCGAGCTCATCAAGCAGCACCAGATCGGCCTCGCCCTCGGTGCAACGATAACCCTGTTCCAGCAAGGTGTAGCCGCGCTCGTTAAAGTAGTCGATGGTGATCAGCTCGCCCAGCATGCCCAGCTCGCGGGGACTGAGTCCCTTGATAAACTCGGGCGTCATCGCCCCGCAGTCGAGCTCGCCGTTTTCCCAACGCTCCTTGAGCCGCTGCGTCTTGCTCTTTTTGCTTGCGGCACTCATGGGGTCTCCTTTCCCGCACACTGCATTGCCCCGATGATGAGGGCACCTTTCATGCGGGTAAGTACCGGAAGCAAACCAAAAGCTGACCAAATGCCAACAAAAAACGGGCCGTACGCAACAATCACGTTGCACACGGCCCGCTACCAGCAGGTTTATAAAACGCCAGGGGTCCCTGTCTCCACAATTGACCTAGAAAAGGCGCTCAGTCTGCAGAAAGTTTCCGCAAAAGCTCACACGGTGCAACGGAGAAAGACCATGTTTGCGAATAGCCTCGATGTGTTCGGGGCTCGCATAGCCTTTCGATTCGGCCAAATGGTACTCGGGATACTCGGCATCGTACTCGACCATCATCTCGTCACGCGTGACCTTTGCCATGATGGATGCCGCGGCGATGCAGGCGATCTTGGCGTCGCCCTTGACCACGTCGCGCTCGTTAGGAACGGCGCCCAAGGGGTTGCCATCCATGAGGACGCAGTCGGGTTCAAGTCCCGTATCGGCCACGGCGCCCGCAACGGCGGTACGAATGGCACGGGCCATGCCCATCTCATCGATATCCTTAGGCGCGATATGGCAAAAACCGATCGCCGTCGCCACCTCGGCAATCTTCACTGAGAGCAACTCGCGGCGCGCGGGCGTGAGCTTTTTGGAATCGTTGATACCCCAGACGCGCGGCTCCATAGGAAGACAGACGGCGCATACCGTCAAAGGACCGGCCACCGATCCGCGACCCACCTCGTCGACACCAACGACCACCCCATCGCCGCCAAGCTCATGCATAAGCTCATACATGTCATTGACGCGCTCGCGCTCGGCAAGCTCTTTGGCATGGCGTTTGAGGGCGCGTTCGCAAGCCTTGATCACCTGCTGGCGCGGGTCCTCGCGATAATACTCCACGAAGGCGGGAATCTCCTCAAACGTAGCGCTCGCCAACTCACCGGCAACCTGCGATGCCGAAACCGAGCTCGTCATGTTGGCCATACCAGACCCTCCTTGCATGCAAATCAGATAAAAAGAAGGGCCACCCGAAGGTGACCCTTGTGTCCAAACGAGTGGACAGACGCTGCGATCTTCTTAGCGCTTCTCGGGGATGCGAGCAGCCTTGCCCACCTTGTCGCGGAGGTAGTACAGCTTGGCGCGACGGACGCGACCATGACGAACGACCTCGAGCTTGGCGATCTTGGGGCTGTGAAGCGGGAAGGTACGCTCAACACCGACACCGAAGGACATCTTGCGGACGGTGAAGGTCTCGCGGGCACCGGCGCCGGCCATGCGGATGACGTCGCCCTGGAAGACCTGAATGCGCTCGCGGTCGCCTTCCTTAATGCGGTAGTGAACCTTGACGTTGTCGGCGACGCGAACCTGAGGAATGTCCTCGCGGATCTGCTGACGCTCGATTGCGCGGATGTAATCCATGTGCAATTCCTTACTCTTCTAGAGGTGCCGTACCACCTTGGCCGGCACGTAGTTGAACAAACGCATTCGAGTATACACGCGCGGGTTTCTGCTGCAAGAACAATTTTTTACGCAGACAAAAAGACAAAACCCGCACATGATAACCGCCCGTCTCACGAATGAGACGGGCGGCATGAAGGGGGGCTACGCTAGGCGTCTAAACCCAAAACGTTAGGCGGAACGCTTAGCCTCGAGCTTGGCCTGAGCGGCAGCCAGGCGTGCGAGGGGCACGCGGTAGGGCGAGCAGGACACATAGTCCACATCGGCCACGTTAAACAGGCCCTTGATGGACTTGGGGTCGCCGCCGTGCTCACCGCACACGCCAAAGTGCATGTCGGGGTTGGTGGCGCGGCCCTTCTCGACAGCCATGCGCACCAGCTCGAGTACTGCCGTATCGATGGTCTCGAAGGGGTTGTCCTTTAAGATCTTCTTGTGCATGTACAGCGGAATGAACTTGGCCTCGGCATCGTCGCGGGAGAAGCCGAAGGTGGTCTGGGTGAGGTCGTTGGTGCCAAAGCAGAAGAAGTCGGCATGATGGGCGATCTCGTCAGCGACCATGCAGGCACGCGGCAGCTCGAGCATCGTGCCCACGGGAATATTGAGCTCGACGCCCTCCTCAGCGGAAACCTCAGCGATCGCGCGCTCGATGACCTCGCGGGTCTGGACATGCTCGGCCGTGATGGAAACGAGCGGAACCATGATCTCGGGACGCGGATCGACGCCCTCCTGGATAAGGCGGGCAGCAGCCGTGGCGACGGCGCGAACCTGCATGAGCGGCAGATCGCTAAAGACGACGGACAGGCGCACGCCGCGCAAGCCCAGCATCGGGTTGGACTCGACCATGCCGTCGATACGACGTAGGCGGGCACGCAGAGTGGCAATCTCTTCCTCGCTGGCGCCAGCGGCTTCCTTCTTGGTGATGGCGACCTCGAGCTCGCGAGGATTATCCAGGAACTCATGAAGCGGCGGATCGAGCAGGCGGACAACCACATCACGACCGGACATGGTCTTGAACATCGCCAGAAAGTCCTCGGTCTGGACCTTGAGCAGGTCGGCCAGGGCCTGCTGCTTCACGGCCTCATCGTCAGACAGGATAAAGCTCTGGATGATGTTCTTACGGTCACCCAGGAACATGTGCTCGGTGCGGCATAGGCCGATGGCCTCGGCACCAAACTCGAGTGCGAGCGCGGCGTCCTCGGGGTTGTCGGCGTTGACGCGCACGTGGTTGGCGTGACCGTCGGTCTCGTCCAGACGGATCTCGTCGGCCCAGGACAGGATGGTGTCCAGATCGCCGGTGAGCTCGGCCGAAACCAGATCGACGGCGCCGTCGACGACGATACCCTGGGTGCCGTCGATGGAGATGACATCACCCTCGCGCAGTACGCGGTCGCTGCCCTCGATGCGCACGACCTTCTCGGCGGCGTCAATATGGAAGCGCTCAACGCCACAGACGCAGGGCGTACCCATGCCGCGGGCGATAACGGCGGCATGGCTCGTCTTGCCACCGTGGCTGGTCAGGATACCCTCGGCGGCGACCATGCCCTTCAGGTCGTCGGGGTTAGTCTCCCAGCGAACCAAAATGACCTTGTGACCCTCGTTGGCGCGCGCGACGGCGTCATCGCTCGAGAAAACGACCTCGCCCACGGCGGCACCGGGGCTGGCGTTAAGACCGCAGGCCAGCGCCTCGTACTTCTTGGAAGCATCGAACTGCGGGTGCAGGAGCTGGTCGAGCTGCGCGGGATCGATGCGGTTTACGGCCTCCTCGCGGGTGATCAGTCCCTCCTCGACCATCTCGATGGCGATGCGCAGAGCGGCGGTTGCGGTACGCTTGCCCACGCGGGTCTGGAGCATCCAGAGCTTTCCCTGCTCGATAGTGAACTCGATATCGCACATATCGCGGTAATGATCCTCGAGCGTCAGGAACACGCGCTCGAGCTCCTCACCCGCAGACTCGAGGCCCGGGGTGGCCTTGAGGTCGGCGATGGGCTCGGTGTTGCGGATGCCGGCGACAACGTCCTCGCCCTGGGCGTTAACCAAAAAGTCACCGTAGAACTCCTTGGTGCCGTCTGCCGGGTTGCGCGTAAAGGCGACGCCGGTCGCGGAGGTCTCACCCTTGTTGCCAAAAGCCATAGCCTGGACGTTGACGGCAGTACCGAGCTCGTCGGAGATGCCGTGCTGTTTGCGGTAGATGCAGGCGCGCTCGTTCATCCAGCTGCCAAAGACGGCCTGGATGGTAAGGCGCAGCTGAAGCTCCGGATCGTGCGGGAAGACGGGCTTGCCGCCGGTGACCTCGAGCTCGGGATACAGGGCGGCCTCGACGTTATCAGAGAAGATGCCCTTGAAGGTCTCGACAAGCTCCTGAAGGTCCTCGGCGGAAAGCTCGGAATCGACGCGAACACCGGCGACCAGGCGGGCCTGGGTCAGGGCGTTCTCGAACAGGTCGGCATCAACACCCATAACGACGTTGGAGAACATCTGGATAAAGCGGCGGTAGCTATCCCAGGCAAAACGCGGATTTTGCGTCTGGGCGATGAGCCCCTGAACGGAGTCGTCGTTGAGGCCCAAGTTGAGGACCGTGTCCATCATACCGGGCATGGAAAATGGAGCGCCCGAGCGAACCGACACGAGCAGCGGATCATTGTCGTCACCGAGCTTCTTGCCACAGCGGGCCTCGAGGTCGGCCTCGGCGGCAACGATCTCATCGAGTGCGCCTTCGGGCCAGACGTTGCCGGCACCGGAGTACTCGACGCAGGTCTGGCAGGTAATGGTAAAGCCACCGGGAACCGGTAGGCCGATTCGGCTCATCTCGGCAAGGTTTGCGCCCTTGCCGCCAAGCACGAAGTTCATGGACTTGTCGCCCTCAGTGACACAGGTGCCCTGGGCGTCGGTTCCAAAACGGTAAACCCTCTTGCAATCGCTCACGATACTTCCCCTTCCATGCACTTACGCGCACGACCGTGGTAACGAATCGACCCGCCGGATGCGAGCCGTGAGGGTACTATACGGCGGGCATTGAGCTGGCTTGCGCAGAGGGCGCGGGGGTTGGTAAACGTGATAAATATGGCGGTAAACGGTAGGTAAAGGTGGTTACCTTATGAAGATACCAATGCAAGAAGCTTGCAGGTAAAATGCCAGTATCTTGCTAAATCGCTTTACCATTATCGTGCATTATTTTTAGTTAGTTATTTTAGGCGGGGCATTTTTAGCTACCCCAATAAGCTAGCTTTGTTGGGCTCGACGGGCGGCGCGGCGGGCACGGGCTTCTTGGATTTCCTCCAAGTGACTAATGATCTCGGAGGCGCTCTCCTCGATCGCCTTGCCGTCGGTACGCACCACAAAGCAGCCCAGGCGCTTCATGAGGGCGCGAGCTTCCTCGAGCTCGCTGCGCACGCTCTCGGGCTCGGCATAGGAGCCGGCGACGGCACGGGCGTAGTCGTCGCCCAAGCGGCTATCGCGAATTTCGGAAATCACATCGACGGTCGAAATCAGGCCGAACAGGCGCATCGGGTCAACCTCGTAAATCGACTTCGGCGGCTCCATGCCATGGGCCAACGGAACATTGGCAACCTTGTAACCTTGATAGGCCAAATACATCGACAACGGCGTCTTGGACGTGCGCGATACGCCCAACAGCACGATATCGGCACCCGACAGATCGTCGCAACCGCGCCCGTCATCGTGCTCAACGAAATACTCCATGGCCTCGATACGATGGAAATAGCGGTCATCGGTCTTGTGAATCACGCCCGCGACGCCCTTGGGCGACACACCGATAAGCGACGACAGCACGGCAAGCGTCGGGCCGATCAGGTCGACCGAGCGAATATGCAGCATACCCAGGTAATCGAGCACACGGGCGCGAAGCGCCGGATCGACAATGGTATGGAACACGGCGATATCGCGATGGTCCGCATCGACACGCGGACCCACAAACGACTTGACCTGCTCCACAGAGTTCACCTTGGGCAGGCGCAAGAGACGAAAAGCCCCTTCATCAAATTGCCCGGACGCCGCAAGCACCACCTCACAAGCGGTATCGCCGAGAGAGTCGGAGATAACGATAACGGTGGGACGAACGGCGACCGGGCAATCCATGCGGGGCTCCTTTTGCGCTTACGCGCAGGCTGGCTTACTTTTTGCGGGCAAGCTCACCGATGTTGGCGATGCCGGAGAAAACGGCCTCGAAGCGGTTGAGCAGCTTAAGGCGATTATCGCGGAGCTGCTCGTCCTTGTCCATGACCATAACCTCGTCGAAGAAGCGGTCGATGGGGGCACGCAGAGCTGCAAGGGCGGCAAATGCGGCCGGGTAATCCTCGGCGGCAAGGGCGGCATCAACAGCGGTCTGAGCGGCCTCGGAGGCGTCGGCGAGCGCGAGCTCGGCCTCGCCCATCAGGCTGCGGTCGTACTCCGCACCCAGCTCGGGCTTGGAGATGTGCGCGGCGCGGGCATAGGCGGTAGCCAGGTTGTCGAAGGTCTCGGCATCGTTCTTGCGGGCCTCGTCGAGCGCGGCGCAGCGGGCGAAGAAGACGGACGGGGCGATGATGTGCACCGCGGAGACGGCGGCAACGGTATCGGCCGGGATCTTTTCGTCGCGGGCCATGCTCACAAGGCGGCCATGGAAGAAGTCGCGAACCTGTTGGGCGACCTCGGCGGCGTCGAACTCAATGCCCTGCTCGCTGTAGAGCTCGAGGGCGAAGTCGATGAGCGACGTGGGGTCAATCGGCAGGCGGTCGCGCAGGATGTTGATGATGCCGATAGCGGCACGACGCAGCGCATAGGGGTCCGAAGAGCCGGTCGGGGGCTCGCCGATGGAAAAGATACCGGCGATGGTATCGAGCTTGTCGGCGCAGGCCACGATGCAGCCAGCGGTGCCCTCGGGCAGCTCGTCACCGGCAAAGCGAGGACGATAGTGATCGCGAATAGCATGGGCGACCTCGTCGTTCTCCCCCATCGCGGTCGCGTAATAACCGCCCATCACGCCCTGCTGGCTCGTGAACTCGACGACGGCGTTGGACACCAGGTCGGCCTTGCACAGGTGCGCGGCGCGAGCGGCATCGGCGGCAAGATGGGCGCCCAGGTGAGCCTCGCGGGCGATAGCGAGCGCGAGCTGCTCAATGCGCTCGGACTTGGCGAGCACGCTACCGAGCTTCTCCTGGAAGGCAACCTTGGCCAAACGCTCACGGAACTCGTCGAGGGAGATCTTCAGGTCCTCCTCGTAGAAGAACTTAGCGTCGTCCAGACGGGCGCGCACGACGCGCTCGTTGCCGTCGATCACGCGCTCGGCGTTCTCGGGCTTGCTGTTGGAGACGACCACGAACTCACGCGTGAGCTTACCCTCGCCGTCATAGATCGGGAAGTAGCGCTGATTGGTGAGCATGGACTCGCAGATGATCTCGTGCGGGACCTTGAGGAACTCCTCGTCGAAGGTACCGACGAGCACCGTCGGCCACTCGCAGAGGTTGATGACCTCTTCGAAGACCTTCTTGGGCGTATCAACATGGCAGCCGGGACGGGCAGCCTCGACCTCGGCGATACCGGCAAGGATGGCCTCGCGACGGCGCTCGGCAGAAAGCACGCCGGCGTCCTCGAGCACCTGCTCGTAGACGGCGGGGCTGGCGACAACGTGGTCACCAGGGCCAAGTACGCGATGACCACGCGTGGTGTTGCCACTCGTCACGTCGGCAAACGACACGGGAACAACATCCTCGCCCAAAAGGCAGCAGATCCAACGGACCGGACGAACAAAGGTCGCATGCTCGTGACCCCAGCGCTGAGAGCGGTAGTTGGGCCACTGCAGGCCAGCGATAGTCTTCTCGCACAGGGCCGTCAGGATCGGGGTGGCCGGGGCGGAAGGGATGTTCTTCTCGGCGAACACATACTCGCGACCGTCAGTGTCCTCGCGTCGAACCAGGTCCTCGGCAGCCACACCGCACTTGCGGGCGAAGCCCTGGGCGGCCTTGGTGGCGTTGCCGTCGGCATCGAAGGCAATGTTTGCCGCGGGACCGCGCTTGACCTCATGGACCTCATCGGTCGCAGTGGCGACATCGGCCACGAGCGCAGCCAGACGACGCGGGCTCGAGATCACGCGGACCTCGCCGTGGGCCAGACCGGCCTCGTCGAGGCCCTTGGCGATCATGGTGCCAAGTTGCTTGACGGCATTGTTCAGCGGCGCGGAGGGCATTTCCTCCGTACCGATCTCAAACAGGAAATCCTTAGCGTCTGCCATGGCTTACGCCACCTCGCCTTCCTGGTCGGCATTCTCGTTGACTCCGGCGACCTCGGCCATGTAGGCCTCGCAGCACGCCTTGGCGACGGCGCGGACGCGCAGGATGTAGTTGGCACGCTCGACCGCGGATAGGGCACCGCGGGCATCGAGCAGGTTGAAGGCGTGGCTGCACTTCATGACACAGTCGTACGCCGGCAGCGGCAGCTTTCGCTCCAGGCAGGAATGGCACTCGGCCTCGTAGTCGTCAAACTTCTGACGCATCATCTCGACGTTGGCGACCTCAAAGTTATAGGCACTGAACTCGCGCTCGTTCTCGAGGAACACGTCGCCATAGGTCATGGGCGTGCCGTCGGGCAGGTAGCTCCACACCAGGTCGTAGACGGAGTTGACGCCCTGCGCATACATGGCGATACGCTCCAGGCCATAGGTGATCTCGACAGGCACGGGGTCGACCTCGATGCCGCCCACCTGCTGGAAGTACGTAAACTGCGTGACCTCCATGCCGTTGAGCCAGACCTCCCAGCCAAGACCCCAGGCGCCGAGCGTCGGGCTCTCCCAGTCGTCCTCGACAAAGCGGACGTCATGGTCGTTGGGGTCCAGGCCAATGGCGGCCAGCGAACCCAGGTAGAGCTCCTGGGCGTTGACCGGCGAGGGCTTGATGAGCACCTGGAACTGATAGTAGTGCTGCATGCGGTTAGGGTTCTCGCCGTAGCGGCCGTCGGCGGGACGGCGGCAGGGCTGCGCATAGCAGGTGCGCCACTCGGCGGGACCGAGCGAGCGCAGCGTGGTCGCGGTATGGAAGGTACCGGCACCGACCTCGGAGTCATAGGGCTGCATAATGACGCAGCCCTGCTCGCCCCAGTACTGCTGGAGGCGCAGGATGATGTCTTGGAAGGAAAGCGATGAAGCGTTCATGCCTCTAATATCCCCTCGTCGAAACGATTACACGGTTAGGTACTGTACTATAGCGGTTTTTAGTCGATAGCGCCGATGCGGTTGAGCGGCCAGTAGCGCACAAGCGCCACAGCGATCAAATCAGAGCGATCGACGGGACCAAAGTAGCGTGAGTCGGCAGAGTTTTCGCGGTTGTCGCCCATCACCCACACGCACCCGTCGGGAACGGTGTAGGGATAGCTTACCTGAGCGCCGGGCGCTTGGACCGAAAGTGGCCAGCTCATGCCCGTCGTATAGTCCTCGTCGAGCGCTTGGCCGTCAACGACCACCTTGCCATCCTGCAGGTCGACCGTCTGGCCGGCCGTGGCAATAACGCGCTTGACAAGAACATCATGCTCGGAGGTGCCATCGGGGTTGTGAAACACCACGATATCGCCCTGCTTGACGGGCTGACCGAGCTCGAGGCTCACCTTTTGCGCCAGGATCTGGTCGCCAATCTCGATTGTGTCCTCCATAGAGCCGGTGGGCACCACAAAGGGCTCGACCACAAAGGTGCGGATCAGGAAGGTGGCCACAAGCGCGATCGCGATGACCGCGATCCACTCAAAAGCGCCCCTCAACGCGGAATGTTGCGTAGGAACCATACTCACTCCTCGCTCTGCGAATACGAAGCGTCAAGGATCTCCTGCGCGTAAGCGCGCTCCTCGGGCGTGAGCCGCGCAGTCTCGATCAGGTCGGGACGCCAGCGACAGGTGCGCTCGATGGCATTCTTGCGGCGCCAGGCATCGACCTTGGCGTGATCGCCGCTCACGAGCACCGGAGGAACGCCCTCGCCGTTGAACTCGGCGGGGCGGGTGTACTGCGCGTACTCGAGCAGGCCTCCGTCCTCGGCGGTCGAGAACGACTCGTCCACGTTGCTCATCTCGTCGCCCAAGGCGCCGGGAATGAGGCGTACGACGGCATCGGCAACGACCATCGCGGGCAGCTCGCCGCCCGTGAGCACATAGTCGCCGATCGACAGACGTTCATCGGCATACGCATACGCGCGCTCGTCGACGCCCTCGTAACGGCTGCACACAAACAGCAGGCGCTCACTTTTGAGCAGGCGCTCGGCCACATGCTGCGTAAAAGGCTCGCCACAGGGGGTAAAGAACACCACAGTGGGCTTAGGACCCTCTGCGCTAATGGCCTCGATGGCCTCTGCGATAGGCTCGACCTTCATGAGCATGCCCTGCCCGCCGCCGTACGGCTCGTCATCGACGGTACGATGGCGGTCGTGCGTCCAGTCGCGCAGGTTATACGCCTTAAAATCAAAAAGGCCGGCCTTGCGGGCGCGGCCCAAAATCGATGTGGACATAACGGGCTCAAACATCTCGGGAAAGACCGAAAGGGTCTCGATCAGCATGTTGTCCTCCCTACTTGTCCATATCGATCAGGCCGTCCATAACGTGGACGGAAATTGTTCCTGTGTCGGGAAGATCGAGCACAACCTGCTCGATCACGGGAATCAGTACCTCGCCGTACCGATCACCCTCGACAACCCAAACATCGTTAGCGGGCGTCGACATGATCTCGACGATCGTGCCGAGCGAACCGAAGCGCTCGTCGACCACCTCGCGACCCATCAGGTCGGTATAGGCAGCGTCGAGCGAATCGAGCTCAAAGTCGTCGCGATTTGCCAGCACATAGCATCCCGTGATGCCCTCGGCGGCCGTCAAGTCGTCAATGCCCTCAAACGAGACCAGATCGCCATCGCCCGTATCGGTGACGGACACGACCGTGCAAAAGCGGTCGCGCTTGAGCGCCGGCGGCGTCAGGGCGACGCGCATGCCCGGCTCTAATACAGAAGGAAGCCCCCGCAGCGGCTGCGCGAGGACCTCCCCCTTCCTTCCGTGCGGCTTGACCACACGGGCGATGTTTTTGTACTGGGACCTCAAGGTCCTAGCCCAGAACCTCTACCTCGACAGCAGTGTCGAGGCGAGCGGCCAGTGCACGGGCGAGCGTGCGAATGGCCTTGATGGTACGGCCACGACGGCCGATGACCTTAGCGACGTCATCCTCGGCGACCGAAACCTCAATCGTAGAGGCGTCATCACCATCGATGACCTCAAGGCTCACGGAATCCGGGTCGTCGACGATCTGAACAACGAGATATTCGACGAGATCGGCGATGCGATCTGAGAGCATTGCCTCACCCTCGAGCTGTGCAGCGTCAACCTCAGGCACGATTTACTCCTCGGCGCCCTCAGCGGCCTCAGCGGCAGCCTTAGCGGCCTCGGCCTCTTTGGCGAGCTGCTTCTTGGACTTCTTGACGACGGTCTCGGTCTTCTCGCCCTCGTTGGCGGCCTTGACCAGAGCGGCGACGGCGTCGGTGAGCTGAGCGCCCTTGGACTGCCAGTCGGCGATCTTCTCGAGGTCGAGGTTGATGGTCTTGGGGGCGGTCATCGGGTTGTAGCGGCCAACCTCCTCGATGATACGACCGTCACGCGGGGCGCGGGAATCGGCGACGACGACACGGTAGTACGGACGCTTCTTAGCGCCGTGACGAGCAAGGCGAATCTTGACTGCCAAAGGAAACTCCTCCAACCAAGCAGCTTTAGGCTGCAACTACAAACAAACAGTTGAACATAATACGCCATCGACGCGGGCAGGTGAAGTCCGTGAGACCAACTTCTTCGGTGTAGTCGAGGGCAAATCCATATCTTAGACAAGAATTCGGGATTTGCAAGCACATACACGCACCCCACATGAGCTGCGCGGTATACTCATGACATGGAAAGACGCGAACATACATACGGTTATGAGGATGCCATGGGCGTCACGCCGCCTCCCTGGACGGGTCCGGCGGTGGGACTCATGGACCTCGATGCGTTTTTTGCGAGCGTGGAAATGCTCGATCATCCCGAATGGCGAGGAAAGCCGCTCATCGTGGGCGGAGACGCCGATTCGCGTGGCGTCGTGTCTACGTGTTCGTATGAGGCACGTCGCTTTGGCGTGCACTCTGCCATGGCCTCGGCCGAGGCGCGGCGCTTGTGCCCGCAAGCCATTTGGACGCACGGGCACTTTGATCGCTACCGCGAGGTGAGCGCGCAAGTCATGGCGATTCTCGCCGAGGAGACGCCGCGCGTTGAGCGCGTATCCATCGACGAAGCCTTTATCGATATCACACCGGGTCGCTTTGCGCCCGAAGACCCGCTGCTGGTTGCGCAGCGTATAAGCGACCGCGTGGCAGCGCTGGGAGTGACGTGCTCCATTGGCGTGGGCTGCAACAAGACGGTTGCAAAGATCGCAAGCGAGCGGGATAAGCCGTTTGGGTTGACCATCGTGCGCCCCGGAACCGAGCAGCGCTTTTTGGCCGCACTGCCGGTATCTGCCATGAGTGGCATTGGGCGCTCGGCCGAGGAGCGACTGCGCCGCATGTGCATCTACACCCTCGGAGAGCTATCGCGTGCACCGGAATCCACCTTGGCCTCTATTTTTGGCGTCAATGGCGAGCGCATGCGTCAGCGTGCGCTGGGACTCGAAATCTCTGAAGTCACGAGCCTCGATGAAGAGCGCGAGGTCAAGTCGGTCAGCAATGAACGCACCTTTGCTAAAGATTTGACTGAGCGTGGGGATATTGAGGCGGCGATTGCGCTGTTGGGAGAGTCAGTGGGACGCCGTCTGCGCCGTCAGGGGCTGACGGGTGCCACGGTAACGCTCAAGCTCAAGTATTCGTATGGCAGCGGGCGTACGGCACAGCGCCGGCTGCCTCATCCGACCGACGATGAGAACATTTTCGTGGCGGTTGCACTCGAACTGCTCGACAATATCTGGCAGGAAGGCATGCATGTTCGCTTAGCGGGCATCGGCATGAGCGACTTCGACCACCAAGGCGGGATCCAAACCGACCTGTTCTGCGAAGTCGATGATCGCGGAGCCCAATCCAGCGACCGCCGCGACCTCTCCGTCGCCATCGACGCCGTCCGAGACAAGTTCGGCGACACCGCCCTATCCTTCGGCCGCCAATCCCGCTTCAACGATTAACCGCCTTTGGGCAAAAAGAAAGCCGGGCAGGTGCGGAAAACCGCACCTGCCCGGCGATATGCGTGAGGGTAGCTAAACCCCGTCTCAAATGAGCTACTAGAGGAGGTTGAGGGGGAGCTGGGGGGCGTCTCCCCAGAGTTTCTCGAGGCGGTAGAAGTCGCGGGCTTCGGGAGTGAAGACGTGGACGACAACCGAACCGTAGTCCATGAGCATCCAAGTCTTCTGCTCGCGGCCCTCGATGGAGAACGGATGCTCGCCGCAAGCCTCGGCGACCTTCTCCTCGATCTCGTCGACAATTGAATCGACCTGGCGGTTGTTGGCACCGGTGGCAAGCACAAAGTAGTCGCACACATCGGAAAGCTCGGTCAGGTCGAGCACCTGAACGTCCTCGCCCTTCTTGTCGTAGGCGGCCTGCGCGGCGGCGCGGGCGACATCCTCGGCGGCGACACCGCTCGCGGACAGCGAGGCGGCAGTGCGGTCGGACGTGGCGGCGAAGCTCTTGTGCTCCACGCCTTCAAGAATCTGCTCGTCGGTCATGGTCTCGTCGGCCATGGAATACCTCTTTCTAGACAGCCCGAGATAGCGCAGCTGGGCGTAATGGTTGTAAATCGTAATAGCCGTGGGATAAAGATAGCGCCCGGACTGGATCACATAGACCAGACCCTGCGCAAAACAGGAGAAGAACAACTCATCGAGCGTCGACTCCCCCACCATCTTGCGCAGCGCATGCGCATAGTCGCCGTGGCGGTTGGGCTCGATGGCATCGGCCACAAAGACCACCATATCGAGCGGCGTCATGTCGCAGGCACCCACGGTGTGACGGTCGACAGCCTGGAAAACGGCCGGCGACAGCTCGGGAAAAAGCTGCGGAAGCTCATAGGCGGCAACAGGGCCATGCAAAAGCGGCGTCGCGGCAGAAGGAGAACCGGCAACCTTGATGCCATAGTGAAGCGCGCGGGCCACGAGCTCGTCGTCGGAGAGCACTTTGTCCCAGTCATGGATCAGGCCGGCGGCAGCGGCATCAAAGCGGTCAACGCCGTAGACCTCGGCCAGATGAAGTGCGGTCTCGGCAACACCCAGCGAATGCACATAGCGCTTGCGCTTATCCTTCATGCGAACATCGAGCAGCTCTTGAATGCGCTTGAGCAGCGCGCGCTCATCGCCCTCAAACTGATCCTCTACCGACAACGTAGACCCCCATCACTCAAAATCTTCTTGGCCCAGATCGGCATATAGCCTGCGTTTGCGAATGTAGCCGAGCACGGACTCGCTCGTAAGATAGCGCACGCTCATACCGCGGGCAACTCGCTTACGAATGTTCGTCGAGCTGATCGCCAACGCTGGAATCTGAATATAGCGCACGTCGAACGGCAGCCCCGACTCTTTGATTCGGGCACGCGCCGTATCGATATCAAAGCCCGGTCGTGTCGCCGCAATAAAGGTAGCAAGCTCAGCGATTCGTTCGGCATCATGCCAGGTCACGATATCGATGATCGCGTCGGCGCCCGTAATAAAGTAGAGCTTTACCTGCGGCGGGTAAAAGTCGCGAAGGGCATGAAGCGTATCGGCCGTATAGGTTACGCCCGGGCGGTCGATCTCGAACCGGCTCGCCAAAAAAGCCGGGTTCGCGGCGGTGGCGAGGACCGTCATGGCATAACGGTCCTCGGCAGGCGTCACCGGCTTGTCAAGCTTAAAGGCAGGAGAACCCGCCGGCATAAAGAGCACAGCGTCCAAGTCGAGCGACTCGCGCGCCTGCTCGGCGGTCACCAGGTGCCCGTAATGGATGGGATCAAAGGTGCCACCCATAATGCCGAGCCTAAACTCCTGCCCGTCCTCTAGAGGAAGCTCGGGCAGACCGATTCCACCGCGCAGCGACATGGCTTACTCGCCCTCCGGTGTCTCGGTATCGCCCGCGGCATCCGCTGCATCCGTCGCATCGACAACCTCGACGCCCTCATCCGCAGCATCGGCCATGTCAATGGCTTCAACGGCAACGTCCTCGCCAGCATCCTCGAGCTCCTCGTACTCCGAGAAGTCCTCGGCGCCCTCAAAGTCAAAGGCGCGCTGGCAAATGCGGACCTCGTCGCCCGCACGGCAACCGGCCTTCTCGAGCGCGTCGTCAACACCCATACGCGCAAACTTATGCTGCAGGTAAATGACGGCTTCCTCATTTTCCCAGTCGGTCTGGATGACCATGCGCTCGATGGCGCGACCGACCACGCGGAAGGCACCTGGCTCTTCCTGGACAATACGGAAACGCTTCTCACGCTGCAGGCGGCGGCGCTCCCACTCATCGTCGCGCAGAACGACCGGCTCATCCGAGACAGCCAACTCGGCGCGCAGCTTAGCCACCTGCTCGCCCACGGCAAGCATCAGCGTGTTGAGACCGGCACCCGTCACGGCGGACACGGCAAAGAACATATGCCCATCGTCGAGCGCTGCGCGCTTAAGGTCGGCAATCTTGTCGGCCGTGCCCGGCGCGTCGCACTTGTTGGCAACGACGATCTGCGGACGCTCCGAGAGCTCGGCGCCATACTGCTCGAGCTCGCGGTTGATGATGTGGTAATCCTCGACCGGATCGCGATCCTCAAAACCACCCGTCATGTCGACGACATGCATGATCAGAGCCGTACGCTCAATGTGGCGCAGGAACTGGTGACCCAGACCCTTGCCCTCGCTCGCGCCTTCGATAAGACCGGGGACGTCGGCAACGACGTAAGAATATTCGCCGGCACGCACCATGCCGAGATTCGGCACGAGCGTGGTAAACGGGTAGTCGGCGATCTTGGGGCGGGCGGCACTCATGCGCGCGATGAGAGATGACTTACCCACCGAGGGAAAGCCCACGAGCGCGGCATCGGCCATAAGCTTCATCTCGAGCTCAATCCAGTGCTCCTCGGCCGGCTCGCCCAGCTGGGCGAACGCGGGCGCGCGGCGCACCGACGTCACAAAGTGCGTGTTGCCCAGGCCGCCGGCACCGCCGGGCGCCACGACGACGCGCTCGCCATCGTGCACCAGATCGGCAATCTCGAACATCGGGGTCTGCGTCTCGGGGTCGAGCTCCCGCACCACGGTACCCATAGGGACCTTGAGAATCAGGTCCTCGCCGCTCTTGCCGTTACGACGGGCACCCTGCCCGTGCGTGCCGCGCTCGGCGCGAAAGTGATGCTTAAAGCGGTAATCGATCAGCGAAGACAGCTGAGCATCGGCCTGGATGACGACATTGCCGCCACGACCGCCGTCGCCGCCATCGGGGCCGCCCTTGGGAACAAATGCCTCGCGCCTAAACGACATGCATCCGGCTCCGCCGTCGCCGCCGCACACGTTAATGCGGCTGATATCGGTGAACTGTGACAACAGAATCGCCTCCTACAAAAAAGAGGGAGACCCTTGAATCCTAAAACTCAAGTGCCTCCCACATATGTGCTCTATGAAGGGTGAATTACGCGTTCGCGAGCGGGCGTACGCTGACCCTGTGCTTGATACCCTTGTGGAACTCAACGGTACCGTCGACCAGCGCGAACAGCGTGTCGTCCTTACCACGGCCAACGTTCTCACCCGGGTGGATGTGCGTGCCGTGCTGACGGACGAGAATCGTGCCCGTGGTTACCGTCTGGCCGGCATAGCGCTTCGTGCCAAGGCGCTGACCGCGGGAGTCACGGCCATTACGGGAGGAACCGAGTCCTTTTTTGTGTGCCATTGTGTATACCTACTCTTTCGTTACGAGTGTAATCTACTCGGCGACGGGAGCCTCGGCAACAGCCTCAGCCTCTGCCTTGACAGCCTTCTTGGCGCGGGAGGTAGCCTGAACCTTCACGATCTTCAGCTTGGTGAGCTGCTGACGGTGACCCTTCAGACGACGATAGCGCTTGCGCTTGTGGAACTTGAAGACCAGCTGCTTCTCGCCCTTGAACTGCTCAACGATCTGAGCGGTAACCTTGGCCTTGGCCAGCTTGTCGGGATCGGTGACGATCTTCTTACCATCGTTGAGGAAGATAACCGGCAGGGTGACCTTGTCGCCCTCATTGCCCTCGATCTTCTCGACGGTGATGACATCGTCGGTGGCGACCTTGTACTGCTTGCCGCCCGTGTTAACGATTGCGTACATGTTTACTTGCCCTTCATGCATCAGTTAGTGCAACAGCCGAATATAGTAGCAGGCGAAAATACCCCCGTCAACGAGTATGTGGAGCAAATCCACAAGTTCGCACAGGTATGGGGCTGACGAGTCGGCCCTCGTCGTCCTCGCATGCTTGATTCTGACGCTCGACATCGTAGGAGCAGATGGTCACGAGGTCTTGCATACCGGTGGAAACAATAGGTGCATCCACGCCCGGGGTCAAGCCCTGCAACAAAACATCAGCAGCAGAAAGCAAAATCTCCGGACGCATGGAGCCCTCGTTGTCGGCATGGGTGTCGAGCATGAGCACCAAATGGTCCGGGCGCTCCCCCGCCGTGAGCTCATAGCCCACGAGCGTGTGATCCAAATCCAAGCGCTTGCTCTTTTTGCCGCGCGCGTAGTCGATGCCGTGGCCCGCGCGCAGCGTATCGATCGCACGACGCACCTCGTCGGCGCTTACGGGCGCCTCGGGATCCAAGTGCAGGTCGATGCGATACGACAGGCGCGTGAGCTGCGCCGTCAACGCCGGCGTGCGCACGTCGATATACGCCGCCTCGATGGGCGCCAGATCGGCCGGAGACGCCGCAGCCAGGCGCCCAAACGCCTCGTCGAGCGCCACGAACTCGGTCATAAACAGGTCATACCACTCACATGTCGACGACGTACCCACCGGTAGCGCCGAAGAGAAGCCCACGCGCATGTGCGGAGAGAAGCCCTGCGTGACGGCATAGGGAAGTCCCGCACGGCGCACGATGCGCTCAATGGTATGGATTACTTCGAGATGGCCCAGGTACTTAAGGCGATCGCGCTTGCCATAGCGAACACGAAGCCTAAAGAGCGAGGGGTTGTCGGTCAGGCGCTCACTCATGCGCGATCACCCATCAATACATTCTTGGCGTGGAGCGTGGGGCAGATCCCGCAGCCGGTGCACGACGTGCGGGTACAGTCGGGAGTCGTGACGCCCTCGAGCGAGCGACGGTACTCGCGCTCGAGGAAGCCGCGCGTGCAGCCGGGGCTCACGTGCTCCCACGGCAGGCGCCAGTCCAACTCGTAGGGCAGGTGCACGAGCTCATTGAGGTCGATGCCGTTTTTGGCAGCAGCTTCCTTCCAGTTATCGAGCGAGAAATGCTCTACCCAGGCGTCAAAGCGAGAGCCCGAGCGCCAAGCATCGATGATGACGGGCGTCATGTCACGACCGGCGCGGGAAAGCGCGGCCTCGATGAGCGAGGTCTCGGCATCGTGGTAATGCACGCGGACGGCACGGTTGCGAACGCTCGTGATAAGCAGCTTCTGGCGACGCTTGACGTCGTCGTAGTCGAGCTGCGGGCACCACTGGAACGGCGTGGCAGCCTTGGGGATAAAGACCGAAACCGAGATCGACACCGAAATCGAGCCGCGACGAGCCTTGGGCACCACGGAACGACCGAGCTCCAGCACGTGATCGGCCAGATTGGCGATGGCCACGATGTCCTCGTCGCGCTCGCCGGGAAGGCCCATCATAAAGTAGAGCTTCATGCGGTTCCAGCCGGCCTCGAAGGCCGCCTTGGCCGCACGGTCCAGGTCCTCCTCGGTCACGTTCTTGTTAATGATGTCGCGCATGCGCTGGCTGCCGGCCTCGGGTGCGAACGTCAGTCCGCCCTTCTTTTCGCCGGCGACCGACTCGGCCATATCCACGCCAAACGAATCCAGGCGCTGCGACGGAATAGACACGCGAATACCCGTATCCTCCAGGCGACGGTTGAGCCTGCCGAGCACGTCGCGAATGCAGGAGTGGTCGGTCGTGGAGAGCGAGGTCAGCGACACCTCGTCATAGCCGGTCTTTTCCAGACCCTGAATCACCGAGGAGACGATCTGGTCGGCCGAGCGCTCGCGCACCGGGCGATACGTCATGCCGGCCTGACAAAAACGACAGCCGCGGGCGCAGCCGCGCAGGATCTCGATAGACAGGCGGTCGTGAACCAGCTGCGCATAGGGCACGCACGACTGCGACAGCGGATTCGTGGCGCCGAAATCCTCAACGACGCGCTTGTAGACCACGGTCGGCGCATCCTTGCCTTCACGCGGCACGGTGTAGCCATGCGGCGAGCAGGGCTCGTCGTGACGAACCTCATAGAGCGACGGCACGTAGTTGCCGGCAATGGATGCAAGCTGCTCAACAATCTGCGCGCGCGGGACTCCTTCATCACGCAGGCGGCGATGCAGCTGGCAGGTCTCGAGCAGCGATTCCTCGCCCTCACCGATGAGGATGGCATCGAAGAAGGCCGCGTACGGCTCGGGGTTGTACACCGAGGGACCGCCGGCGATGATGATGGGGTCGTCTTCGCCTCGGTCGGCCGCTAACAGCGGAATGCCAGCGAGGTCGAGTGCCTCGAGGAAGTTCGTCACCGCCATCTCGTGCGGCACATGCAGACCGACGATATCAAACGAAGCAACCGGCGCTGCACCCTCGAGCGACAGCAGCGGAATACCCGCCTCGCGCATGGCGTCACCCATATCGGGCCACGGCACATAGCCACGCTCACAGGAGATGCCCTCGGCCTGGTTAAGGATGTTGTAGAGGATGGCGATGCCCTGGTTGGGCAGACCAACCTCGTACACATCCGGGTAGATCAGGCAGCAACGGTAGTCGGCATCGGCCTTGGAAAGCGTGCCCCACTCGTGATCGATATAGCGACTCGGCTTCTCGACCTTGGCGAGCAACGGCTCAATTAAATGAAAACAGTCTTGGTATGCAACGCGCAACGGAAAACCCCTAAGCAGCGAGATCTGATGCGTCCTGATAGGACGCCATAGGACGGGTAGCGCCCGCGACCGTGGTCACCAGATCGCGAACGCGGGAGAACGTGGCAGTGACCACCTCGTTGGCACGGCTGTAGTCGACATCGCGCTCGTAGAGCGAAACGAGCGCACGGCCCATGCCATAGGTGCCCGCGGCAGCAGTGAGCGCCTTGACGGCAAACCCAATATGCGGCGTCTGCTTGACGAGCGCGCGGGTGACCGCGCGGATCACAAGACCGCCGGCAAGCACGCCCGCGACCTCGTAGCAGCGCTCGGGCTTAATGCCGCGTCCAAAGACGGCAGCGAGCTCAAAGAGCATGCCCACCTGCGCCAGCGCCATAACGGGATAATCGGCGCCCGGCAAAAACACCAGCGCACCGGTCGCCATATTGGTGAGCGCGCACGAGGTGATGATACGATTGGCGGCCGCGATGCGCATGAAGGCAAAGTTCGCCGCAAAAGCCGTTTCCTTGTCGGTGCGATCGAGAATCCAGCGAGCAAGCGTCTCGAGCAGATACGTCTTATCGGTTGCCGCTACCACGCCGAGCATGGGCGTGGACTCCTCGATAAACGGCACCTCCACAGCAGACTCGGCAAGCACGCACACGGGCGCGCCGGCGATCACGAGCTCCTGCACGGCACTCTCCAAGCGGTCGGAACCACACGAGAGCACCAGCACCACATCGGTATCGGTCTTTGGAGCAATTCGCTCCTCCCCCAGACGCTCGACGCGCACAATGCCCGAGGTCGTCTGCGGCACAAAGGCGTCACGCACCGTCTCGGCCAGAAAGCGCGAGGCGGACGAATCCAGATAGACCGAGACGCGCACCGGCGTATCGGAATCCTTCTTAACGGACGCGCCCATCTTAAAAGCGCGGGTCAGCTTATCTACGGGAATTTTCATAGCAAACCCCTCCAGCGGTTACGCGGCGCCCGAACGATGCCGCCATATGGATTGTACGATACCCACCGTCAGCAGCTGAATCATCATCGAAGACGAACCGAAGCTAATAAACGGAAGCGGAATACCGGTAATCGGCATCACGCCGATGCACATGCCGATGTTTTCGAAAGTCTGGAACGCCCACATGCCAACGATGCCCACACACGAAAGACGCAAAAACAGCGACTCGCACTTAAAGGCGACGCGAATCGTCGAAAAGATCAGCAGCACGTAGAGGCACAGGAGCAAAAAGGAACCGCAAAAGCCAAAGGTCTCGGACAGGAAGGCGAAGACGAAGTCGGTGTGGAACTCAGGCAGAAAGCCGCCGGCCGACTGCGTCGCATGCCCCAGGCCCTTACCAAAGAAGCCGCCCGAGCCAACGGCGATAAGCGACTGCTGCAGGTTGTAGGCATCGTCCGAATCGGCATTATCGGGGTCGATAAAGACCGTCAGACGGTTCATCTGATACTGCTTGATGAGCACATCGTGGCCGAGCAACGAATCAAAGACCGAATCGAGCGCCAGGACGAGGGCCACCAGGCCCACGAGCAGGGCCAAGGTCGACAGCACCCATTCGCGGCGTGCACCGCTCATACAAATGACGATGGCGCCCGAAACCAGCACGACCAGGCCCGAGCCCAGGTCGCCCATGGCAACGACGGCCAAAAACGGAATGGACAGCATGCCGCAGAGCCTGACGTAGTCACGAACGGTATCGATGCGACCGTTATACTGCGAGCCAAGCGTAGCAATAAAGAAGATGGTGATGAGCTTGGCAAGCTCAACCGGCTGGAATGTCAAGCCGATACCGGGAATCTTGATCCAGCCCGTCATGCCCAGACCGCCCGTATAGGACAGACCCGGAATCTTGGGCGAGAGGATCACGATCAGGTCGATGACGAGCAACGCCGTCGAGAAATTGGAAATACCGCGCAGGTCGGAGCGCCAGACCAGCACCGCCAGCACCGTGCCGATGCCAATTCCCAGCAGATGGCGTGAGAACGAGGCATCGGCCTTAAACTGCGAAGCTGACCAGATAATGATGGCACCGTAGGCGACGAGCGCCACAGTAGCCACGAGCACACCGATATGCACCTTTTGGCGAAACGTGCCACGCGAGGCCGAAAGTTGCTTGTTGACGCGGTCCAGGCTGCTGCGAGAGCCGGTCTTGGTTGAACGGAACAGATCCGCCGGAGAAAAATCCATCGCAACCTCCTATCGAACCGAAGAATCGCCCGAGGCCGAAGAGGTATCGGGCTCGTCATAAATCACGCCGAGCACGTCGCGCACGACATGCATCGCGGTATCTGAGCCGCCGCCGCCCTGCTCCAGGACAGTAGCGATGACGTACTTGGGATCATCGGCCGGTGCATAGGCGCAGAACCACGCGTATTCGTCCTCGCCGCTTTTCTCGCCCGTGCCCGACTTGCCGTATACCTGCGGCGTCAGGGTGCCAAAGTGAGCCGCCAGGGACGTCGATGCCGTGTAAATCACGTCGTGCATGCCGTTGCGAACAAGAGCCAAATCCGAATCGCTGTTGATCTTGGCCTCCAGACGCTTCTTCTTGCCCTTGCCGTTGTACTTATAGGCATCGCCATCGCCATCGCGCGACACGGCCGACAAAAACACGTGGGGCACGTACTGCTTGCCGCCATTGGCAAGACCCATATAGGCGCACGCCATCTGCAGGGGCGTCACCAGGATGTCGCCCTGGCCGATGGCGATGTTGGTCATGTCGCCGGCATTCCACTTGCGGTCCTCGGCAGAGGCATCGGTGAAGTACGACTCTTTCCACTCGGCATCGGGAATACGGCCCGCGCCCTCACTCGGCAGATCGATACCGCAGGTCTTGCCTAGGCCCCAGCGACGAAAGACCTCCTGCAGGCCCTCGGAATGTTGCTCGTCATAAAAGAACGCCTTGCCCATGTCGTAGAAGACGGGGTCGCACGAGTTGGCGATACCCGACTGCAGCGTCATGGTGCCGTGGCCGGAATGCAGCCAGCAGTACTTGCCCCACGACTTGCCCAGACCCGTCCAATAGCCCGTGCAGTTGGTCGTCTGCCCCGACGTGTAGGTTCCAAACTCAAGACCGGCCAGTGCCGAGAGCGGCTTGATGGTCGAAGCCGACATGTACTGTCCGCTAATGGCGCGGTTGAGCAGCGGGTGCGAACCCTTGTCATCATTGAGCTCGGTCCACACGTCATTTGAGACGCCGCCGATAAAGACGGACGGATCGAACTTGGGCTCGCTCGCCATGCCCAGGATCTCGCCATTGTTGGGATCGAGACACACCACAGCGCCGTTGCCGGCATTGCTGTAGCCAGTGGTCTTGGCAAGCTCGATAGCGCTCGCCAGTGCCGTCTCGCAGGCCTGTTGGATCTTAAGGTCAAGCGTGAGCTTAATGTCGGAGCCGGCCTTCGCGGGCACGGCGCCGGCCTGACCGGTCACATTGCCCGAGGCATCGACCTTGACGGTCTGCTCGCCACGAATACCCTGCAGCAGGTTTTCGTAGTAGCTCTCAACGCCCGCCTGGCCCACGATATCGCCCGACTGGTACGTAATCTTGCCAGCAGAAGCATCATCATCGCCAGAGGTTTTCTTATTCTGGGCCTCGAGCTGCTCGGAGGTAATGGTGCCGGTATAGCCCAAGATATGGCATGCCGTCTCGCCATATGGATACTGGCGCTCGGTACGCTCGGCAATCTTGACGCCCGGGAACTCGCCGGCATGCTCCTGAATATAGGCAACCGTGGAGCGACGGACGTCCGTCGCGATGGTATGCAGGCTCTGAGCGCCCTCTGTATTGTCCTGAATATTGCGAAGGACCGCCACGTAAGGCATTCCAAGCACGTTGGCAAGATGGCGAACCAGAACCTCATCCTCCGCAAGGTCGCGGTAGGCCACGACAGCAAGTGAGGGACGGTTCTGGACAAGCGCCACGCCATTGCGGTCGAGGATGCGACCGCGCACAGCGGGTGTGGTTACGGTGCGAGTCTGATTACTATTAGCCTGCTTCTCGTAATAGTCCGACGAGACCATCTGCATGCCCCACAGCTTGACGGCAAGTGCCGCAAACATCGCGCCCACACCCGTGGTGAGGATGGAAAAGCGGCCCTTAAAGGCGGTCGCCGCGGTATTGCCCTCGCCCTCGGTGGCGCGCGGGGCCGTTCCATGCTGCGTATCGTAGGTAAAACGGGAATCGCCACGACGCATGATGACCAGCGCGACCACGATGGCCACAACCAGCACGATACCGGCGATAATAACCGTCAACTGGGAAGACATCTACGGGCCTCCCCTATTTGAGCTTGCGGGTCTTGGGCTTAAAGCGCATACCCGTCTGGCGTCCGCCACGTGCGGAGAATCCATAGCCGGACTGCGGCACGACGCCGGACATCAAAAACGGAATGGCAACCAGACCCGTCAGGATCGAGGACGGCAGCGCATGGCCGAAGATCGCCACGACAAAGCTCGTCTCCAAACCCATAAACAGCAAGATGATGCTGTAGATCACATTAATGACGAGCGCGAAGGTGCCCACAGTGACGCCGCGCGCACTCGGGGTACCGCCCGTCTGACCGACGGCGCTGTGCACCAGGGCAAAAGAACCCACGGTCAGCAGGAGCGACATAACGCCCACCGGCACGGCAGCGGACAGGTCATAAAACAAGCCGCTGCAAAAACCGCACACGACGGCACGGGTCGGGTCGCCCGAGAACACGCTTAGGCACACCAGGATAATCATGAAGTTGACGCGACCGCCCGCAATGGAGATCTGCGGTGCCAGGCCTGCCTGCAGCAGCACGCACGCGATGGCGGCGATTACAAACGTGCGGGAGCTCATCCCCTGCTCGTGTAGATCCATGGACATGCCCCCTATTCGTTCGAGCCAGAATCGGTCGTCTCGGACGTGTCGGAACTGTCATCCGAGCTCTCGTCCTTCGTCTTGGTCGCAGCATCGCGCGACGTTCCCTGCGGCGTGCTGTTGGCCGTGCTCACGTCCTCATCCGAGGCCGACTGTTCGTCGGTCAGCGAGGTGATGACCAGCACTTCCTCGTTGTTCTCGGCCGTGGTCTGAGCGCGCACCACAATGGTGTAGTACACGTCGTTTGCCGATTTCTCAACCGACGAGACGGTGCCGAGCGGTAGACCCTTGGGGAACACACCGCCAATGCCCGAGGTCACGATGATGTCGCCAACCTTAACGTCGGAGTCGACGCTCACGTACTCAAGACGCAGCGTGCCGTCAGCCTGACCCTGCAGCATACCCTGGGCGCGCGTGTCCTGCACCATGGCGGATACACCGGAGTTCTCGTCGCCAATAAGGCGCACGGTGGACGTCTTGGCCGATACCTCGATAATCTGGCCGATAACACCGGCCGAACTCGTCACAGGCATGTTGATGGTAAGGCCGTCGGCAGAGCCCTTGTCGATGGTTACGGTCGAGGTCCAGGCATCGCCCGAGGCACCAACGATACGAGCAGCGGT
The DNA here is from genome assembly GCA_902495545.1 of uncultured Collinsella sp. Classification (GTDB taxonomy): domain Bacteria; phylum Actinomycetota; class Coriobacteriia; order Coriobacteriales; family Coriobacteriaceae; genus Collinsella. Next base: position 12,576 of record CABUXM010000004.1, on the reverse strand, counting down.
CGATTTGAGATTGTAGGTCGACTGCAGCCCGACCAGCCCCTCCAGACGCTCGGCGGTCTTTTGAGCCTCGGAGAGCTCAGCAACCTTAGAGGTCAGCTCCTCATTTTGCTTCTTGAGCTCGTCGAGCGTGTCCTGCGACGCCGTAAGGTTAGAGAACACGTTGCCGATCGCATTGAAGGGAGCCGCCACAGCCGAGCCCACAAAGCGCACCGGCGAGGTAATCGTCGTCACGCCCGAACGCACGGCATGAATCGGCCCGGCCTCGCCCTCACGAAGATAAAACGTGAGCAGCAACACCGAAATCAGGCTGAAAACAATCAACGGGCGCATACCCGTTGATTGTCGCTTGGTATTCAGATTTGTGGAGAAACCCGAAGATCGTGCCAAATGGAATCCACCTTTTGGAAATTAAGCATTGGTCTGGACGAAGCCGCCATCAAACGCATTGGCCTCGAGCACGCGGGCACAGCCGTTAACGACGTTATCGAGCGCCGTGGGGCTGACGTTGACCGAAACGCCGGTCTCATCGCGCAGGCGCACGTCGAGACCGCGCAGCAGCGCGCCGCCACCGGTCAGCAAAATGCCGTAGTACATAAGGTCCGAGGCAAGATCGGGAGGCGTGGCGTCGAGCGCGTCCTTGACGGCCTTGGCCATCTCGTCGAGCGGCTTGTTGAGTGCGCGACGAATCTCCTCGCTCTCGATGCGCACGGTCTTGGGCAGACCGGTGATCACGTCGCGGCCGTTGACCTCGACGTCGAGCTCGTCCTTGAGCGGCACGGCGGAACCGACCTTGATCTTGATGTCCTCTGCCGTACGCTCGCCAATGGCCAGGTTGTAGGCATCGCGAACGTGCGTGAGGATGGCCTGATCGAACTCGTCGCCGGCAATACGGATGGACTGCGAGACGACGATGCCGCCCATAGCGATAACGGCAACCTCGGTGGTACCGCCACCGATGTCGATGACCATGGAGCCGGTGGGCTCCTCGACGGGCAGGTCGGCGCCGATAGCGGCAGCCATGGGCTCCTCGATCAGATAGGCCTGGCGAGCGCCAGCCTGGATCGTGGCCTCAAAGACAGCACGCTTCTCGACCGACGTGACGCCGGAAGGAACGCAGACGACAACGCGCGGACGCGGGGTCCACGGATAGCGCTTCTCGGACGCCTTATCGATAAAGTAGCGAAGCATGGCCTCGGTAACATCGAAGTCGGCGATGACGCCGTCCTTCAGGGGACGAACGGCCACGATGTTGCCGGGCGTACGGCCGAGCATGCGCTTTGCCTCGATACCGACCGCCAGGATGCGCTCGTCGTTCTTGTCGATGGCGACAACAGAGGGCTCGCGAATGACGATGCCCTTGCCGCGCACGGAGACAAGCGTATTTGCGGTGCCGAGGTCGATGGCAAGATCGCCCGCATAGCTACCGAAGAACATATCCATCAAAGAAAACAACGCAACTCCTGATGTGTTGGATGATTGCTGGAAAACTACTAGCTCATCATACTAGCGCAAGCCCGGCACCTCACTTGCGGTGAAGCGCCGGGCAAAGCTAAATCCCATAAGGTCACTACTGGTTGTCAGCAGCCGAGAAATCCATATCGAGCGAGGAAACGGCCCAGCCGATATGGTTGTCGGAGCGCACGAATTTGACGGTGTACTCCTGCTCGCCGCCCTTGGACAGCGATGCCTTCACCTTAGCGGTCGTCTCGGTCATGGACTGATCCATGCCCTCGACGGACACGGTGGCACCCTGCGGAATCGAGGAGATGATCATCGACTTAGCGTCCTCGGACAGGCTCGAGGCCAGGCAAGACTCGGCCTTTGCGGTGTCACCGTCGCCGGCAGCCTGGAACAGATCGGAAACCACAGATTCCTGAGACGGGAAGCCAAAGCCGCGCGTGTAGGCAAAGCCCAGGCCGCCCGCGGCGATCAAAATGAGCAGAAGCAGCACAATGAAGACTTTAAGACCCGTGTGGCGATGGCGACGACGGACCTTGGCCTGCTTACGATCCTGACGGTCCTGCTGGACCATCTCGGACTCTGACAGCGTAAAGAAGCCGGTGTCCGAGGGATCGGGCATAAACTGACCGGTCGCGCCCGTAGGATCGAGCGGATCGACGGCAGGGGCGTCCATCGCGGGCGCCGGAGCCGTGGCCATAGCCGTCTGGGCAGACAGCGCGGCAAGCGAATCGTGCACGCGGGCAAGCTCATCGGCCTGCTCGGAGGTGAGCTGGTAGATGCCATCGGCAGTAGCGGCGTTAAAGGCGTCGAGTGCGTCGGAGGGACGGCCGGCGGCAGAAAGCGCCTGACCCATGCCGGCGTTGAGCGCGCGCGTGTCGTCACGGGGACCGGCAAAGTCGATAGCCGTACGGTAGGTCTCCACGGCATCCGCCGGACGGCCGAGCTTAATGAAGCAACGACCGAGCTCGCCGAGTGCGGCGGCAGGGGCCGGATTGGCGCCGTCGATGGCTGCCTGACGGAAGGCAGTACCCGCGTTGGCATAGTCGCCCGACTGGAACAGCGCATTGCCCAGGCCCAGATAGGCCTTGAACGGCGTGGCATAGGAAGCATCTTGCGTAGCGGCAGAGAACGCCTGAGCGGCCGTCGTGTAGTCGCCCACGGCGGCGAGCGCCTTACCGCGGTTGGTGAGCAGCGCGCCGCGCTTGCCATAGGTGCCGTCGTTGAGGGCGGCGGCATAGGCCTCGGCGGCCTCGGCATACATGCCCAGGTGCATCAAGGCGTTGCCACGAAGGTGATCGGCCTCGCCCATAATCTCATCGGGAGTTTTTGCCGCCCCAAGCATCTGGGCTGCAGCGGAAAAATCACCCGCGCGGTAAGCGGCGCGGCCCTGTTGGATCAGCTGGCTATTCAAGGAAGTCCCCTTTACTCGTGAACGATCTCGACGTGGACGATCTCGTCGCCGGCACGCAGCTGCGAAATCACATCGAGACCCTCGACCGTGGTACCAAAGACGGTGTAACCGGAATCGAGGTTATGCTGGGCACCCAGGCAGAAGTAAAACTGCGAACCCGCGGAATCGGGGTCCATGGAGCGTGCCATGGCAAGGGCACCATCAACATGGCTGTTGCGCGGATTGGTGGCAAACTCGCCCTTGATGCAGTAGCCGGGGCCACCGGTACCGGGCATGCCGTCGGGGCCCTCAAGACCGGCAGCGACGTCGGCGCCGGACATATCGCGGGTATTGGGGTCGCCGCCCTGAATGACAAAGCCGGGCACATAGCGATGGAACTTAAGGCCATCATAGAAACCCATCGTGGAAAGCTCGCAGAAGTTCGCGACATGAATGGGAGCGCCCTCGCCGTCAAACTTGACCTTGATGGTACCCTTCGACGTCTCGATAACGGCGCACTCGTCGCCGGCAAGCTGATACTCGGGCGTGTAGAGCTCTTTCTTAAAACCAAACATGTGGTTCCTTCCTCGTGCGTTTAAAGCATATTTGTACGAATTGTAGCAATAAGCATGGGCTTACATCAATTGCGCACGTAGGTTATGCCGACCATGGCGAACTAATTTTAGGAATGCTGCTGCGGCTTCCAGGAGCCCACGTTGGCGTCGTACTGGTTGAGCGCGCTGTTGCCGCCCTGTGCGATGGGCGCCAGGATCTCGCTTTGGTGGGAACTCATCGACTCGCCATCGGGAATGGCCAGCGAGATATCCCAGCTCTGGCAGATCACGTCGACGCGCTCATACATCCACTCGGCAAGCTGCTTTAAGTGGGCGATGTCGTCCGCATAGACCGTATCGTCCTGATACTTAAGGTTGTTGAGCTCATCTTGCGTCTTTTTGATCTGGTCGCGCAGGGCGTAGGCACTCTGCGACAGCTCCTGACGGGTGGACAGCGGCGTTCGGAGATAGCCGTTGTTAAAGGAATCGATGACCTCACCGATCTGGTCCTCGTCACCGTAGGACACGATGGTCTGATACAGACCGTCGAGCCTGGTATAGAGCTGATCATCGGTGAGCACGGTTTCTTCCTGGACCACCTCGGCAGAATCGTCCTGCTTGGTATCGTCCTCAGTCGCCTCGCCCTTTTGGCGCGTGGGGAAGGTGGTTTGTGCAGCTTGGCCAAACTGGTCGTAGAAGCCAGGCATGACACCCATGGGATCGGTCGTCACGAACCAATAGGCACCGCCGCAAACGACGGCAAGGACCGCGATGATAATGAGCGGCTTGGGGATATGACGCTTGTGCTTGTGATAGGCGTCCTCGTCGGGATGCACCTTGCGCTTGGGTTTTTGGGCTTCGTCATGCAGGGAAACGGGCGTGGGAATATCGACCTTGGGGATACCGAAATCCTTATCGAAAGCCGGCAGTACGCAGGTCTCGTTAGGATCGGCGGCGTCCGAAAGAACCGCGGCAGCCGAGGCGGGCGCATGCGGCACCTCGGTATCGATCTGCTCTTGCGTTAGGCGCGGAAAGCCCGCCGTGCGGCCCGCTGCCAGGTCGGATGCGGCCGCGTCCTCGGAGAGGATACCCGGAGCGGGGCGTCCGCATTTGGGACACGTACGATCATGCGGAGAAAGACGGGCACCGCAGCCCTCGCAGAACACGAACTCGGTGTGCTCGGGGCCATCGCCCGGACCCACATAGGCGTTGCAGTAGGGACAGAACGAGGCGCCGTCCTCGATAGTCTTAAGGCAATGCGGGCAGATCACGGCATCCTCTTTTCGAAGCAATTCAAACAATCGAGGTTAGAGCATAACATCGCCACGGCCCCACAGGAGCAAGGCACCAATTCAACATCGCCAGGGCGCGTAGTTACTTCTTCTTTTTGCTTGGCATCGAGACTTTGATGCCTTGGGCGGACTTGGTCACGCGAGAGCGCTTGACTCCGGTACTCTTCTTTTTCTTGGGCTGGGCCTGGGCCACGCCCTCGAGTGCACGGGCCTCGGCCTCGCGAGCGGTGCGATCTTCGCGGCGCTGCGCCATGTCGGCGGCGACGCGCTTGGCAAAACGCTCGGCCGTCGAACCCGTCGAGCTCACCTTGCCGCCACCGCGACCCAGGTGGACGCGCACACCACGGCCAAAACCAGTTGCGGCATGACGACGACGCGGCTTGAGCGAATCCATCATCGTGGCGAGCTTAAAGAACACCGAGCAGGTAAAGACCACGATGACAGCCAAGATAACCATCTGGCCCATCGACAGGTTGGCAATGGACAGCAGCTCCGGGAATCCGATAACGCCCACCAGGATGCCGGCGACTACAAACACAAAGAGCACAACACGTAAGGGCGTGAGAGGCTGCGAGATGCGCCAGATCAGGCTGACGCTCGCCGCGCACGACGTAAGCAGACACATCGTAGACAGCGTGAGTTGGCTAAAGCCAAACACGCGCGCCACAAAGATATCGAGCGCCGCAGCCAAAATGACTGCAATCGACGCCGGCAATGCACGCTTGAGTACGTTGGTCAAAAACGCACCCTTCACGCGAGCATTGTTGGGCTCCAGGCCCAACACAAAGCCCGGCGCGCCGATGCAGAAAAAGTTAATGAGCGTCATCTGGATGGGCTCGAAGGGGTACGGCGGCAGCGCGATACACAGCGCCGCCAGGCCCATCGAGAACAGCGTCTTAGTCAGGAACAGCGACGCCGAACGCTGCAGGTTGTTGATGGAGCGACGGCCCTCGGCCACCACGGCGGGCATCGAGGCAAAGTCGTTGTCGACGAGTACGATCTCGGCCACGTTGCGCGCGGCATCGGAACCGGCCGCCATGGCCACGGAGCAGTCGGCCTCCTTGAGCGCCAGCACGTCGTTGACGCCGTCGCCCGTCATGGCCACGGTGTGCTCGCGGCGCTTGAGCGCCTGCACGAGCTCGCGCTTCTGCTGCGGGGTCACACGACCAAAGACATGGTAGCGGTCCACTGCGGCATCGAGCTTGGCCGGCGTATCGAGCGTCGTGGCGTCCACATAAGCGTCCGCCCCCGGCACGCCCACCACGCGCGCGATCGACGACACCGTACGCGGGTCGTCGCCACTGATCACGTTGAGGGTCACGCCCTGCTCGTTAAAGTAGCCGATGGTCTCGGCCGCCGAGGTACGAATCTCGTCTCGGATGGTCACAAAGCCAACGGGCTCGGCCTCGCCCACCATATCGCCATCGGGCGTAAAGCCGTCCACGCGAGCCACCACGAGCACGCGGCAGGTATCGGCAAGCTCGGCGACACGGTTCTCGACCTGCGAAAACACACGCTCCGAAAGCACAAACTGCGCGGCGCCCATCACATAGGAGCCCTGCGCAAAAGAAGCGCCGCTCCATTTTTTAGACGACGAGAATGGAATGACCGACAGCGGCTCGGACACCTCGACCGGACGATCGGCGTAATAGTTGAGCAGCGCCTGGCAGGTCTCGTTGGCATCGGCCGAAGTCGCACGCGCGACGTTAGCCAGCGCAAAATCGAGCACCGTGGTATCGACGGGAACAGCCGCCTCGTCCGAGCCGGCGCCTAGGCTCACGCCCTCAACCGGCAGCGGGTAAGTGCCCTCGACCTCCATACGACCCGAGGTAATGGTGCCCGTCTTGTCCAGGCACAGCACGTCGACGCGCGCGAGCGTCTCGATGCAGTAGAGCTGCTGCGCCAGCACCTTGCGGCGGGCCAGGCGCACCGTGGCGATGGCGAGCACCGACGAGGTCAGCAGCACCAGGCCTTGCGGGATCATGCCCAGCAGGGCGCCCACCGTGGACAGCAGCGCCGACGAAGGCACATGACCAGCCAACAGCTCGGAGAAGCACCACGAAAGCGCGCTATCGCCCGGGGTTCCCGCGGCATCCCACAGCTCGCTCACACTCGAGGCAAACAACGCCAAACCGAGCGGGATCATGATGATGCTCGCAAAGCGCACGATGGCGTTAAGCGCGTTCATGATCTCGGAATTGACCTTTTTGACGTACTTCGCCTCGTTATTAATTTTAGCCACGTAGTTGTCGGCGCCGACATGAATCACGCGGGCGCGCAGCAGGCCCGAGTCGATAAAGCTGCCGCTCATGAGCTCAGAACCAGGCTGCTTCTTAATAAGGTCGCTCTCGCCCGTCAGCAAGCTCTCGTTCACGAGCGCCTCGCCCGAAACCACCACGGCGTCAGCGGGAATCTGGTCGCCGCGCCCCAGGCGGATGATGTCGTCGAGCACGATCTGGTCCAAGTCGAGCTCCACCTCGGCGCCGTCGCGCACCGCGATGGCCTTCTTGGAGGTCAGCAGCGTGAGCTTATCGACCATCTTCTTGGAACGCATGGACTGGATGACGCCAATAGCGGTATTGAGAAACACCACGAACAGGAACGTCAGATTCTTAAACGAACCGGTCAAAATGACCAGGAACGCCAAGATCACGTTGATCAAATTGAACAGCGTGCAGAGGTTCTCGATGATGAGCTCTTTGACCGACTTGGTCTTGAGTTCCATGTTGCGGTTGATTTTACCGGCGGCGATACGCTCCTCGACCTCGGCGGTTGAGAGTCCGCGCTCGATATCCGTTGCTGCCATACCACGTCCCATCACGTCGCGTCGGTATAAGAAAAACCGCCCGGACCATGCGAGGTTCGGACGGTCTTACGTTCGATGGTGCCCCGTCTGCCTAGATTCTAGAACCGAGATCTGTGCCGTTGGGACCGTCGTGCTGCTCAGGATACCACGGGCGGCGTAACGTCACCTTTTCTCGAGAAAAAAGCCGCCCGGGATAACCCGAGCGGGCTGCGGCTAATGCCGGTTGATGCTCACGAGACACAGGCCGATTGTCGCCACGGTGCCGCCGAAGAGCGAGCCGAGGACGAATGCCAACGCGATCATGCTAGTACGGGTTGCCGTCGGTGACGCAGACCTGGAGTCGGTCGAGCGGCTCGCCGTAGAAACCGGCGTAGTCGTCGCCGCCGTAGGTGGAGCCGTCGTCGCACACGGTATCGAGCCACCCGGCGCGCGCGGTGGTCTGCGAGCGGTACCACGCCTGCTTGTACTCCTCGCCGCCCGGGGTCACGTAGTACATGCGCACGCCGTCGATGGTGTGGCCGGCGATGCCCGCGCAGCCGTTGACGGTATCGTTGCGGTCGCCCTTGGAAACGTAATCGAGCCAGCCGTCCTCGATGGTATGCACCTGATACTTGAGCGTGCCGCGGTCGACGCGTGCGCACAGCAGGTCGTGCTGTCGGCACGGGTAGCCCGCGAAGCCGTTGTCCCCGGCGCCGAAGTCGGTCACCTCGTCCAGCCAGCCGCCGCCCTTGAGGTGGAGGGAGTAGTGGACGGGGATGCGCTTGCCGGATGCCTTTGAGAAGCCGCCGGATGCCGCCTGGGCGGGCTTTGCCGCGGCGGGCTTGGCGGCGGTGGAGGGGGCGGGTGCCTTGCCGCCCTTCATGGCGTCATACCACGCCTGGGCACGCTGCATGTAATGGTCGCGCTGGGAGCCCGCAAGCTCGCCGGGGCAGGCCGTGGCGCTCCAGTAGCGGTGCGGGAAGACGTTCTTGCACCACTCGGGGCGACCGAGGCCGTAGTACAGGCACAGAGCCGCGACCAGATGCGCGCCGCTCTCGATTGCCTTCTCGTGGACCGTCCACGGGTTGCTGCCGCTGTTCGCGTGCTCAATCGAGATGGTCGTGTCGTTGCCGCGTCCGGTGCCGATTCCGTCGCCGCAGGCGTAGGCGCGGTCGAGATCGTTGACGTGCTGCACGATGTAGCCGTTGCGGTCGACCGAGTAGTGCGCCGAGCAGCCGTTGGCACCCCAGATGCCGTTGCACTGGCCGGCGTTGAGGTCGCCGGCCATGTGGTGGATGGTCACGCCCTTGATGCCGAACGGGCGGCCTGCGGAGAAGTTGCGCCCCAGAAGCTTGTACTCGTCCGGTTGGACGTTCGCGAAGTCTGCCATGTTAGTCCTCCTTGATGTCGCCGAGCGCCAGCAGGGCGTCCAGCCATTTGTCCGTGATGCCGACCGATTTGAAGGCCGCATAGGCCACCTGCACGCCGCCTACCGCGGCGAAGATGGACGTCACCCACGCCGAGGGTTCGGTCGGGACGCCGCCCGACATGGCCGTGAGGGCGCCGCATCCTGCCGAGACGGCGATGGCCGTCCAGCGGGCGACATTGCCCGTCATCGCCTTCGTCTTGATGGCCTGCACGATGTACGGCACGACCAGCACCGTGCACACCGTGAGGCCTGCCTGAATGTCCGTCACTTGGTTTCTCCTATCTGTCGGATTCCTTGCTGTAGATCAGGTCGACGCGGTCGCAGATGTGGTCGACCTTCTCCGCCATTCCCTGGCTGCGCGCTTGGCTGTGGGCCAAGTCGTTGTGCAGGACCTCGTTAGACGCTACGACCGACTCCATGAGGGTCTTCATGGCCTCCATGAGCGAGTTGCTGCGCTCCATCTGCGCGGCGATGCGGCCCTCCATCTGCGAGCGTTCGCGGTCCCGCTGCGCGCGCTCGTCGACCTCGGCCTGCTTGCGCTCCTCGCGCTTCATGTCGATGCCGGCCTTGCGTTCGTTCTGCCTTTTGTATTCATCCAAAAACTGGCGGCCGAAGTAGAACGCTATGAGGCCGAGAAGGACGCCACCGAGCCATCCCGGCCCATATGGCGCAAAGAGCCTGAGCACTTCCATCCTGAGCGCCCTCCTTCCGCCTATTCGGCCGTGTACTCCTCGCCGGTGATCTCCTTGTACTCGTCGGCGGTAATCCACTTGCACTCGACTGCCTTATGCACTCGTGCCTTGCTCCAAAGAGGTCGGTCGTAGTACTTCTTGACGAGCGCGAAGTGCTTGGAGTGCTCGTCGGTCTTCTTCGTCGGCATTACTGGTCACCTCCGACCGTCATGAGCAGGTAGTCGATGTTCGCCGTGTTGGTCTCGGTCTGCGTCGGCTGCGACGCCCGCTCGCGCATCTGGTCGAGCAGCGCCGACACGTCGAGCGTCTCGCCGCTGTCGTAGGCGGCGAGCGCCGCGGTGTAGGCGAGCTTTCGCGCCTTCCGCTCAGCGTACTCGTCATCGTCGATAACGCCCGCGTCGTGCGCCGCGTCGGGGTCGCCGATCTGCGACAGCAGATCGCGCAGGGCGTTGACCTCGGCCATGGTGCCATCTTGAAGCTCGTTGGGGTGCGGCATGTCTTCCTCAGTGTCCATGCGGACTCCTCTCTTGTCGGGGAATGTGCCGCCATCGTATTAGCGCCGTGAGATTGCCGAGCCGCTTTGATGGGCGCAAAGAAAGAAGGCGCGCAGCAGCACGCCTTCGATGCTTCTGTTATTTCGCAGCCGCTTCGCTTAGGCCGCTGCTTTGAGTTGCCGGTTCTCCGCTATTGCGAGGTCTTGCTTCCGCTTGAATCGTCCCTCGGGTTGGCCTGCATTGAGCACCCCCCCCCTGCGCGAGATTTCCGAACAGGCTGCGGTACAGCGCGTCCATGGCCCGCACGCTGCGGTGCGCGTCCAGCCGTTTCATGCCTCCGCGCCAGCTCTGGTAGCTCTGCTCCACCTGCTCGAGGGTCATGACGCCATCGGCGACCATGCTGGCCATCTTCTTGAGCTTGCGGCGCTCCCGCGTTATGGAGTCTCGGCACGGCTTCACGACTATGCGGCCCGTCTCCGTGTAGAAGATGCGCTTCTTCAGCCACGTGAACCCGCGCGTGAGCTTCACCACGCGCGTCTTGCGCGGGTTCAGCTCGATGCCCAGCTCGGCGCATTTGCCCTCTATCAGCAGCAGGCACACCTGCAAGTAGTCCTTGGACTCGTGTATCAGGTAGAAGTCGTCCATGTAGCGCCCGTAAGACTCGGGGCGCAGCATCTCGGTCACATAGTGGTCGATGCGGTTGGGGTGGGCCACGGCGCATATCTGGTTCGGCTCGCTGCCCAGCCCCAGGCCCACATCGCCCTGCGCGTCTATCAGGCGGTGCTCCAAGGCGACCACGCGCGGATCTAGCAGCGCGGAGGCCACCTGGTCTTTGACGGGTTGGTGCGCTATGCGCGCGAAGTAGTCGGAGAAGTCGCCCAGGAGGATGTAGCCCTCGCGGCCGTGCCGCCTCCAGTGGTCGGCCAGGTGGCGCTTGAGCAGCTTCAGGGCGTAGTCGGTGCCGCGCCCCTTGATGTTCGCGGAGTTGGCGGCTATGAGAGTGGGGACTATGGCGGGAACGAGCGCGTTTTGTGCCAGGGACTTCTGTACCACGCGCTCGGGGAAGTGTACGGCGCTGATATGGCGCAGCTTTCCGCGCTCCCACAGGTCGAACCGTATGAAGCCCCGGCATATGTCGCGCCCCTCCAAAAGGTCGCGGCGGGACAGGACGGCGTTGCGCAGGTAGCTTTTCATGTATCGCTGCGTGGATGCCTTCCACATCACGCCGCGCGCGGCCTGCTTCGATGCCTTGCACAGGCTGTTGAGGTCGGCCACGGTATCAAGCGTGCACGCCTTGACGCGCTCGGCCTTGGCCTGCGCGCGCTTCTCCTCGCGGCGCTTGCGGCGCGCCGCCCGCCTTTGCTCGGAGTTCACAGGAGGCACCCCGCGCGGCTTGCAATGTGGCTCTGGCAGCCGCTTGAGGTATGGCCATGAAACGCGGCGAAGCCACGGAGCGCCGCGCCATGCAAGCAGCGTCCGGCCACCCTCGCGGGGTGCGTATTTACGGGCGCATGCCCGACGGTCGCGCCTTCCTTCCTCTTCGCGCTCTGCTTTCGGCCCTGGGGCCTACTCGGTCTGGCAATAAGGGAATCCGGGGCGGGGGCGAACCCAGACGTTCGTCGCCGAGTTGTAGTTGGCATTGCCGTTGTTGTTGACATAGCACACGTTGGACGCGGAGCCCGACGCAACGGAACGCAGCCACCAATTGTACCGATAAACAAGGCGCGACCGCCGCCCATTATAGCGAACGCAGGCGCTCTAGCTCGGCCTCGGCCTCGGCTATGCGCTCCTCGGTGGACTTCTTGCCGGTGACGCGCACGTTCTTGCGCGCGCCCTTTAGCAGCTTGATCTCCTCCTCGACCATGGCCGCCAGCTCCTCGAAGCGGTTGGCGTTCACGGGCAGGCCGATATCCATGAGGCACTGCATGTCCAGCATAAGCTGCTCGCAGTCCGCTATGGCCAGCGTCAGGTAGCGTTTCCTCTCCAGCGCGTTGAACGAGCTGTTGGGATAGAAGCAGTCGGCGCGGTTGACGTTGTACACGATGCTGCGCGCCGTCTCCACGGTCGGCACCGCGTTCAGCAGCCTGTAGGCCTTGGGCACTACTGAGGAGGACGCCATCAGCTTATTAACCTCCACGCGGATGGCGATGGCCTGTGTGAAGAACTTGTACTCGGACACCTCGCGGTTGCGCTGGTAGACGCCGCTCACGTGCACCTCCTGGGGAAACTGGCGAAAAAAACGGCCCGCTTCGCGGGCAGGAGGCGACCGCGCAAGGCGGTCGCCTAAAAGCAGAGTATAGAGCACTCGGCTGGCTAGCCGACGAGGAAGCCGGGGCGGGGGCGAACCCAGACGTTCGTCGCCGAGGTGTAGGTGGCAGGGCCGTAGCCGTTGACATAGCACACGTTGGACGCGGAGCCCGACGCAACGGAACGCAGCCACCAACTGTACCGATTTCAGTTGACTCGGTGCGCCGTGTCT
>CABUXM010000003.1 GCA_902495545.1 uncultured Collinsella sp. | reverse complement strand
TATCTGTCCAAAAGCATGATGTCGGCGCTGCCGTTTATTGTCTGCGCGGCGTTGTTCCGCACCGTCGCCGTCATTATGGGCGAAGGCATGCTGGGCCTGTGGTCTGCCGATTCCGAAATCTATCGCCTGTTCTACAGTTGGCTCTATAACGCCGGCTACTACTTTTTGCCCATCTATCTTGGTTGGGCGGCCGCCCGCCAGCTCGGTTGCTCGGAGCAGCTGGGTATGATGCTGGGCGGCGTATTGATTGCGCCCGATCTGCTCAAGCTCGTCGATGCCGCATCGACGACGGGGGCATCGATGACTTCCGTGTATGGTCTGCTTCCCGCGCCGGTCAACGATTACACGACGACTGTTATTCCAGTTCTCCTTTCGGTGCCTGTGCTATGGCGAGTGGAGTGTTTCTTTCAGCGCGTTATCCCTAGGGCCGTGGCGTTTTCGTTTGTTCCGTTTGCGACCATGCTTGTCATGGTTCCGGTTTCGCTGTGTATTACGGCACCGGCGGGCAGCTATCTGGGCATGCTGTTGGGCCAGCTTATGTTTATGCTTGGCAATTCCGGTGGCATCGTGTCGCTGCTCACGCTCATGGGGCTTGCTGCGGGCTGGGAGTTCCTAAAGATCGCCGGCGTCAGCAACGTTGTCCTATCGCTCGCCTATGCGCAGTTTATGAGTGTGGGAACGGATTCGTGCATCCTGATCGCCGCGACGATGGCAACGTTCGCCGTTTGGGGCATGCCCTTTGGCGCGTCGCTTCGCGTTGCGGATAAGGACGAGAAGGCGCTCATGCTGGGCTATTCAATCTCGGGTGTTCTTGGCGGCGTAAGCGAGCCGGCGCTGTACGGTTGCGGCTTTAAATATGGCAGGTGCCTGACGTGCATGGCCATTGGCGGCGCCGTCGGAGGCCTTGTTGCGGCCGTGGGCCACGTTACGGCCTATACCATCGGCATGACGAATGTCCTTATGGTCATTGGCTTTGCCACGGGCGGCATCTCGAACCTGCTGTGGTGCTGCGCTGCCGGCGGTGTGGCATTTGCGGTGTCTGCGGCGCTGAGCTACTGCTTTGGTGTGGTGCCGACGAAGGGGCAGGCGGCAGAAGACGGAGCCGATTCACCCGAAACCTCGAAGAGCGTGGCCGAAGTAAGCGCGTAAACCTGTGCGACACAAGGACGATTCCTTTGCCACATTCCAAGGCCGTGGCCCGTGTGGGTTGCGGCCTTTTTTGTATCTGGGGGATAAAGTGGCTACACTACAATCCGTTTGAGCAATAGATATATAGGTAGTACCGTGGGGGCGGATGTAGATGGTCGAGTGGATTGTTAAGCGTGCGCAGGGCGACCGTGCGCGCGTGGGCACGTTGACGGGCGTGGTGTGTATTCTCGCCAATGTGGCACTATGCGCTGCAAAGGGCGCAATTGGCGTGCTGTCGGGATCGGTTTCGATCGTGGCGGATGCCATGAATAATCTGTCTGATGCCAGCTCGAACATCGTGAGCGTGCTTGGCTTTAAGCTGGCGGGCAAGCCAGCAGACCCCGAGCATCCTTACGGCCACGGTCGCTACGAGTATCTCTCGGGTCTGGTCGTGGCGGCGCTCGTACTGCTGATCGGCCTTGAGCTTATCAAGTCCTCGGTTGAGCGCGTCATCCACCCCGAACCTGTCGAGTTCTCGCTTGCCCTGGTGGCAGTCCTGGCACTTTCGATGGTTGTAAAGCTGTGGATGGCGGCCCTCAACCAAAAGCTCGGTGACCGCATTGAGTCCGAGACGCTGCATGCGACCGCGCAGGATTCCAAGAACGATGTTCTTGCTACGGGCGCCGTGTTAGCGTGCGCAATTGTTTCGCAGGTGACGCACATCAATCTTGACGCATGGGTCGGCCTTGCCGTTGGCGCCTATATTGGCTGGAGTGGTTTTGAGCTTATCCAAGATACAGTGAGCCCGCTTTTGGGCCAGGCGCCCGATCCTAAGCTGGTCAAGCACATTCGAGACAAGATCATGAGCTACCCCGGCGTTTTGGGCGTCCACGATCTGATGGTTCACGATTATGGTCCGGGCAGGAAGTTCGCAAGCGCTCACGCCGAGATGGCAGCCGAGGCCAGCCCTCTGGAAAGCCATGACACGCTCGACAATATTGAGCAGGCGTTTAGGAACGAAGACGGCATGATCGTCACGCTCCATTACGATCCCATCGTGACCGATGACCCCAAGCTGGCAAGCATGCGTTTGCGCATCAACGCCATGGCTCAACAGATCGATAGCCGTCTTACAATTCACGATCTGCGCTGTGTGCCGGGTCCCACGCACACCAATGTGATTTTTGACTGCGTGCGACCCTCGGATCTGCAGATGAGTGCCGAAGACTTAAAGCACGCGCTGGCACAACGGGTCGAATCGGAATATCCCAAGTCGGTCGCAAAGATTACGATCGACGAAGACTACGTAGGCCATACCCACGAGTAAGGCTGTGCCGATAAAGCAAGTTATGCAGAAGGGGAGAGCATGAAGCGCCTATACCTACTCCGCCATGGCCAGACGGAATTCAACGTCAAAAAGCTGGTCCAGGGCCGCTGCGATTCACCGTTGACCGACCTGGGCCGCAAACAAGCGGGAATGGCAGCCGCATGGCTCAAGGGCCACGACGTTGTCCCCGACAAAGTGGTCTCTTCGCCCTTAGGCCGAGCCATGGACACGGCAAGTCTCGTCGCAACCGAACTCCTCGGCCCGGACGCTGCCGTCGGCCCCTGCGAAGGCATTATCGAACGCTGCTACGGCACCTTCGAAGAGGGCCCCCACGACGCGCTACCCACCGACGTCTGGGATCCGGGCGAGGACCTGGTCCCCTTCGGAGGAGAAGGAAGCCGCGCGCTGCAAGAACGCATGGTAGCCACCCTTACCAATCTCATGGGTGCCGAGGGCATCGAAACTCTCCTAGCAGTAAGCCACGGCAGCGCCAGCCGCCAATTCATCAAGGCTGCAGCCCCAGAGGGCTTCGAGCTCCCAACAAAACTCCCCAACTGTGCCATCATGATCTTCGATTTTGACGAGGAAAAGTCGGGAGAAGAGGGCGATACGCCTCAATCCAAGTTCACCTTGCGGCAAATTATCGATCCCCAACAAAGTCATTAGCCTGAGCGAGCAAGGTTTAGCAGACATCAACGTGGCGTTCCCGGTGTGCGGCGGAGGGGGCGGGCCTGAGACATATTAAGGTTGTCGCGAGTTCCGCACGAACAGGAGAGCACTTAATGTGCTCTCCGTCGTGAGCAGGACTGTAGAGCAGCAAGCTTAATATGTCTCAGGCCCGCCCCCTCCGCCGCACACTGGGAACGTGCCACGCACTTTACCTGCGTAAACAATGTGAGTGAAATATGAATCTCGATGGATACGCCCGCAGCCGTGTATACTAAACAGCTGTGTGTAACCAGGGGAGTATTCTGGCTGGACAAAATGCCTGCTTAATAGGGTTGTCAGGTAGTCCGGACGAAATACAAGGCTGGGGAGCACGTCGTGTAAGTAGTGGTCCTCTAGGGGCGTACGCTCGGTGGTGTACGCATTGTCCCAAGACCACGCGAGAGTTGGGATCATATCTTGATCAGCATGATTCTCGGCCGCAAGATTGGCATGACCCAGGTTTGGGACGAGAACGACAACGTCGTCCCCGTCACGGTCATCCAGGCTGGCCCCTGCGCTGTCTCGCAGGTTAAAACTCAGGCAACCGACGGCTATGACGCCGTCCAGATCGGTTTCGGCGACATCAAGGCCAAGAACGTGAACAAGCCCATGGCTGGTCACTTCGCCAAGGCTGGCGTCGAGCCTGTCCGCTTCCTTCGTGAGGTCCGCGTCGAGAACGGCGAGGAGCACAAGGTCGGCGAGGTCGTCACCGTCGCTGATTTCGCTGATGTCGAGAAGGTCGACGTCATCGGTACCTCCAAGGGTAAGGGCTTCCAGGGTCGCATCAAGCGCTGGGGTCAGCGCCGCGGTCCTATGACGCATGGTTCTCACTTCCAGCGTCACCCCGGTTCTATCGGTCAGTGCGCCTATCCTGCGCGCGTCCTCAAGGGCGTCAAGATGGCCGGTCACATGGGTAACGAGCGCGTTACCGTCAAGAACCTTTCCGTTGTCCGCATCGATGCCGAGCAGAACCTCATCTTGGTCAAGGGCGCTGTCCCGGGTGCCAAGAATGGTCTCGTCGCCATCCGTATGGCCTAAGGGCCCAGCCCATTTAGCCCAGCGTCATACCAAGGAGAACACTTAAATGGCAAAGTTTGAAGTAAAGAACAGCGAGGGCAAGAAGGTCGCCGAGGCCGAGCTCGCCGCTGAGGTGTACGGCATCGAGCCGAACATCCACGTTATGCACCACATCGTCAAGTGCCAGATGGCCTCTTGGCGTCAGGGCACCCAGTCTGCTAAGGGTCGCTCTGATGTTTCCGGTGGCGGCAAGAAGCCTTGGCGTCAGAAGGGCACCGGCCGTGCCCGCCAGGGTTCCATCCGTGCTGCCCAGTGGCGTCACGGTGGCGTCGTCTTCGCCCCCAAGCCCCGTTCCTACGCTAAGCGTATGAACAACAAGGAGGTCAAGCTGGCTATGCGCTCTGCGCTGTCCGCCAAGCTGGCCGATGGCGAGCTCGTGCTCGTCGACGACTACGGCTTCGAGAAGCCTTCCACCAAGGCTGCCGTCGCCATGCTCAAGGCTCTCGGCCTTGAGGGCAAGCGTCTGACCATCATCGTTCGCGATGAGGACGTCAACGCCTACCTGTCGTTCCGCAACATTCCCAAGACGTTCATCATCACCGCCGACGAGGCCAACACCTACGATCTCGTCAACAATAACGCTGTGCTGATGCCCGCCGACATCGCCGCTCACTTCGGGGAGGTGCTTGCATAAATGACCGCCCACGAGATCATCATCCGTCCGATCGTGTCCGAGCGTTCCTTCTCCGGCATGGAGCTGAACAAGTACACGTTCGAGGTCGCCAAGGATGCTAACAAGTATCAGATCAAGGACGCTGTCGAGGAGATCTTCGGCGTCAAGGTCGTTCGCGTGAACACCCTGACGGTCAAGCCCAAGACCAAGCGCGTGCGCTATGTCGCCGGCAAGACCCGTTCTTGGAAGAAGGCCATCGTCACGCTGGCCGAGGGCGACACCATCGAGGTCTTTGGCAACCAGGCCTAAGACTCGCTGCTGTTGAGTGAGCTCATGCCTCCCAAATAGGGGAGGCGGGAGCTCAAGGTTTTGGGCGTATAAAATGGACACGCCCGGAACCGTGTATACGTCCGGTGTCATCGCACCCGAGGCAGAACCTCGAATCCCTGTCTGCGATGGCTAACGGATTCCTATTGAAAGGGATTGTAATGGCTGTAAAGCACCTTAAGCCGACCTCCGCTGGTAGGCGTTGGCAGACGATCTCCGACTTCTCCGAGATCACCTGCACCAAGCCTGAGAAGTCTCTTCTCGAGCCCCTGCCCAAGAAGGCCGGTCGTAACAACAACGGCCGCATCACCACCCGCCACCAGGGCGGCGGCGTGAAGCGTCGTTACCGCGTGATCGACTTCAAGCGCAACAAGGACGGCGTGCCCGCCAAGGTTGCCACGATCGAGTACGATCCGAACCGTTCCGCTCGCATCGCTCTGCTGCACTACGCTGACGGTGAGAAGCGCTACATTCTGGCCCCCAAGGGCCTCGAGGTCGGTCAGACCATCATGTCCGGTTCTGACGCCGACATCAAGCCGGGCAACGCTCTGCCCCTCGCCGACATCCCCGTCGGTACGCTCATCCACGCCGTCGAGTTCCAGCCGGGCAAGGGCGCCGCTATCGCCCGTTCCGCCGGTAACTCCTGCCAGCTGATGGGTAAGGAGGGCAAGTACGCCATCGTCCGTATGCCTTCCTCCGAGATGCGGCGCATCCTCGTTACCTGCCGCGCCACCGTCGGTGAGGTCGGCAACGCCGATCACTCCAACATCGTCATCGGCAAGGCCGGCCGTAAGCGTCACATGAACGTGCGCCCGACCGTCCGCGGTACCGTCATGAACCCTGTCGACCACCCGCACGGCGGTGGCGAGGGCAAGAACCACACCTCTGGTCGTCCCTCTGTTACCCCCTGGGGTAAGCCGACGAAGGGCCTTCGTACGCGCAAGAAGAAGAAGGTCTCGAACCAGCACATCATTCGTCGCCGTAAGAAGTAATTTCGGATACCGAGTTTTAGGAGAAAGCACTTATGAGCAGAAGTCTCAAAAAGGGCCCGTTCGTGGAGACTCGCCTTCTCTCGCGTATCACCGCGATGAACGAGGCTGGCAAGAAGGACGTCGTGAAGACCTGGTCCCGCGCGTCCACCATCTTCCCCGAGATGGTTGGTCACACCATCGCCGTCCACGACGGCCGCAAGCATGTGCCCGTGTATGTTACCGAGTCCATGGTTGGTCACAAGCTCGGCGAGTTCGCGCCGACTCGTACGTTCCGTGGCCACAAGGCCAAATAGGGGGTTAACCGTAAATGGCAACTAAGTCTATTGAAACTGAGGCCACCGAGGTTCGCGCCGTCGCTAAGTACGTGCGTGTTTCCCCCAGCAAGGCCCGCCTGGTGGTCGATCTGATCCGCCGCAAGCCTGTCGCTCAGGCCTTCGACATCCTCCACTTCTGCGACCGCGCCGTCGCCGTGGATGTCGAGAAGGTTCTCCGTTCCGCCGTTGCGAACGCCGAGAACAACAACGGTCTGCGTGCCGACAACCTGGTTGTCGCCGCTGCCTATGTTGACGAGGGTCCGACGCTTAAGCGCATCCGTCCCCGCGCCAAGGGTTCCGCTTCTCGCATTCTGAAGCGTACTTCCCACATCACCGTCGTCGTTGCTCCTCGAAAGGAGGCGTAAAGCTGTATGGGTCAGAAAGTCTACCCCACCGGCTTCCGTCTTGGCATCACCGAGAACTGGCGCTCCCGCTGGTTCGCAGAGAAGGATTACGCTAAGACCCTCGGTAACGATCTCGAGATCCGCAAGTACCTCGAGAAGCGTCTTTCCCGCGCAGCTGTCTCCCGCGTCGAGATCGAGCGCGCTGGCGACAAGGTGAAGGTCATTATCCTCACCGCTCGCCCCGGCGTTGTCATCGGTAAGAAGGGTGCCGAGATCGATACCCTCCGCACCGAGCTCGAGAAGGTCGCTGGCGTCTCCAAGGGCCAGCTCTCCGTCGACGTTGTCGAGATCAAGCGCCCCGAGCTCGACGCCAACCTCGTTGCTCAGTCTATCGCCGAGCAGCTCGAGGGCCGCGTTGCCTTCCGTCGCGCTATGCGCAAGGCTGTCCAGTCCGCCCGCAAGGCCGGCGCTAAGGGCATCCGTATCCAGTGCTCCGGTCGTCTCGGCGGTGCCGAGATGGGCCGTCGTGAGTGGTACCGCGAGGGTCGCGTGCCTCTGCACACCCTCCGTGCCAAGATCGACTACGGCACGGCTGTCGCCAGCACCACCATGGGCGCTTGCGGCGTGAAGGTCTGGATCTACCTGGGCGAGAAGCTCCCGGGCCAGCCTGTTCCCAACCCTGCACTCGAGGGCTCTTCCCGTCCTCGTCGTCGTAACTCCGAGAGGAGGGGTCAGTAGTGCTTGCCCCTAAGCGTATTCTTCACCGCAAGGTGCAGCGTGGCTCCATGAAGGGCCAGGCCAAGGGTAATACCGAGCTGCATTTCGGCGAGTTTGGTATCCAGGCTCTCGAGGCCCATTGGATCACCAACCGTCAGATCGAGGCCGCTCGTATTGCCATGACCCGCTACATGAAGCGTGGCGGTCGTGTCTACATCACGATCTTCCCCGATAAGCCCATCACCAAGAAGCCTGCCGAGACTCGCATGGGTTCTGGTAAGGGTAACCCCGAGGAGTGGGTGGCCGTCGTCAAGCCCGGCCGCATCATGTTCGAGGTCAAGGGTGTTCCCGAGGAGGTCGCTCGCGAGGCTCTGCGTCTTGCGCAGCACAAGCTCCCCATCAAGACCAAGATTGTTGCTGCCAAGAACGCTGAGCAGCGCATCGAGAAGGAGATGGCTGAGGAGGCCGCTCTCGAGGCCAAGTGGGCTGCTGAGGACGCCGCCGCCGCCAAGGAGGAGAACTAATGAAGCCCGCAGAGATTCGTGAGCTCTCGGACGCTCAGCTCGTTGAGAAGCTGAAGGAAATGCGCGCCGAGCTCTTTAACCTTCGTTTCCAGATGGCCACCAGCCAGCTGGACAACACCGCTCGCGTCAACACCGTGAAGAAGGACATCGCTCGCGTCCTCACGGAGCAGCGCGCCCGCGAGATCGCAGCGGAGAAGTCCGCTGTCGCCGAGTAGGACCTAAGGAGAGAACATGACTGATTCGCGTAACTCGCGTAAGGTCCGTACGGGTGTCGTTACCTCCGTCTCCGGTGCCAAGACCATTGTTGTCACCATCACCGAGCGCAAGCGTCACCCCAAGTACGGCAAGATGATGACCAGCTCCAAGAAGCTGCACGCTCACGACGAGGAGTGCACGGCTGGCGTGGGCGACACCGTCCGCGTTATGGAGACCCGTCCTATGTCCAAGATGAAGCGTTGGCGCCTCATCGAGGTCGTCGAGCGCGCTAAATAAGCAGTCGCTCTTACGACTTGTACGTTTCCGAAGATGTGCGTATGCCTGGCTTGCATACCACAGGCCGTATAAAGGCAGCGCACCTCTCTTCGGTTCTTAGTTCGGAGGAACATCTACCATGATTCAGATGCAAACCATGCTGAACGTCGCCGACAACTCCGGCGCTCGCAAGATTCGCTGCATCAAGGTGCTTGGCGGTTCCAAGCGTCGTTATGCAGGCATCGGCGATGTGTTCATCGGTGCTGTCCAGGAGGCTACCCCTGGCGCCAACGTCAAGAAGAAGGACGTTGTCCGTTGCGTCGTCGTTCGCACCGTTAAGGAGATCCGCCGCAAGGATGGCTCCTACATTCGCTTTGATGAGAACGCCTGCGTTGTCATCAACAACGATGGTTCGCCCGTCGGCACCCGTATCTTCGGGCCCGTCGCTCGCGAGCTTCGTGACAAGAAGTACATGAAGATCGTCTCGCTCGCTCCCGAGACCCTGTAGTTAGGGGAGATATATGTATATCAAGAAGGGCGATAAGGTCCAGGTTCTCTCTGGTAAGGATCGCGGCAAGCAGGGCGTTGTCCTGCGTGCTCTCCCCGCCGAGAACAAGGTCGTTGTCGAGGGCGTTTCGGTCGTCAAGAAGGCCGTCAAGCCCAACGCTGCCAACCAGCAGGGCGGCATCGTTTCGCAGGAGGCTCCCATCGACGCCTCCAACGTCAATCTCGTTTGCCCCGAGTGCGGTAAGGTTACCCGCGTCGGTCACGAGAAGGACGGCAAGAACAAGCTGCGCGTCTGCAAGAAGTGCGGCCACAAGTTCTAAGCTGCCCGCAACATCAAGTTGCTAGCAAAGGCCCGGATGCTACGGCACCCGGGCCTTTTTCTATCCCTACTCATTGGGGACAGACTTAAATGAGTGGCCGTTTGTTTCACAAGGATCGTCGCATGCGCATTTACGCGCATAGCCTTGCGCGACAATGCGCATAGCCGCGCAAACATCTGGCAACTATGGCTAAATAATGACCGATAAGCAAATAAATACGCAAACACGAGCAGATACGCGCGCAATTGTGCGACTATAGGTTTGTTAGAAATGAAGGACTTCCGATGACTCAGGAGGCACATCATGGCAGATTCCAAACAGGCTCCGCTCGACGCCGAGGCAGCCGCAAAGGCGGCGTTTGCCTCGGTCCAGAATCAGCCGTTCCCAAACGACATCTTTACGGCTCCCGAGCTTCGTTGGGCTGTAATTGGGTGTGGCGTTATCGCCAACCAGATGGCTCAGTCTCTCGCCCTTGCCGGCCGAAAGCTCGCGGGCGTTGCCAACCGCACGCTGTCCAAGGCTCAGGCTTTTGCAGAGCAGTATGGCGTTGAGAAGGTCTATGGCACGGTCGAGGATCTCTACGCCGATCCGGACATTGACGCAGTCTATATCACCACGCCGCACAACACGCATATCACCTATCTGCGAGCCGCTCTGGCAGCTGGCAAGCACGTGCTCTGCGAGAAGGCCATTACCCTCAATTCCGCCGAGCTTGACGAGGCCCGCGCCATTGCCGACGAGCACAACGTGGTCCTTATGGACGCCACCACGGTGCTTCACATGCCCTTGTATCAGGAGCTGCGTCGTCGCATGGATGTCGGCGAGTTCGGCCGCATGAATCTCGCTCAGCTCAACTTTGGCAGCTATAAGGAGTACGGCGACCTGACCAACCGCTTCTACAACCGTAGCCTTGCCGGTGGCGCCATGCTCGACATTGGCGTGTATGCGCTCTCCGTTATGCGCCTCTTTATGGCGAGCCAGCCCGCTGAGGTTGTCTCGCTGGGCAACACCTGTGAGACCGGTGTCGACGTTGCGGGCGGCATTGTCTGCCGTAACGCCGAGCAGCAGCTGGGTGTTGTGAGCCTTACGCTCCACTCCAAGCAGCCCAAGCGCTCGGTCATCAGCTTCGACAAGTGCTATATCGAGGTCAACGAGTATCCGCGCGCCGATCACGCGACCATCGTGTGGACTGTGGACGGCCACCGCGAGGAGGTCCACGCCGGCACCGAAGCTTACGCCCTTTGCTATGAGATGGCCGATCTTGAGAAGGCCGTTGCCGGCGACGACTCCAAGCGCGAGCTGCTGGATTATGCTTCTGATGTTATGGAGCTTATGACCAAGCTCCGCGCCGACTGGGGAGTTGTGTACCCCGAGGAGGAGTAAGCGATGCTTGCGGAAGATAGGCTCAATGCGATCGTGTCGATGGTGCAGCAGGCCGGCTCGGTTACCGTGCCGGAACTTGCCGAGGCCCTGGGCGTGACACCGTCCACCATTCGCCGTGACTTGCAAACGCTCGACCGCGCGCACCGTATCGCCAAGGTGCACGGAGGTGCGACGAGTCTGGAGCGCGCGCACGTGACGCGCGACTTGACGATCAGCGAACGCAGTGATCTCCATAACGATGACAAGGAGCGCATCTGTGCTCGTGCCGCGGCCCTGGTGGAGCCCGATAGCTTTGTGTATATCGATTCGGGCTCAACGACCCTCAAGCTCATCGAGCATCTTCCGCGTCTCGACGGCGTCACCTATGTGACCGATTCCGTGCTCCATGCTCAGCACCTTGCTTTGCGCGGCATGCGTACCGTGGTGCTGGGCGGCGAGCTCAAACCCGAGACCGAGGCGCTCGTTGGCCCCGATGCCTTGGCAACCCTGGACCGCTATAACTTCAACTGCGGCTTTTGGGGATCCAACGGCATCGCGGCCGAGCAAGGTCTCACCACACCGGATATCGAGGAAGCACAGGTCAAGCGTATCTCGATGCGCCATACCGCCAAACGCTTCGTAATCTCGGACGCCAGTAAATTTGGCATGGTGGCGCCCGTCAAGTTTGCGGACTTCCGCGACGCAACGATTATTACCGCAGGCGATGTCCCCGCCAAGTACCGGGCAATGGACAACGTCATCACGGTCTAACAGCAGGGGACGGGCAAACGCCAAAACCACCGCGAAGGGGTAGGAACCTATGTGGTGGTTTTGACGTTTGTCCAGATAAAACCTGCCAAAATAAACCTGTCCCTTTTCGGCAGGCTTTAGGGCTCCCAGGGGCAGGGGGCTTCGATGTGGATGTGCTCGCCGGTTACGGGATGCGTGAAGGACACGCTGTGGGCGTGAAGCATGAGGCCACAAGGACGCGGCGTGCCGTACAGGTCGTCGCCAACCAGGGGATGGCGCTCGCTTGCCAGGTGCACGCGGATCTGGTGCTTGCGGCCGGTGAGTAGCTCGACATCGATATACGAACGCGCGGGCAGGCCTCGGCGGCTCTTAAGGCGCTTGAGCACCTTCACGCGCGTCTGTGACGGCTTGCCGCTGGCGCCGACACGCATCTTGCGGCTATCGTGGCGATCGCGGGCGATGGGCTTGTCGATGAGCTTCTCGTTCCAGTCGATCTTGCCCTCGGCCAGCGCCAGGTAGTGCTTTTCGAAAGCGTGGTCGATAATCATCTGGTCAAAGGCGGGCTGCGTCTGCTTGTCGAGCGAGAACAACACCACGCCGGTGGTGTTGCGGTCCAGGCGGTTGAGCGGCTGCATGTCGGTCGCGGCAAAGCCGTCGCCCATCGCCAGCAGCAGGTCGCTGGCGTAGTCGGTGAGCGTGCGCTCGCCGGTGCCGTCGCCGTGGACGATCATGCCGGCGGGCTTGTCGATGGCCATGAGCCAGGCGTCGCAGTAGAGGACTTGAGGTTCTTCGTTCACGTGTAAGCCTTTCGGTTAACTGATTCCCACAAACATGCAGCCCGAGGTTGCTCCGCGCAGACGGGCGGCGGGCTTGCGGCCGGCTTGAGCTGCCTCGACGGCGCGACGGACGCGAGCGACGGCACGGCCAATCTCATCGGCCTCGAGCAAGGTTCCGTCGACCATAAGACGACGGACGCCGGCGTCGAGCAACTGCGGTACCTGCGGCGTAAGGTCGATGGGGTAGGCATCGTACAAGCGAGAGCGGCCATGGATGTCGGTGCGCACGGGCATGACCTTGCCGTCGATATTCTTGAGCGACAGCTTGCGGGCGCGCAGGCGGCAGTTGGCGCAATCGTGGATGCAGCCATTGGCCACCTGCAGGATGCAGTGCTCGCTCGTCATAACGCGCGGGCGGCCAAAGACGGTGATGCCCAGAGCCGCGGGCGCGGCGGCGCCGAGCGAGACAATCTCGTCGAGCGTGATCTCGGGCGAGAGCCAAAACGCACTGGCTCCGCGCTCGGCAAGCGCCTCCATGCAGGGCGTGTTGTGCACCGGCAGGCAAGAGCGAATCTCGGCCGTGGCGCCAACCTGGGCGGCCAGGGCAAGCTCAGAGATGTTGCCAATAGCGACCGTGGCGCCGGCAACAACCCACGGGTCGACGCGTACGTGGTCAACGGCGCGGCAGACCTCGTCGAGCACGGGTACGATGCCCTGCTCAAATGCATCGGCGGGGGAGAGCTCGGCCGCATCGAGCGCGTCGGTGGTCATATAGATGCGCGTTGCACCCTCGGCGCGAGCGGCTTCGGCGGCCTCGAGCGAGGTGACGGTGGCGCAGATCTGCGGCTCATCGCGGTAGTGCTCGGGCGCGGGGCGGGAATCACTGGTTACAATCGCCGGCAGCTCGAGCGTTTTCGCGCGCTCCTCGTACGGTGCCAGAATGGCCTCTTCCAGCGCCTTACAAGCGGCGGCGCGCACCTTGTGCACGGCGGAAAAGCCCATACCGCAGCCGGCGTCGAGCGAAACGTCAAAGCTTGCGGCCTCAAAGGGAGAGGAGCCCATGCGCCCGACGTGCTCAACCAGATCGGATGCCTCGACGGCGCGGGTCTTGGCAGCCTCGACGGTAAAGCCCGTGGCCGTGGCCGTAAGCGAAGGATCGTCGCAACAGGTGAGCGCAACGGCAAACGGCTCGCCCAGACGCGCCACAACGGACACGTCTACGGCGCGGCGGCGCAGCACATCGCGCTTGAGCGCGGCGCCGGCGGCGTCGATGGCACGCTGACTGCGAATCACGCGGACGCGGCAACCCTCGGGCATGCTGCGGGGCACGCGGCATTCGATGATGTCGCCCGCGGCGGCATCATCGGCGGCAATGGTGGTCAGGAACTGGTCAAATTCGTTATCGTGGCGAAGCTCCAGCAGGTCGCCCTTGCCCACGGGCTCAAACAGCTCAATGCGGGCGATGGCGGCGCGGCGACGGCGATCGTCGGGCTTGAGTCCGCGTACATCGCGGTTGGCCAGGCGACTGCCCAGCACCGTGCCCACAATCTGGCCGCGGTTGTTGGAGCGCTCGTAGCTCATCATCTCGTCGCCCGAGGTGCCATCCTGGTAGGCGTGCGTAAAGTCGCGATTAAAGCAGCGCTTGAGCTGGCGCTGGCGGGCGGCATCCTCATCCTTAGAGGTCGAAACATCGGCAAGCATGTCATCAATCTGATGACGGTACACGTCGACGATGGAATACACGTAATCGGGGGCCTTCATGCGGCCCTCGAGCTTGAGCGATGCGGCGCCGGCGTCATACAGACGGCGAACAAGCTGCGACGTGTTGGTGTCGCGCGGGCACAGCGCGCGCCCGCGACCGGCGGGGGAGAGCGAGCGGCCGTTCTCGTTGATCAGCTCGTAAGGCAGGCGACAGGGCTGAGCGCACATGCCGCGGTTGGCCGAGCGGCCCGCCATGGCAAAACTCGAGAGCAGGCATAGGCCCGAGTAGCAAAAGCAGATGGCGCCATGGCTGAAGACCTCAAGGTCCACATCGGGCGCGGCGTCGTGAATGGCGGCGATTTCGTCGATGGAGAGCTCGCGCGAGAGAGTCACGCGGTCGGCGCCCTGCTCACGGCACCAAAGGGTTCCGCGGTCGTCGTGGATGTTCGCCTGGGTCGAGATATGTGTCTCGATGCCGGGCATGGTGCGCTTGACCTCAAAGAACAGACCCCAGTCCTGGATAATGAAGGCATCGGCGCCCAGCGTGGAGCAGCGATGAATGAGCTGCAGTGCATCGCCCATCTCGGACTGCTTGATGACGATGTTGACCGTGACGTAGACGCGCGACCCGGCTAGATGCGCGGCGCGGCAGGCTTGCTCAAAGGCCTCGTCGGTAAAGTTGGTTGCCTTGCGGCGGGCGTTGAAGCTGCCCATGCCGCAGTAGATGGCGTCTGCCCCGGCGGCGAGCGCGGCGGCAAAGGGCTCCGGGCCTCCGGCGGGGGCCAAAAGCTCGGGCCTGCGGTTAGTGGTTCGGCTGGCGGTTGCGGTCATATCCTGCCTTTCAAAATGCTCAGATATTCAAAAGTATAGTGGCGTCGCTGCGATGGACGATGCCCGCAGCCTAAGCAGGACAAAGTCTTCAGCAGCTTGGACTGGCTGCTCCACATGAGAACCGTTCAGCGGTTCGGGGAAACCGTTGGGCGATAAAATATTCTCGCAAGCTGATAATATTCTTGCATCAAACAGAAACCTTGAGTACTATCCCAATCAAGCGCGGTGTTCAGACCGAACTGTGCCTCCCGGTGTGAACACCGCGCTCACGCTCTCTCAATTGATCGTAAGGAGATAAACATGAGCAAGACCGTCGTGTCTTCCGATAACGCACCCGCAGCCATCGGCCCGTATTCCCCCGGTATCCAGACCGGCAACATGGTGTTCCTGTCCGGCCAGCTGGGCATCGACCCCGCAACCGGCAAGCTGCCCGAGGGCGTCGAGGCCCAGGCCAAGCAGTCCCTCGCCAACGTCGAGGCCCTGCTGACCGCTGCCGGCGCCACCTTTGCCGATGTCGTCAAGACCACGGTCTACCTGGCCGACATTGCCGACTTCGCTGCCGTGAACGAGATCTATGCCTCCAAGTTCGAGGCTCCGTTCCCCGCGCGCAGCGCTTTCCAGGTTGCCGCCCTTCCGGCTGGCGGTCTGGTTGAGATTGAGGTCGTCGCCGCTCTCTAAGGCGTTGGCAACAACTAAACATGACATGCAAAAAGACCCTGCAGCGCGTGCGAGCTGCAGGGTCTTTTGTCAAGTGACGGGTCGCTTGTGGAGCCGCGCTCCATTTTGCTCGTTAGCCCTCCTTGCGAACTTTTTGCAGGTAGCGGTAGACGCTGGGCTCCGAGATGCCCAGCGCGGTGGCGGCGCAGGCCACGGCGCCCTTGAGCATGAACACCCCGTTGCCGTTGAGGTGGCGAATGACGTCCACGCGGTCGCTCTGACCAAGTGACGCTACGTCCAGCCCGCGCGCGCTCAGCAACTCGGCAATGCTGCGGTCGATGAGCTCCTGTGTGGACTCCGAAAGGCTTTCGACCTCGATAGGGGCGGGCTCCGTGCGCGTCGGCGCTGCGTCGAAGCACGCCATGAGCTGCTGCGCCATGGCGTTGATGGAGCGCACGGTCGAGAGGTCGGTGTTGACGCAGAGCATACCGACGATCTCATCATTCTCGCGGATAAAGTACGTCGCTGACTCCAACGTCTTGCCGCCGGCACCGCGCCCCTCGTAGCCCGTAATAAACGGCAGGTCGCGATACTTGGCGTCGTGCATGATCTTGAGTGCCAGATCGGTGGCGGGACCGCCGACCTTGCGGCCGCTTACGATGCCGTTGCGAATATCGACGATGGCGTGGTCGGGATCCGAGAAATCGTGCAGCACGATTTCGCTGTTTTTGCCGAGTATCTGCTCCAGAAAATCGACCATCGGCAAAAAGCGGCGTACGGTCTCGTTCACGGGCAACTCCTTTGGGTGAAATCGGAAATGTTCATAACAATTTTTTCTCATGGTAACACGCTGCCCATCATCTCGTATATCCGCAGGTACATTGCGTAATACAGATGAGCGGTAGATATTTGGCGGTAAACGGTTGACCAAAAGAAAAGTTAGATGTTATTTTGACCAGACACTTTCCTGACCTGCGGAAATGCGTTATTTCAGCTGAAGAATAGTCTGATAACAAAAAATTATTATTGAGAATGAGAATCATCTTTAATACGATATGCAATGAAGGCACAACCTCAACCCCGCGCTGCGTCACAATAGAGCGTTAGATGCGAAAACAACTACTTCGAGGATTGGTGGTCAAATGACCCAGGAGACGGTTACGAACGGCACTGAAGCCCTGTTCACTCGCGAAGGCATGCCTCCCGTTAAGGAAATGATCCCGTGTGCCCTTCAGCACGTACTGGCATCGTTTGCCGGCATCATTACCCCGGCGGTCATCATGGCCGGCGTCTACGGCTTTAATAGCCAGCAGAGCACCGACATCATCCAGGTCGCGCTCATTCTTTCGGCGATCGATACGGCCCTTCAGGCCTTCGCTCCCTTCCGTCGCATCGGCGGCGGCCTGCCCATCGTCATGGGCGTTTCGTTCGCGTTCCTGCCGGCCCTGCAGGCCATGGGTGCCTCGGGCTTTAGCTTTGGTGCGCTGCTGGGCGGCGAGATCGTCGGCGGCGCCGTCGCAGTCCTCTTTGGTCTGGCCTACAGCAAGATCAAGTGGCTGTTCCCGCCCGTCGTGACCGGTACGGTCATCTTCTCCATCGGCGTTTCGCTGTATCCCACGGCCGTCAAGTATATGGCCGGCGGTATGGGTACGCCGCTGTGGGGCACCCCGCAGGCCTGGTGTGTCGCTCTTATCACCTTCGCCGTGGTCTTTGCGCTCGCCAACTTTGGCAAGGGCACGCTCAAGCTGGGATCCGTGTTCTTTGGCATGATCGTCGGCATGATCGTCTCCATCCCCTTTGGCATGATCGACTTCTCCAGCGTCGCCACCGCTCAGGTCTTCGCCCTTCCCAAGCTCATGCCCTACGCGCTCGAGTTTGATCCCGAGGTCTGCATTACCCTCGCCGTCGTGTTCCCCATGGTTGCTATTCAGGTTATCGGTGACGTCTCCGCCGCCTGCCTGGGCTCCATCGACCGTATGCCCACCGAGCGCGAGCTCTCCGGCGCTATCGTGTCCCAGGGCCTCACCTCTATGGTCGGCGGCCTGCTGGGCGGTCTTCCCACCAGCGCCCTTGGCCAGAACGTGGGCATCATCTGCTCCAACAAGGTCGTCAACAAGTGGGTCTTTGTGATCATCGCGGCCGTCTTTGCCATCGCCGGTCTGTTCCCGCAGCTCTCTGCCGTCCTTTCCGCTATCCCGCAGCCCGTCATCGGCGGCGCGACCGTCGGCGTCTTTGGCACCATCACCATGAACGGCGTGCGCATGTTCACCCGCGAGGGCCTCACGCAGCGCACTACCACCATCGTCGGTACCTCCGTCGTCTTTGGCCTGGGTATCTGGATGGCAAGCGGTTGCCTTGCCGGTGAGGGTATGCCCACCTGGGTGCCCACCGTCATCGGCTCCAATGCTGTAACCCCCACCGCCATCATGGCCATTGTCCTTAACCTGATTCTTCCGCAGACGCCGGTCGTGGCTCAGCACATCGATGCTGCCAAGGACGCTGCCGTGGATCTGGTCTTGCCCGAGAGCAAGAAGTAACCAATTCGGTGCTATTCGTCGGCGGACGCATCGCCTCGTCCGCCGACGTCATGCGGCGCCAAGCCGCACTTCAAAGGGTTTGTCCCTTTGGTGAAGCGTTGACGGGAGAGGGCCCGTTTCCGGTGTAGGCCGGCGCTTCGCACTCCGCCATGTCAGAGGTGTCAAACCCCGCCCCTGATGTCGAAGGGAGCATCCATGCTTCTGGTCGCTAACGGTTCCGTCTTTACCCGCAACGCTCAGACCCCGTTCATTCCAAACGGTGCGGTCGCCATTGACGGAGATACGATCGTCGAAGTGGGCCCCGAGTGCGAGCTCAAGGCCAAGTACCCGGATGCCGAGTACGTCGACGCCCAGGGCAACCTCATCATGCCCGGACTCATCAACTGCCACACCCACATCTACTCGGGTCTGGCCCGCGGCCTTGCCATTAAGGGCTGCAACCCCACCAACTTCCTGGAGAATCTTGAGCAGCAGTGGTGGAAGATTGACGACAACCTGACGCTCGACGGCACCAAGGCCAGCGCCTACGCCACGATTCTTGACTCCATCCGCGATGGCGTCACCACGATCTTCGATCACCATGCGAGCTTCTGCGAGATCCCGGGAAGCCTCTTCACCATTAAGGACGCAGCTCAGGAGCTGGGTATGCGTTCGTGCCTGTGCTACGAGGTCTCTGATCGCCGCGGCCAGCAAAAATGCGACCAGGCCATTGCCGAGAACGCCGAATTTGCCCAGTGGGCCGCCAAGGAGCGTCGCGATAACGACAACCACATGATCGCCGCCATGTTTGGCGGACATGCCACCTTTACGCTTTCGGACGAGACCATGGACAAGATGGCCGAGGCCAACAACGGCCTGACCGGCTTCCACATCCATGTGTGCGAGGGCATGAACGACGTGTGGGATTCCCGCCTCAACCGCGGTGGCATCAGCCCGGTCGAGCGCCTGCTGCAGCACAACCTGCTGGGTCCCGACACCATGCTGGGCCACTGCATCCACGTGACGCCTGCCGAGATGGATATCGTCAAGGAGTCCGGCACCTGGCTCGTCAACAACCCCGAATCCAATATGGGCAACGCCGTGGGCTGCGCCCCCGTGCTCGAGTTCTTCCGCCGCGGCATCCCCGTGTGCATGGGCACCGACGCCTACACCCACGATATGCTCGAGAGCCTTAAGGTCTTCCTGATCATTCAGCGTCACAACGCCGCCATGCCCAACGTGGGCTGGTGCGAGGCCATGACCATGCTGTTCGAGAACAACGCCAAGATGGCGAGCAAGTACTTCGATCGCAAGCTCGGTGTGCTCGAGGCCGGCGCTGCCGCCGACGTCATCGTCATGGACTACAAGCCCTTTACGCCGCTGAGCGAGGAGAATATCGACGGCCACATGCTCTTTGGCATGATGGGCAAAAACTGCCGCACCACCATCATCAACGGCCGCGTCCTGTACAAGGATCGCGAGTTTGTCGGTATTGATGAGGACAAGATCAACGCGTGGACCATGGCTGAGTCCAAGAAGCTCTGGAGCACGCTCAACGATCGCGCCTACTAATTACAAGTAGATTCACGCGCGTCGGATGTTTCGCCGCATCCGACGCGCGTATAGGCGGCCTCCGCGGGGTCGCCGGCGCTGTGCTAGCGCTACACCGTATTTGCGCCCGCCGCGCGGTCTCGCCGAGCGTTACAGAGAGGAGCTCATTATGAGCGACATCATGAGGCCGATCCCGTTTTCGCAGCTGATGAACTGGATCATCGAGGAGCACAAGACTCAGGGCGCCGTCTTTGGCGTGCGCAAGATGGTCACGACCAACCAGGAGGGTGCGCTTCCCATTTTTGACGAGCGCATCGAGACTCCGTTTGGCCCGGCCGCCGGTCCCAACACGCAGCTTGCCCAGAACATCGTGGCCTCTATGTGGCCGGTTCCCGCTTCTTTGAGCTTAAGACCGTTCAGGTTATGGACGGCGAGGAGCTCTCCAAGTGCGTCAACAAGCCCTGCATCGTGGCGCAGGACGAGTGCTACAACTGCGAGTGGTCGACCGAGCTCGAGGTTCCGCAGGCCTTTGCCGAGTACGTGAAGGCATGGTTTGCCTGCCACCTGATCGCTCGCGAGTACGGCCTGGGCAGCCCGGACGGCTTTGTCTTTAACATGTCCGTGGGCTATGACCTGGAAGGCATCAAGAGCCCCAAGGTCGATGCCTACATCGAGGGCATGAAGGACGCCAGCGGCTCCGAGGTTTGGAACGAGTGCCGCACGTGGGCGCTCGCTAACCTGGACAAGTTTGAGCATGTCGATGCTGCGTTTGTCGAGTCCATCCCGGCGCGCGTCTCCAACTCCATTACCGAGTCCACGCTGCACGGCTGCCCGCCCGCCGAGATCGAGCGCATCGCGACCTACCTCATCACCGAGAAGGGCCTCAACACCTACATCAAGTGCAACCCCACGCTGCTGGGCTATGAGTTTGCCCGCCAGCGCCTCAACGAGCTGGGCTTTGACTACATCGTCTTCGATGACACGCACTTCCGCGAGGACCTGCAGTGGGCCGATGCCGTGCCCATGTTCGAGCGCCTGATTGCCCTGTGCGCCGAGCGCGGTTTGGAGTTTGGCGTCAAGCTCACCAACACCTTCCCCGTCGATGTGACGAGGAACGAGCTGCCCTCCACCGAGATGTACATGTCGGGCCGTTCGCTGTTCTCGCTGACCATCGAGGCCGCCCGCCGCATTACCGAGCAGTTCGATGGCAAGCTGCGCATCAGCTACTCCGGCGGTGCTACGGTCTACAACATCCGCGCCCTGTACGATGCCGGCATTTGGCCCGTCACCCTGGCGACCGACGTGCTCAAGCCTGGTGGCTACGAGCGCTTTAGCCAGATGGCCGGCGAGTTTACCGATCTGGACGGCAAGCCGTTTGAGGGTGTCTCTCTCGACGCCGTGACCGCGATCCAGGTCGATTCGCTTACCAACCCGCTCTATAAGAAGCCGCTGCGCCCGCTGCCCGATCGCAAGGTCGCCGGTAAGAGCCCGCTTTCCGACTGCTTTACCACGCCGTGCCGCACGAGCTGCCCCATCCAGCAGGATATTCCCGCCTACCTGGCGGCTGTTGACGAGGGTCGCTACGAGGACGCGCTCAACATTATCATCGAGCGCAACGCCCTGCCGTTCATTACCGGCACCATCTGTCCGCATCCCTGCGGCCGTGCCTGCGAGCGTGCGTTCTACGAGCCCGAGGGCGCCCAGATTCGCGCCAGCAAGCTCAAGGCCGCCCGCGAGGCCATGACCGCCGTGCTGCCCAAGCTGCGCGCCCAGGCCATCGCAAACGACGGCGAGCGCAACGTTGCCGTTATCGGCGGCGGCCCGGCCGGCCTGGCGACGGCGTTCTTCCTGACGCGTGCCGGCGTGCCCGTCACCATCTTCGAGGCCCGCGACTCTCTCGGCGGCGTGGTCCGTCACGTGATCCCCGAGTTCCGTATCGCCAGCGACGATATCTCCCACGATGCCGAGCTCTGCCTGGCCTTTGGCGCCAAGGTGCAGCTCAACGCTCGCGTTGATTCCATCGACGAACTCAAGGCTCAAGGCTTTACTGACGTGGTCGTGGCCACCGGTGCCTGGATGCCCGGCTCTGCGGGCTTGGGCGAGGGTGCCGAGCTCGATGTGCTGGAGTTCCTCGAGGCCGCCAAGAAGGGCGAGAAACTCGAACTGGGCGAGGACGTCGTGGTCATTGGCGCCGGCAACACCGCCATGGACGCGGCCCGCGTGGCCAAGCGCCTGGCCGGCGTGAAGAACGTGCGCCTGGTGTATCGCCGCACCAAGAAGCAGATGCCCGCCGACGAGGAAGAGCTCGATCTTGCTCTTGCCGACGGCGTTGAGTTCTGCGAGCTGCTGGCGCCCAAGGCGCTCAACGGCTCCGTGCTGACCTGCGACGTTATGGAGCTCGGCGAGCCGGATGCAAGCGGCCGTCGCAGTCCCGTCGCCACGGGCGAGACCGTCGAGCTTTCCGCCACCACGGTGATCTGCGCCGTGGGCGAGGGCATCGATGCCAGCCTTTACGATGCCGCGGGCGTCGAGCACGACCGTCGCGGCCGTCTTGCCGCCACCTCCACCGGCGTTGAGGGCGTCTGGGCTGCGGGCGACTGCCGTCGCGGTCCTGCCACCGTGGTCGAGGCTATCGCCGACGCCGCGGAGGTCGCCCGTGCCATCGCCGGCGTGGACTTTAACAAGTACGCCGACTGCAACGAGCAGGCCGGCCGCGAGGACACCTGCTACGAGCGCAAGGGGTCGCTGTGCCGCGACAAGCGCAACTGCACCAAGACCCGCTGCCTGGGCTGCGGCTCGGTGTGCGAGGTCTGCTGCGACGTGTGCCCCAACCGCGCCAACGTGGCAATTAAGGTGCCGGGCCTGGCCAAGCATCAGGTCGTCCATGTCGACGGCATGTGCAACGAGTGCGGTAACTGCGCCGTGTTCTGCCCCTACCAGGAGGGTCGTCCCTACAAGGACAAGCTCACCCTGTTCTGGAGCGAGCAGGACATGGAGAACTCCGAGAACGAGGGCTTCCTGGCCGTGGACGAGGACCACTTTAAGGTCCGCGTCGCTGGCACGGTCCGCACCGTCTCGGTCGATGCCGTCAACACCGGTCTTCCCGAGGCCGTCCGCCTGACCATCAGGGCCGTGCGCGACAACTATTCGTACCTTCTTAAGAAATAGGCGAGTCTCTTATGGCCAAATCCATTCAACATAACGTGGCCTACGTTGCCTGCGGAAGTGGTTGCGCTTCCGCAGGCGGCGACGCCCGCTGCAGCGAAGGCTGCATTGGCTGTGGCGCCTGCGTCACGGCCTGCCCCCACGGCGCCATTGCGCTGGTCGATGGCATCGCCCGCGTGGATCGCTCCAAGTGCACGGGCTGTGGCCTGTGCGGTATGGCGTGCCCGCAGCGCGTGATTGCCTTCGTTCCCGGCTACCAGAACATTCTGGTGCGCTGCAACAACACAGATAAGGGCGCCATCGCTCGCAAGATCTGCGACACGAGCTGCATCGGTTGCGGCATGTGCGCTAAAAAGTGCCCTGCTGGCGCTATCCGCATCGAGGACAACTGCGCCCATATCGACGGCGTGGACTGCCTGTCGTGCGGCATGTGCGCCGTCGTCTGCCCGCATGGCGCCATCCACGACCGCACCGGCATCGCCGCCGGCGTGTAGAAGGGAATCACCATGGCACAGGAATTCACTTTTACCGTTAACGGCGTCGAGCGCACGACGACGGAGAATAAACCGCTGCTGCGCTACCTGCGCGACGACCTGCATATCCATTCCGCCAAGGACGGCTGCTCCGAAGGTGCTTGCGGTACCTGCACCATCCATGTGGACGGTGCGGCCGTCAAGGCGTGCGTGCTGACCACTGCTCTTGCTGCCGGTCGCAACATCGTAACCGTCGAGGGCCTGCCCGAGGACGTGCGCGAGGCCTTTGTGTACGCCTTTGGCGCCGTGGGCGCCGTGCAGTGCGGTTTTTGCATTCCCGGCATGGTCATGGCGGGCGCAGCGCTCATCGCCGAGGACCCCGAGCCCACCGAGGAGCAGATTAAGTACGCCATTCGCGGTAACGTCTGCCGCTGCACCGGCTACAAAAAGATTATCGAGGGCATCTCGCTGGCCGCTGCGGTGCTCCGCGGCGAAAAGCAGATCGATGAGGACCTGGAGCGCGGCGATGACTACGGCGTGGGCAAGCGCGCCTTCCGTATCGACGTGCGCAAGAAGGTGCTCGGCGAGGGCAAGTATCCCGACGACATCGACGAGCTCGATCAGCCGGGCCTGACCTATGCCAGCGCCGTGCGCTCCAAGTATCCGCGCGCCCGCGTGCTCTCCATCGACACCTCCAAGGCCGAGGCCCTGCCCGGTGTGGTGGGCATCCTGCGCGCCGAGGACGTGCCGGTCAACCAGGTCGGCCACCTTATCCAGGACTGGGACGTCATGATCGCCCAGGGCGATATCACCCGCTGCGTGGGTGACGCCATCGTGCTGGTGGTTGCCGAGGACGAGGCGACGCTCGAGAAGGCCAAGAAGCTCGTAAAGATTGACTACGAGCCGCTGGAGCCCGTGCGCAACATTGTCGAGGCCAAGGCTGCCGACGCCCCGCGCCTGCACGACAGCTTCTTTGCCTTTGGCAACACGGTGGAGCTCAAGGACAACGTGTGCCAGAGCCGTCACGTGACGCGCGGCGACGCCGCCAAGGCGCTGGCAGAAAGCGCGTTTACCGTGACGCAGCGCTTTACCACGCCCTTTACCGAGCATGCCTTCTTGGAGCCCGAGTGCGCCGTCGCCTTCCCGTACAAGAACGGCGTCAAGGTGCAGTCGACCGACCAGGGTGCCTACGACACGCGCAAAGAGTGTGCCCACATGTTTGGCTGGGACAACGAGCCCGAGCGCGTGGTCGTCGAGACCATGCTTGTGGGCGGCGGCTTTGGCGGCAAGGAGGACGTGTCCATCCAGCACCTGGCCGCGCTCGCCGCATATAAGTTCCAGCGTCCCGTGAAGTGCAAACTCACGCGCGCCGAGTCGCTCGCGTTCCATCCCAAGCGCCACGCCATGGACGGCACCTTTACGCTGGGCTGCGACGCCGAGGGCAACTTTACCGGTCTGGACTGCGAGATCAACTTTGACACCGGCGCCTACGCGTCGCTGTGCGGCCCGGTGCTCGAGCGTGCCTGCACGCATGCCGTCGGCCCCTACAAGTACCAGAACACCGACATTCGCGGCTTTGGCTACTACACCAACAACCCGCCCGCCGGCGCGTACCGCGGCTTTGGCGTTTGCCAGTCCGAGTTTGCGCTCGAGAGCCTGATCGACCTGCTGGCAGAGAAGGTCGGCCTGGATCCGTGGGAGATTCGTTACCGAAACGCTATCGAGCCGGGCGAGGTTTTGCCCAACGGCCAAATTGCCGATTGCTCCACGGCGCTGAAGGAGACGCTGCTCGAGGTCAAGGATGCCTACTATGCGCATCCCGGACACGCCGGCATTGCCTGCGCCATGAAGAACGCCGGCGTGGGCGTGGGCCTGCCCGATGCCGGCCGCTGCAAGATTCGCATCGAGGACGGCGTGGCCGTGGTCTATGCCGCCACGTCCGACATCGGCCAGGGCTGCAACACCGTCTTTTTGCAGGACGTTGCCGAGGCATGCGGTCTGCCGCTTCGCTGCATTGCCAACGGCGAGTGCTCCACCGAGAACGCTCCCGACTCCGGCACCACGTCTGGCTCGCGTCAGACGGTCGTGACCGGCGAGGCCGTGCGCGGTGCCGCCTTCCTGCTGCGCGATGCCATGGTCGGCATCGAGGCCGGCAAGCCTGCGCCTGCCGCCCCGGTGAGCGCCCATGGTGACGGCGTCAAGATTGAGTACGACGACGGTCGCGCCTATCAGCTGCGCACGCAGGAGCTCGTCGCCGGCCAGGGTATGCATCCTCAGGATCCCGCGGCCGCCATCAAGGCGCTCGAGGGATGCGAGTTTGGCTACGTGTACCTGGAGCCGACCGACAAGCTGGGCGCTGACGTTCCCAACCCCAAGAGCCACATCTGCTACGGCTTTGCCACGCATGTGGTCATTTTGGATGATGACGGCCGCGTGAGCGAGGTCTATGCCGCGCACGATTCCGGCAAGGTGGTCAACCCCATCTCCATCCAGGGTCAGATTGAAGGCGGCGTGCTCATGGGTATGGGCTATGCGCTTACCGAGGACTGGCCGCTCAAGGACTGCGTACCCCAGGCAAGGTACGGTACGCTCGGGTTGTTCCGTGCGCCCGAGATTCCGGATATTCACGCCATTTACGTGGAGAAGGACGAGCTGCTGCCTGTGGCGTACGGCGGCAAGGGCATCGGCGAGATCGCAACGATCCCCACGGCGCCCGCCGTACAGAACGCCTACCGCACGTTTGACGGCAAGCTGCGTCCAAATCTGCCCATGGTGGATACGCCCTACAGCCGCGTCCGCAACCGCGGGTAGGGTAGGGCGCGGACAGTCATTGCTGATGGGCTGTTCGCGCTGAGCATCAACTACATACGCTGCGCCTTTGGCCCCAGCTCCATCGAGAGCCGGGGCCTTTTGTTTGGAGCGCCTCCGCATGCGGAAGCTGTGTCCCGGATTTGGCGCTCAGAATGGGATGCGTTTTCCCTTTGGAGCCCTCGGCGGAAACTACGTCCCGGAATCCAGTCCCGGAGTGGGACGCAGTTTCCGGATCGGCCCTCAACCGGAAACTGCGTCCCAGAATTTCGCTTCAGAGTGGGAGGCGCGGACTTCGAATTCAGAGAGGGTGATTGCAATGCTATACGATTTTAAATAGATCTCTAATGCTTGATTAAGACCATGTCTATGTCAAAAAACATACAAAAGTGTTAGTCTTTTGACATGAAACACTTTGATGAAATATTCGAACTGGCGGCAGATGGCTACGGCATCGTGACTGCTGCGCAGGCACGCGAGATTGGCGTAACCACTGGAGAACTGAGCCGATGGTGTGCCACTGGGAAATTGATGCGCCGAGGACATGGGGTGTACAAGCTCACCCAATGGGTTCCGACGCCCCGTGACGTCTTTGCGGAGGCAGTGGCTCTTGTTGGTGACGAGGGTTTCCTGTGGGGCGAATCAGTGCTGTCTATGCACGCACTTGCACTTGTTGATCCTCGTGCCGTGACCGTGGCAACACCAAAGCGTATTCGCCGCAAACTGCCAGCTTGGGTAAAAACAGTGCCCGCTCCAGAGAATGCGAAAACGACGTTCTATGAAGGAATCCCTTCTCAATGCGTTGCCGATGCGATTGAGGCTTGTAAGGGGTCCGTTATGACCGAACGCCTCATCGAGGCAACCAAGCACGCTCAAGCCGAGGGTCTTATTACCTCCAATGAGCATGAGAGACTGATGAAGGAGCTGTCGTGAAGGAAGTCAAGAAGCCAACCAGCAGACGTAACCTTGACATAGCGATAGACCGACTCTGCGCTGATTTGGACGAAGAACCGGGCCGCGTTAAAAGGCTCATTGCGGCCGTTGTTGTTGGGCAAATGCTACCCGATGGAGCCGCAAAGGGTGGAAATGCCCTGAAGATTCGCTTTGGGAAGGATGCCACGCGGTTCTCGCGCGACCTCGATACCGCCAGGGCATCCTCACTGAACGATTACATGACGAAGCTTGAAGATTCGCTCACTATAGGCTGGAACGGATTCTCGGGTGCCATTGTTCCGAGGGAGCCCATGATCTGATAGATCTCCAGATTGCAATTTCCAACGGGGAAATTGATTACCTAAAAACTCGAGAGGTCTGTATCAGACTCTTTGCGTATCGTGCGGAGCAGGAGTGGCCTCCAATGATCTCGAGGGGAGTGGGCTGGGACTCACTGTATTTCTCCCAGGCGGAAGGACTTAACGTTTTGCCGACTGTCGATGATGCCGTGGCATGGGCGAACGACTTGATTGCAAAAATCGATTCTGCTCGTTAGTGACACTGCTGAGATCTCTCGCTTACGCCATAGCAACCCCACGCGCAGCACTCAGCAGCTCGTACTCCCTTTGACTCCAATGGCGCAGCTCGGCAGCCTCGACGGCATCTCGGCATAGGTCCAAAAACACCTCGGCCCCATCGCAGAAGCACTCGCGGGCAAAGTCACCCGAACCGCTTGCGACGCACGTGCCGTCGGCAAACAGCTTCCAGCTAGACAGCTCGCGCGAGTCGTCTCCAAGCAGCTTGATCTGCAGTACGTGCGGGTCGCCGGCGGTGTAGAGCTCTTTCTCGAGCGCCTGCACGGTAAAGCGCATCTGGTGGGGGAGACTGCTCTTGACCATGGCCGAGGCATAGCCGTTCGGCTTGTCCAGAAGATGCATTCGTTTTGGCTTGGCTGCCAGGTTGTGGAAATTGCGCTCGCTGCGCACGGAGAAATTGTCCATACGGACTCCGTTCATCGATGTTGGCAGGGCCACCGTGCCTCTTGGCCGGTTGGCGTCGGGATCGTGGAGCCAACTCTCTACCCCGACTCTGGATAAAACGTGCCCGCTCCTTGCAGACACGATGGAGTCTATCAGCGCACGCGGACAGAAATCAAGCGCCGAGTGCGAAATGACGCGCGGACGGCGCTTGATTTCGCCGGCTGCTGCTAGGCTTAAATCAGAAAAAGTGTCGAAATCAGCCGTGTAAAAGTACGGAAAAGTGTCGTAATACACACTTAAATATCTCGAAAAAGTGTCGAAATAAGCACCTAACAACTACGGAAAAGTGTATCCTAGTGCTAAAACAGCATGTAATAAGGGGTGCGCTTATGCTACAGAGAAAAGCGAAAGCACAGTTTGAATCTTGGCTTGCCTTGTCGCCTAACAAGGCTCTTTTGGTCAAGGGCGCCCGGCAGGTGGGAAAGTCATATCTGGTCAACGCGTTTGCAAGCGAATCATTCGAAAATGTCGTGACGTTCGACCTTATCGCCGACGCGTCCGTGCGCGAGTCGTTTTTGGCGGCGAAAAGTGCGGACGACCTGCTTATGCGCATGTCTATCGCTGCGACGCAGCCGATGGTTGCGAACAAGACCGTCGTGGTTATCGACGAGGTGCAGCGATGCCCCAACGTGGTGACGTTTATCAAATACCTGGTCCAGCGCGGCGACTTTCGATACATCCTTACCGGATCGCTCCTTGGCGTGGAGCTCGAGGGCATCGATTCCCTGCCGGTGGGGTATGTCGAGCAGGTCCAGATGTACCCGCTCGACTTTGAGGAGTTTTGCTGGGCAAATGGCGTTGGTGCCAGCGTGTTTGACATGCTCAGGGGCTGTCTAAAGGATGAGGGGGAGCTCCCTGGCTACCTGTATGACCGCTTGCTCGATCTGTTCCATCAGTATGTTGTGGTGGGAGGCATGCCCGACGCGGTCAATTCCTTCTTGGCGACGCGCAATGTCGACGAGGTTCGAAACATCCACCGCGATCTTCACGCCCTGTATCGCGATGACATCGCAAAGTACGCTCCGCCCGAGCTACGCTTGGTTATTCGCGATATCTATGATTTGATTCCCAGTGAGGCCGGCTCCAAAAACAAGCGATTCAAACTGTCATCGATTAACGGTGTCAAACGTTTTTCGCAGGTGACAGATCATTTTCTCTGGTTATCGGAGGCAGGCGTTGCGCTTCCCGTGTATAACGTAACGGCGCCCGTGGCACCCCTTTTATTGGGTGAGCAACGAAATCTGTTTAAGCTGTTTTACTTGGACACCGGAATGCTCATGTCGTCGTATTCCAAAAGGGTCGCCCAAGGCGTTTTTGATGGGGAGGCGGAAGACGCCTTTGGCATGAACATGGGGGCGGCGTTTGAGGGCTTCGTTGCCCAAGAGCTCAAAGCTCATGGATTTAGATTGCGCTACTTTACATCCAAAAAGGTCGGTGAGCTCGATTTTGTGGAAGAGACGTTCGATGGGGAAGTGCTTGCCATCGAGGTCAAATCGGGCAAGAGCTTTAAGTCCCACGCGGCGCTCGATAACGCACTGGCAACGAAGGGCTACGGAATCGATCGCGCCCTGGTACTTGCGGAATGCAATCTTCACCGCGATGGTGACGTGCTGTATCTGCCCATCTTTATGGCAGGGCTTTTGGAGCCGTAACGTGCCGCCGGCTCTTCCGGCCCTCCCTTAACCCTCGCTACTCATCATCCCCGTCGTTGGGGTCGCCCTTGAGGGTGTTGATGTCCAGGTACTGGTTTTCGTCCTCTTTTTGCTGGGTCTCCGACTCCGCTTGGGTGGGGCCGCGGAACAGCTGGAATCCCTCAAACGCAATGACGCCGAGCAGGGCAATGATAATGGCGATAAAGGCAACCTTGACTGCCTGCGGAAATTCCGAGAAACGCAGCTCCTTTTCCTCGGCGTAATAATCGGCGAAGCGCTCTTCGCCCGTGCTTTTGGTATACGCCGGCGCGGACGCGGCCTCCGGGTCATATTCCGGCGCAGGCGTGGCGGCGTACGGATCGTTGAGATAATCGCTTGATGCGATGCCATAACCCTCGGTCTCGATGCGACCATTGCCAGCATAGTCATCGGAATAATCGGAATATGCTGCACCGCCCTCATAGTCCACGGCGCTCGTGTTGGTGGCAAAAAGCGGGTTAACTGGAACGTCGAGCGCCGGCATGCCGGTAGAGGTCTCATCCAGATCGGCTGTGGCCCAGGAATCGTAGGCAACCTGATGGGCAACGGGCTCGTCGAGCCTTGCGATCGGAGGCTTGCGTGCCGCAGGAACAGGCAACTGCTGGGCGCTGTACATAACGGTGCTGTCGGCCGATTTGCCCTGCGTCGCTGCAGCGAGAAATGCCGCGGTCTCGGACGGGTCGCTTGCGGGGCGGGGAGCGGTCGTGGGCGCCGAAGTGGGTGCGGGCGTAGGCGCGGGCGTCGAAACAGGCGACTGCGCAGGAGTCGGCGCAGGTGCGGACTTAGGCGCAAGTGCGGGATTGGGGGTTGACGGGCGAGCCCCGCCGCCCATGAGTTCGTCGGTGGTCCACGGGCGATCATCCATCACGTCGTCAAGGCTCAGCGAAAACAGGTCGTCTTCACCCTCATCGAACATGCGGTGCACATGTCCACCAATTGCCGGAATCAATCCGCGACCGGTGCATGATGCCTTGCTCAACGCCATTCTGTTCCATCCTTTCGAAATACTAATGACATCGATTATATGGAACTTCCCAAGCGGCTCGGTCTTGGATTCGCGCTTTCCAGAACTCGCGCCCAAAAGGGGAGGGGCAATCCAGGCGAATGCCTACTTGTCGCCGGCAGCAGCCTTGGCCTCATTGAGGTAGCTATAGAAGCTGTACTTGGAGATGCCAAAGAACTCGCAGGCGCGCTCGCTCGACTTGGAAATGAGGAAGGCGCCGCGACGGTCGAGGTAGCCAATGGCACGAATGCGCTCGTCTTTGGTCATGAGTGCCGCGGGCTTGCCCACAAACTGCTCGCACTCGTGCAGCAGGTCCTCGAGCAGGTCGCCGATGTTCTTGGTAATGGGCTCGGGCTCGGTATAGCCCGTGCCGCCGGTGCCGGTAAAGGCGTCGAGCGAACGCTCAAAAGCCTTCATGAGCGTAATGTCAAAGTTGATGCCCAAAATGCCGACGGGTTTGCCCTCATCGTTGCGGATAAAGATCGTCGACGATTTGAGCAGCTTACCGTCGGTGGTTTTAGTGAGGTACGGCTCGCGGTCGTGTACATCGGTGGCGCCCTCGTGCATGGACTCAAACACGATATGGCTGGGGCCGTCACCCAGTTTGCGCCCGCTGACGTGGCCGTTTTCGATCACTACGATGGAGTGGTCCACGTCCTCGGTTTCCAGATCGTGGACGACGACTTCGCAGTTGGGGCCAAATTGGAGCGCCAGACCGTGTGCGAGGCGCTTGTAAAACTCAATCTGTGCGGGGGTCATGGGTACCTTCCTAAAAATTAGTTTGGGCTCACTGTGCCATAAACCACACATGACCGCAAACAAATCCATCAACAAGGCAATTCATGACCGTTCGGCGGCGAAAAAGTACCGATTACGGCAACAAACAATTCGTTAG
Source organism: uncultured Collinsella sp. (assembly GCA_902495545.1). Taxonomy (GTDB): domain Bacteria; phylum Actinomycetota; class Coriobacteriia; order Coriobacteriales; family Coriobacteriaceae; genus Collinsella. Next base: position 39,391 of record CABUXM010000003.1, on the reverse strand, counting down.
ATATACCAATCAAAAAGTGTGATAGAAGTGATAGAACATTACTAACAAACTTTTTGTTTGGCATCCACATAAAAGTTCAGTCGTGTGAATGGGATCGGGCTGAAACGCGTATGCGGGGGCCGGCAAGAGAGGACTTAAGGAGTTCACCGTATGGCCGATAAGATCCAGTGGGCGGGCAACACGATGCCCAAGAGCGATGACAAGCACTTGGGAATCATGAGCCTCGACCACGTGAAGAAGGCCCGCGCCTTCCACCAGTCGTTCCCTCAATATACCGTCACCCCGCTTGCCCGCCTGGACGGTCAGGCTGCGCGCTTGGGTCTGTCCAACCTGTGCGTTAAGGACGAGAGCTATCGCTTTGGCCTCAACGCCTTTAAGGTTCTGGGCGGATCGTTTGCCATGGCCAACTACATTGCCGACGAGACCGGCAAGGACGTTGCCGACTGCACCTTCGATTACCTGACCTCCGATCAGCTTGCCAAGGACTTTGGCCAGGCTACCTTCTTTACCGCCACCGACGGCAACCATGGCCGCGGCGTGGCATGGGCTGCCAACAAGCTGGGCCAGAAGGCCGTCGTGCACATGCCCAAGGGTTCCACCAAGCCCCGCTTCGATAACATCGCCGCCGAGGGCGCCACGGTGACCATCGAAGAGGTCAACTACGACGAGTGCGTGCGCATGGCCGCCGCCGAGGCCGACGCCTGCGAGCGCGGCGTCATCGTTCAGGACACCGCCTGGGAGGGCTACGAGAAGATCCCGTCCTGGATCATGGAGGGTTACGGCACCATGGCCTCCGAGGCTGCCGAGCAGCTGCGTGAGATGGCCATCAACCGCCCGACGCACGTGTTTGTCCAGGCTGGCGTGGGCTCGCTGGCTGGCGCCGTGGTGGGCTACTTCACCAACCTGTATCCCGATAACCCGCCCACCTTCGTCGTGGTCGAGTGCGCGCCTGCCGCCTGTCTGTACAAGGGCGCTGCCGCCGGCGACGGCGATCCGCGCATCGTGGACGGTGACATGCCCTCCATCATGGCCGGTCTGTGCTGCGGCGAGCCCAACATTCTGGGCTGGGATATCCTGCGCAACCACACCACCGCCTTCGTGTCCTGCCCCGACTGGGTCACCGCTCGCGGCATGCGCACCCTGGGCGCTCCCGAGAAGGGCGACCCGCGCGTCATCTCCGGCGAGTCCGGTGCTGTGACCACCGGCCTGGTCGAGACCCTCATGCTCGATCCCGAGTACGCCGAGCTCAAGGAACTCATCGGCCTGGACAAGACGAGCTCTGTGCTCTGCTTCTCCACCGAGGGCGATACGGATCCCGACCAGTATCGCCGTATTGTTTGGGAAGGCGAATATCCCACTTGCTAATCGTTAGGGCGGAGTAAATAGGTATCGCTCCGCCACCTCACAGGTAGATTTCTTCGTTTGAAAGGTTATGAACAATGGCTAAAGAACTCGATTTCGACGCTATCAAGGCTGCTGCTGAGTCTCATCGTGCTGATATGACTCGCTTCCTGCGCGCCATGATCTCCCACCCCTCTGAGTCCTGCGAGGAGGGTGAGGTTGTTGCCTGCATCAAGGCCGAGATGGAGAGCCTTGGCTATGACGAGGTCAAGGTCGACGGCCTGGGCAACGTCATGGGCTTTATGGGCGAGGGCGACAAGATCATCGCCATCGACTCCCACATCGACACCGTCGGCATCGGCAACATCGAGAACTGGGATGCCGATCCCTATGAGGGCTACGAGACCGACGAGATCATCTACGGCCGCGGCGGCTCTGACCAGGAGGGCGGCATGGCTTCCGCTACCTACGCTGCCAAGATGATGAAGGACATGGGTCTCATCCCTGAGGGCTATAAGATCATGGTCGTCGGCACCGTCCAGGAAGAGGACTGCGACGGCATGTGCTGGCAGTACATCTACAACAAGGACGGCATTAAGCCCGAGTTCGTCATTTCCACCGAGCCCACCGACGGCGGCATCTACCGCGGTCACCGCGGCCGCATGGAGATTCGCGTCGACGTTCACGGCACCTCCTGCCACGGCTCCGCTCCCGACCGCGGCGATAACGCCATTTACAAGATGGCCGACATCATCGCCGATGTCCGCGCCCTCAACAACAACGGCTGCGACGAGTCGACCGACATCAAGGGTCTCGTCAAGATGCTCGACCCCAAGTACAACCCCGAGCACTTCGAGGACGCCCGCTTCCTGGGCCGCGGCACCTGCACCGTCAGCCAGATCTTCTACACCAGCCCCAGCCGTTGCGGCGTGGCTGATTCCTGCGCCATCTCCATCGACCGTCGCATGACCGCCGGTGAGACCTGGGAGTCCTGCCTGGACGAGATCCGCAACCTGCCGGCCGGCAAGAAGTACGGCGACGACGTGAAGGTCTCCATGTACATGTACGACCGTCCGTCCTGGACCGGCGAGGTCTACGAGACCGAGGCTTACTTCCCCACGTGGATCAACAAGGAGACCGCTCCGCACGTCAAGGCCCTCGTCGACGCCCACAAGGCCATGTTCGGTGACGAGCGCATCGGCTGCGAGCCCAGCATGGACAAGCGCACTGGTCGTCCACTGTGCGACAAGTGGACCTTCTCCACGAACTGTGTTTCCATCCAGGGCCGCTATGGCATCCCCTGCGTGGGCTTTGGCCCGGGTGCCGAGTCTCAGGCTCACGCTCCCAACGAGGTCACCTACAAGGACGACCTGGTCACCGCTGCCGCCATGTACGTGGCTGCCCTGAACCTCTACGATCCGAGCCAGGCCGATGGCGACGCCACCGTGTTCCGCGCCGGTCTGACCAACAACAAGATCGATTAGTCCCATTCCTCGATTTTGTTGAGCCGGGGGCCGCTCGTGTCCCCGGCATCCCCTGTTGACTCGGGGCCCGCGGTCGTTATCTCCCATGCTTCCTCAACGGTGGCGGGTCCTCGTCATAGTGCTCTGCATGTTCTAGCCACACGCGCATGCCGGAGCACGTCTACTCATTGCGATCGTTTCACCTTTAGAAAGGACATTTACATGGACGTCAAGTTTACCGAGCTCGTCGAGCAGCTGAACGGCCTCGATTTTAAGGGTATGTACGGCAGCGACTTCCTGCACACCTGGGACAAGACCACCGATGAGCTCAAGGCGCTCTACATCGTCGCCGACGCCCTGCGCGAGCTGCGCGAGAACAACGTTTCGTCCAAGATCTTCGACTCGGGCCTGGCCGTCTCCCTGTTCCGTGACAACTCCACCCGTACGCGCTTCTCCTTCTCTAAGGCCGCCAACCTGCTCGGCCTTGAGCTGCAGGACCTGGACGAGAAGAAGTCCCAGATCGCTCACGGCGAGACCGTCCGCGAGACCGCTACCATGATCTCCTTCATGGCCGACGTCATCGGCATCCGCGATGACATGTACATCGGCAAGGGCGACGCCTACATGGCCGAGGTCTCCGAGTCTGTCCAGCAGGCTTACGAGGACAGCGTTCTGGATCACCGTCCCACGCTCATCTCCCTGCAGTCCGACTCCGATCACCCCACGCAGTCCTCTGTCGACATGCTCTACCTCATCAACGAGTTTGGCGGCCTCGAGAACCTCAAGGGCAAGAAGGTTGCCGTCACCTGGGCCTATTCGCCCTCTTACGGCAAGCCGCTGTCCTGCCCGCAGTCGCTGATCAGCCTGCTGCCCCGCTTTGGCATGGACGTCACCCTGGCCCACCCCGAGGGCTACGACCTCATGCCTGAGGTCGTCGAGCGCGCCAAGGGTTATGCCGCCGAGTCCGGCACCACCTTTAAGCAGGTCAACACTATGGCCGAGGCCTTCGAGGGCGCCGACATCGTGATCCCCAAGAGCTGGGCTCCGTTTGCCGCCATGGAGAAGCGCACCAACCTGTACGCCGAGGGCGACGACGCCGGCATCGCCGCGCTCGAGAAGGAGCTGCTCGCCCAGAACGCCACCCATCAGGACTGGTGCTCCACGACCGAGCTCATGAAGAAGACTGCCAACGGCCAGGACACCATCTTTATGCACCCGCTGCCCGCCGACATCTCCGGTGTCTCCTGCGAGCACGGCGAGGTTAACGCCGACGTCTTCGACATGCACCGCGTGGGCATGTACAAGGAGGCCAGCTACAAGCCGTACGCCATCGCAGCCATGATGTTCCTGCAGAAGGTTGCCGATCCCGCCGCTACCCTCAAGGCCCTCGACGAGCGCAACACCGCCCGTTGGCTCCAGGCCTAAAGCCGGGTTGAGGTAAGCCATGTAAAGGGGGCGCTCTGCCAACCGGCGGGGTGCCCCTTTTTGCATCGCGGGCGTGCGGGATAAGCGCTTTCGATGTAGATGCCCGCGGCGCGAGTTATGGGTACGATGGTTTCAGGGGAGGTATCACCATGAAACTTGGATGCGTCATTATGGCTTCGGGCGAGGGCAAGCGGTTTGGCTCTAACAAGATGCTTGCCGATATCTATGGCGAGCCGCTGATTGCCCGGACCATCGATTCGGTTCCCCGGGGCTTTGACGTCGTGGTTTCGACGCGTTGGCCCGAGGTCGCCCAGATTTGCGAGGACAAGCATTGCCCGTGCGTGCTGCACGATGGCGAGCTGCGCAGCGAAAGCGTCCGTGCGGGCCTTTCGTGGGGAGTCGAACGCAACTGGAAAGGTTGCCTCTTTTTGCCGGGCGACCAGCCGCTCGTGAGTTCGGGTTCTTTTGAGGCTATGGTTCGTGCGTTTGACGAGTGTGGCCGCAAACATCCGGTGCGTCTTGCGTGCAACGGTGAGCCTTCGAGCCCGGTGCTCTTTCCGGCGGAACTGTTCGATGCACTTATGTGTCTTGAGGGCAAGGACGGCGGCGGTTCGATCCTCAAGGACCGTACCGACGTGGTGCTGGTCGAGGCGCGTGCCTACGAGCTGTGGGACGTCGATACCGCCAAGGGACAGCAACGCATAACGGAGCATATCGCCGCCTGCTCGTATTTTGATCGCGTGGCCAACTGCATCAATCAATAAGGAGCAATTATGATCATCATCAAAAACGGCGCGCTCGTGACGCCCCAGGGGCTTCGCCGCGCCGATCTTGCCATGGAGGGCGATAAGATTGTGCGGATCGCCGCGGCAATCGAGCCGGGCGAGGGCGATACCGTCCAGGACGCCACCGACTGTTGGGTGTTCCCCGGCTTTATCGACGGCCACACGCACATGCAGTGCTGGACTGGCATGGATTGGACGGCCGATAGCTTTGAGACCGGTACGCGTGCGGCTGCCTGCGGCGGTACGACGACCATCGTGGACTACGCGACGGCCGATCGCGGCGTGACCATGCCCGATGCCTTGGCCGAGTGGCATCGCCGCGCCGACGGAACCTGCACGGCCAACTACGCGTTTCATATGGCACTCGCCGAGTGGAATGAACGCAACCGCGCCGATCTTTCGGCCATGCGCGAGGCGGGCGTGTCGTCGTTTAAGACCTACTTTGCCTATGACCACCTGCGCCTGGACGACGCCGAGACGCTCGAGGTGCTGGAGGAACTCAAGTGCGTGGGCGGCATGCTCTGCGTGCATTGCGAGAACGGTACGCTGGTGAATGAACTGCAGAAGCGCGTGTACGAGCAGGGGATTCATGGGCCCGAGGGGCATGCGCTCAGCCGTCCGGACGTGTGCGAGGGTGAGGCCGTGAGTCGTCTGCTGTATCTGGCGCACTTAGCCGGGGACGCTCCAGTCAATGTGGTGCACCTTTCGACCAAGCTGGGGCTCGAGGCCATTCGCGCTGCCAAAGCGCGCGGGCAGAAGAACATCTATGTCGAGACCTGCCCTCAGTATCTGATGCTCGACGATACTTGCTACTTGGAGCAGGGCGAGGACGGCTTTGCGGGTGCCAAGTATGTGATGAGCCCGCCACTGCGCCATGCCGGCGACCGTGCCGCGCTGCGCGAGGCGCTTGTGGCCGGCGAGATCGATACTATTGCGACCGATCATTGCAGCTTTAACCTGCACGGGCAAAAGGACCGCGGACGCGATGATTTCCGCGCGATTCCCAACGGCGGGCCCGGCGTGGAGCATCGTCCCGTCGCGATTGCCACGAGCTTTGAGGGCCAGCTGGGACCCGAGGATCTGTGCCGCTTGATGAGCGAGAACCCGGCGCGCGTCTTTGGCATGTATCCGCGCAAGGGCTGTCTTGCCGAGGGCGCCGATGCCGACGTGTGCGTGTGGGATCCCAAGGCGCGCTGGACCATTAGCGCGGCGACGCAGCATCAGGCTGTGGACTACACGCCGCTCGAGGGTTTTGAGGCACATGGCCGCGCCAAGGCCGTGTTTGTGAACGGCGTGCTGGCGGCACGCGATGGCGAGCCCACCGGAGCCCAACCCGGCCGCTACGTGCCCCGCTAACAGGAAGATCGCCGGATTCCCCTCCGCAGTTGCGGTGGAATAGTTCCTGTTTAGCCGCCAAATAGGCCGTTTCAGGAACTATTCCACCGCAACTTATAGGTCTTCTGGGGCAGCGCCGGCTATTTGAGGCTGGTGGCGACGACGGGGCGGCCGAGGGCTGCCTCGAAGCGGTCGGCCATCGTGGGGTCGCTGAGCGTGTCGACTTGGTTGAGCATGACGCGTGCGGTATTGAGTTTCAGCGCCTGCATCTCGGCATTGAGCACCTGGGCGACGCGCTCGGGCGTGGCGGTATCGGTGGGCTCGCAGCCGCAGCGCTCGCAGAAGAGCTCGGGGCGGTGGACAACCTCGGCGACGGGCTTGCCGAATCCCGAGGCGCCGACGATCCAGACGATGTTGGCCGTGCCAGAGGGAATTACCGGCTCCCACGGGGCGTGCGCCTTGAGCGGGAGCCGCTTGCTGCCGTCCGCCTCGGCCAGGACGTAGTCAAAGCGCTGCGCCAGCTCGTTGGGCGGCTCGGCGGGGGCGGAGAGCTTGCCTGTCTCCGGGTCCAAAACACCCGCCTGGCAGATACTTCCGCGGCTCATGCCTGCGCATGCCTCGCAGGTGCAGCCGGGAACATGCAGAGCGCCCGGTTTCCAGGGTGCGGCGTCCAGACGACGGCTCGACCCGTCCCACGGCACGCCGGCGACGGGAAACATGTGCGTGGTGGTACAGAGAAGCACCCTGCCGCCAGCGCGCATGAGCTCGAGACCCAGCGCCTTCAGCAAGGTCGACTTGCCGCCGCTGCCGATAATTGCGGTAATGCCCGGCTCGATCTTGAGCGCGGAGGCAAGGTTTCCGCTCGTCGTTTCCATCTGTTCACCGCCGTATAATACTGTGATAATAAATAATCATCAGAGTAGCGGTCGAACCGCTTTTGCTCTGCTCAAACCGTAGCACAGGGAGGTGCCCCGGGAATGCTCGTTTATGTTCGCGGCGCCGGCGATATCGCCACGGGCGTCGCCGCTCGCTTGGTGCGCGCCGGCGCGTCGGTTGTCATGGCCGATATCGCGGTCCCCACGTGCATCCGTCGCACAATCAGTTTTTGCGAGGCCATTCGCTTGGGCGAGGTCGAGGTCGAAGGCGTTCGCGCTCGCTTGGCACGGACGCCGGCCGAGGCGCTTGAGATTACCGAGGCGGGGGATGTCGCCGTGGTGGTGGACCCCCAGGCACAGATGGCCGGCGAGTTTAAGCCCGCGGCTGTGGTAGACGCGATTCTGGCCAAGCGCAATCTGGGTACCACGCGCGACATGGCTCCTGCCGTCATCGCCGTGGGGCCGGGCTTTACCGCGCCGGTTGACTGCGACGCCGTGGTCGAAACCATGCGCGGGCATTTTTTGGGCCGCGTGATTACCCAGGGCTCACCCCAGCCCAACACGGGCGTGCCGGGCATTATCGCTGGCTATGGCAGAGAGCGCGTTATCCACAGTCCCGCCGCCGGCGTGTTTTGGTCCGACCGCGCGATCGGCGACATCGTGAGCGCCGGAGACGTGATTGGCTACGCGGGCGATACGCCCATGTGCACGCAGATCGATGGCTGTCTGCGCGGGCTTTTGGCGAATGGCGTCCAGGTCACCGAGGGCTTTAAATGCGCCGATGTCGATCCGCGCGGCGACGCCAGCTATATCAACTATATTTCGGACAAGGCGACGTCGGTCGGCGGCGGCGTGCTCGAGGCACTCGCTATGCTCACCGATGTCTTTAGAGGATAGAAGGCGGCAATGGAAAAGCTCGATGTTGTGAATGCGGCGCTTGCCGCCCTGCGTGCCGGCGAGACGTGCGAGCTCGTGGTCGTGGCCGGCACGGCGGGGTCGTCGCCGCGCGGCGTGGGCGCCTGGATGGCCGTCTTTGCCGACGGTAGCCAGGCGGGCACTATCGGCGGCGGCAAGATTGAGCTCTTTGCGCTGGACGAGGCGCGCGAGCTGCTGGCCGGGGGTAAATCGCGTCTGGTCCGCTACACCATGGGCGGCGAGAACTCCGATACCGGCATGATCTGCGGCGGAGCCATCTGCCTGTGCTATCTGCATCTGGATGTATCGCAGGTGCCGTTGTTCCAGTCGGTTGCCGACGTCTTGGCGTATCGACGCATTGGCGACTTCGTCATCGACTTTGAACCGTTTGTCATTCAGGCCCTCGAGGGCGATGTGGTCGAGTACCATGGCGAGACATCGCGCCATACCATTGCCGGCTGCCCCGAACTTTCGCTGGTGGAGGAGGGGAGTAAGGTCACCTACACCAACGCCGCCTCCGAGATTCCCCCGGCGCACATCGAGACGCTCTGCCCCGAGGGCCTGACCTACATCTTTGGCTGCGGACACGTGGGCGCCGCGACGGCGTGCGTGCTCACGGCGGCGGGCTTTGCCGTCGTGGCTTGCGACGACCGCCCCGGCACGCTGACGCCCGAATGGGTACCCGGTGTCTACGACCGTCGTCTGGTCGACTACAAGAACCTGGGCGAGCAGTGCCCCATCGGTCCGCGCGACTTGGTGGTCGTGGCCACAGCAGGCCACAAGTCCGATATCGACGTGGTGATTCAGGCCATGCGCGCCAAGCCCGCCTATCTGGGTTGCCTTGGCTCGCGCCGCAAGACGGCCTTTGTGCGGGCTCGCTTGGAACAGGAGGGCTTTACGCAGGACCAGATCGACGGGCTGCACCTGCCGATCGGCGTTGCCATCGAGGCAGAGGATCCCGAGGAGATCGCTATCTCCATCGCCGCCGAGATGATCCACCTGCGCCGCACCAAACTCGTCCCCCGCAAGCGCTAATCGCATCCCCAACAAGCAGTTGCGGTGAAATAAGGATTGTTTAAGCCTGTTAGGCCGCCAAACAGTCCCTATTTCACCGCAACTGCTTTTTGGGACCCATTTGTGCGGGGGAGTTGTGGAGTTGTGCAGGCAGACGAGGTTTTTCTGGAAATACGCTCCCGATGCGCGTATAGTACCGATTGTTTTGTCGGCTCCTGCTGCGTCGAGTCCAAACCGCGAAATGCCATGAGCGGCGCGGATGCAGCCAGGAGGCACGAGGACAACCCATCGTGGCCACGCCCCGTGCTTAAAACCCCAAGAAGGAGTGAACAATGGCAGAAGAGAAGTATGTGCCGCGTCTGAAGACCAAGTACAACAACGAGGTCAAGCAGCAGCTTCAGGACAAGTTCCAGTACGAGAACGTCATGATGATCCCCAAGTTTGAGAAGATCGTCGTGAACATGGGTGTCGGCGAGGCCGCTACCGATTCCAAGGCCATCGACGGTGCCGTGCGCGACCTGCGCGCCATCACCGGCCAGCAGCCGATGATTACCCGTGCCCGCAAGTCCATCGCTACCTTCCGCCTGCGCGCTGGTATGCCGATCGGCTGCAAGGTTACCCTGCGTGGCGACCGTATGTGGGAGTTCTTCGATCGTCTGACCTCCGTCGCGATCCCCCGTATCCGTGACTTCCGCGGCATCTCCGCCAAGAGCTTCGACGGCCGTGGTAACTTCTCCATGGGCGTCACCGAGCAGCTCATCTTCCCCGAGATCGACTTCGACTCCGTCGATCACCAGCGTGGTATGGACATCACTTTCGTGACCACCGCCAACACCGATGAGGAGGCCAAGGCCCTTCTGGACGCCTTCGGTTTCCCGTTCAAGAAATAGGTTCACCTGCCCTATAAGCGCCGTTCCCACAAGGGGGCGGCGCTTGGGGCGAACAATACTCTATGTGAGGAGGATATAAGTGGCTAAGACATCGATGATCGTCAAGTGCAATCGCAAGCAGAAGTTCTCTACTCGTGAGTACACGCGCTGCCAGCGCTGCGGCCGTCCGCACTCTGTGTACCGCAAGTTCGGCCTGTGCCGTGTCTGCTTCCGCGAGCTTGCACTCAAGGGCGAGCTTCCCGGCGTTAAGAAGGCCAGCTGGTAAGTCACTACCAGCGTTTCAAGCATCAGTTTGGAACAGGGAAAACGCGCTAAAAAGGCTTTGCCGTTAAGGGCGGCGAAGAACCAAGAGCACGTGTTCATCAAGAACGAAGGAGAATCTGTATGAACCTTACAGACCCGATCGCAGATATGCTTACGCGCATCCGTAACGCTAACTCTGTGAACAAGGCCACGGTCTCCATGCCGAGCAGCAAGAAGCTCGTCGAGATCGCTCGTGTTCTGCACGAGGAGGGCTACATCGAGGGCTACGATGTCGAGGACACCGTTCCCCAGAAGACTCTGCACATCACGCTTAAGTATGGTCCCAAGAAGGCTAAGGTCATCAACGGCATCCGCCGCATTTCCAAGCCGGGCCTGCGTAAGTACACCGGCGTTGCCGACATGCCCCGCGTCCGCGGTGGCCTTGGTACCGCCATTATTTCCACCAGCCATGGCGTCATGACCGACCGCGATGCTCGCAAGCACAACGTCGGCGGCGAGATCATCGCTTACGTCTGGTAATTCGCTCGGTAGGTAGAAGGAAAGGAGATCACCGTGTCTCGTATCGGTAATAAGCCTGTCCAGATTCCCGCCGGAGTCGAAGTGGCAGTCAACGGCAACAACGTTGTCGTCAAGGGCCCCAAGGGCCAGCTCGAGCTCGATGTCTTTGAGAAGCTCGCTATCAACGTCGAGGACAACGTCCTCACCGTTTCCCGTCCCGACGACGAGCGTGAGACCCGTGCCCGCCACGGCCTCACCCGTGCCCTCATCCACAACATGGTTGTTGGCGTTTCCGAGGGCTTCGAGAAGAAGCTCGAGCTCGCCGGCGTCGGTTACCGCGTGCAGCAGAAGGGCAAGAACCTCGAGTTCTCCCTGGGCTTCTCGCACCCCGTGATCGTCGAGGCTCCCGAGGGCATCACCTTCGAGGTTCCCGACAACACCCACGTGAACGTCAAGGGTATCAACAAGCAGCAGGTCGGTCAGATCGCCGCTGAGATCCGCGGCCATCGTCCTCCCGAGCCTTACAAGGGCAAGGGTATCCACTACGTTGGCGAGCACATCCGCCGCAAGCTGGGTAAGGCCGCCAAGTAGTCGTAACCGACTCACTCGCATAAGACCAGCACCCCGTCAGGTGCTGGCAAGATCAACCTTTTTAGGAGTTTACGTATGAACAAGCATAAGGCGAAGCTGGAAGGCCTCAAGCGTCGTCAGCGTCGTGTTCGCGGCAAGGTCTCGGGTACCTCCGAGCGTCCGCGTCTTCGCGTGACCCGTACTAACGCCAACATCTATGCCCAGATCATCGACGACAGCAAGGGCTCCAGCCTGACGCTCGTCTCTGCCTCGACCCTCGAGGCCGAGTTCAAGGGCACCCACACCTCGAACAAGGAGGCTGCGGAGAAGGTCGGTCAGCTCGTTGGCAAGCGCGCCATCGAGGCCGGCATCACCAAGGTCGCCTTCGATCGCGGTGGCCGTATCTACCATGGCCGCGTCAAGGCCCTCGCCGACGGTGCTCGTGCCGCCGGTCTCGAGTTCTAGGAGGTATGTAGCACATGGCTCGTAATCAGAAGCAGCAGCGCGAGGCCTCCGAGTTCGAGGAGCGCGTCGTTTACATCAACCGCGTGTCGAAGACTGTCAAGGGTGGTCGTCGCATGAGCCTCGTCGCTCTCGTCGTCGTTGGCGACGGCAAGGGCAACGTCGGCGTTGGCATGGGCAAGTCCGCTGAGGTGCCCATGGCCATCTCCAAGGCGTCTCTCGATGCCAAGAAGAACATGTTCCACGTGCCGGTGACCGATCAGGGCACCATTCCGCACGAGGTTCTCGGTCACTTTGGTGCCGGCCGCATCATCATCAAGCCCGCTGTCGAGGGTACCGGCGTTATCGCCGGCGGCGCTGTGCGTCCCCTCTTCGAGCTTGCTGGCATCAAGAACGTCCTGTCCAAGTCCCTCGGTACCGACAACGGCCTCAACATCATCAAGGCTGCCGTCGAGGGCCTCAAGGAGCTCTCCAGCCCTGAGGACGTCGCTGCTCGCCGTGGCCTGACGGTCTCCGAGATGTTCGTCGGTAAGGAGAACTAAGCATGGCTGACACCATCAAGATCAAGCAGGTCCGCAGCACCAACGGTTGCAAGCAGGACCAGGTCCGTACTGTCCGTGCCCTCGGTCTCCACAGGATCCGCGAGGTTCGCGAGATTGCTGACAACGAGTCCGTCCGCGGCATGATCTTCAAGGTCAAGCACCTTGTCGAGATTGTAGAGGAGTAGCAAATGCAGCTTCACGATCTTACTCCCGCGCCCGGTTCCACCAAGAACCGCAAGCGCGTCGGCCGTGGCAATTCTTCGGGTCACGGCACCACTTCTGGCCGCGGTCAGAAGGGCCAGGGTTCCCGCTCTGGCGGCACCAAGGGTGCCGGCTTCGAGGGTGGCCAGACTCCGCTGGCTATGCGCCTGCCCAAGCTTCCGGGCTTCCGTAACCCCCGTCGTATCGAGTACACCGCTGTTAACGTTGAGCGTCTCGAGCGCAAGTTCGAGGACGGCGCTGTGATTGACGGTGCCGCTCTTAAGGCCGCTCGCATCACCAAGAGCGAGTTCGAGCCCGTCAAGGTGCTCGGCAATGGTGAGCTCACCAAGAAGTTCACGGTCAAGGTCGACAAGGTCAGCGCTTCTGCGCAGGCCAAGATCGAGGCCGCCGGCGGAAAGGTCGAGCTGCCGTGCTAAATGGTCTTAAGAATGCTTTCCGCATCAAAGAATTGCGCGAAAAGATTCTTTTTACCATAGCTATGCTCGTCGTGTACCGCATTGGTGCGCACGTTCCTGTGCCCGGCATTCCCTTCCAGGGGATGCTGGGCCTTTTCTCGACCGATAACAATTCGGTCGCCGCAGGTGCTATGGCCCTCCTGAATCTTTTCTCTGGCGGCGCGTTGAGCTATGTGTCGGTGTTTTCGCTGGGCATCATGCCTTACATCACCAGCTCGATCATCCTCCAGATGCTCCAGGCCGTCGTGCCTTCCCTGCATGAGCTTGCCCGCGAGGGCGAGGTCGGTCAGACCAAGATTACGCAGTATTCGCGTTACCTCACCCTGGCTCTGGCAATCCTCAACTCCGTGGGTTACCTCTTCCTCTTTAAGAGCTTCGGCATCAGCTTTAATGGCGCCGGCGCTCCCGAGATCATCTTCGACCTCATGATCGTCGGCACGCTCACCGCGGGCGCCATGCTGATCATGTGGATTGGTGAGCTCATCACCCAGCGCGGTATCGGCAATGGCATGTCGCTGATCATCTTCGCGAACATCATGGCCGGTCTGCCGCAGGCTATCTTCTCCAGCACCGAGGGCAATGCCGGTGGCATCATCACCATGGTGATCATCTGTGCCATCATCCTGCTGGTTATCCCGCTGATTGTTTTCCTTGAGCGCGGCCAGCGCCGCATCCCGGTCTCCTACGCTAAGCGCGTCGTGGGCCGTCGCATGATGGGTGGCCAGACCACCTACCTGCCCATCAAGGTCAACACCGCGGGTGTTGTGCCGATCATCTTCGCTTCGGCGCTGCTGTACTTCCCGGCTCAGATTGCCGTGTTCTTCCCCGGCATCGGCTGGATTCAGGCAGTCGCTTCTGCGCTTTCGACCGGTTGGCTCAACTGGGTGCTTAACGTTGTCCTCATTGTGTTCTTCGCGTACTTCTACACCTCCATGGTGTTCAACCCCGATGACACGGCCGACAACCTTAAGAAGCAGGGCGGCTTTATTCCGGGCGTCCGTCCGGGTAGGGCTACCGCGGCCTACATCAAGAACGCGCTCAACAAGATTACGCTTCCCAGCGCTGTCTTTTTGGCGCTCATCGCCATCGTGCCTTCGATCATCTTCTCCTTCACGGGCAACCATCTGATCCAGGCGTTTGGCGGCACGTCCATCCTCATCATGGTCGGCGTCGTGCTCGACACGGTCGATAAGCTCGAAGGCCAGATCAAGATGTATGATTACGATGGATTCTTTAAATAGGCTAGAGGAGGATTGCTCATGAACCTCGTATTGCTCGGAGCTCCGGGTGCCGGTAAGGGCACCGTCGCACAGGAGCTCGTCGCCGAGTTTGGCGTCGCCCATATTTCCACGGGCGACCTGCTGCGTGCTGCCGTCAAGGGTGGCACCGAGCTTGGTATTCAGGCTAAGAAGTACATGGACGCTGGCGAGCTCGTTCCCGACCAGCTCGTGATCGACCTTGTCAAGGAGCGCCTTGCCGCCGATGACGCCCAGCAGGGCTTCATCCTCGACGGCTTCCCGCGCAACACCGCCCAGGCCGTGACGCTCGATTCCGAGCTCTCCGCCATGGGTCGCGAGATCGACTGCGCCCTTCTGGTCGACGTGGCCCCCGAGGTCATCATCGATCGTCTGTCTTCGCGTCGCACCTGCCGCGCCTGCGGTTACACCGGCACTGCTGCCGATGCCACCTGCCCCAAGTGCGCCGGCGAGATGTATCAGCGCGACGACGACAAGCCCGAGACCATCAAGAACCGTCTCGACGTCTACGAGAAGTCCACGAGCCCGCTCGTCGACTACTATCGTGGCCAGGGTCTGCTCAAGTCGGTCAACGGTGACCAGGCTCGCGAGACCGTGTACGGGGATGTCAAAGAGGCTCTCGGTCTATGATCAAGATTAAGTCTGCAACGCAAATCGAGCAGATGAAGAAGGCAGGAGCGCTATCTAAGATGGCGCTCCGCCACGTTGGAGCCATGGTGCGTCCCGGCGTTTCCACCTTTGAGCTCGATCAGCTCGCGGAGCAGATTATCCGCATGCATGGCGGCACCCCGGCCTTTAAGGGTTACGGCGGGTTCCCCGGAACCATTTGCGCATCAATCAACGATGCCGTGGTCCACGGTATTCCCAATCCCGACATGATCCTGCGAGATGGCGATATCATTTCCATCGATACGGGAGCCGTTGTCGACGGTTGGGTCGGCGATAACGCTTGGACGTTTTTCGTCGGTACCCCCACGCCCGAAGCCAAGGCTTTGTGCGAGGTCACGCGTGATTGCCTTAAGGCTGCCATCGAGCAGGCTGTTCCCGGTAACCATATCGGGGACGTCGGTTATGCCGTTCAGTCCCTTGCCGAGTCTCACGGTTACGGCGTGCTTCGTGATTATGTGGGCCATGGCATTGGCCGCGTGATGCACGAGGACCCCAATGTTCCTAACTATGGAAAGAAGGGGAGGGGCGTTCGTCTCCAGGCCGGCATGGTCATTGCCATCGAGCCGATGGTTACGATGGGTTCCAACCATGTGAGCACGGGCTCCGACGGTTGGATTGTTACGACCAACGACCACCTGCCCGCCGCGCACTACGAGAACACTGTCGCCATCACCAATGACGGTCCGGTGATTCTCACCACGGATGCGCAAGGTGCTTGGTGTTCCTTGCAGGGCGGTGAAATGTAGGGCTTTCGTTAAATGCATGCCTTAGCATTTCAAATGTAACAAGTTCCACTTAGTTGTGGAGCCATTACGAAGTTATTACGATGCGTACATACGTGTTGTAGAATACTCAATCGCTGTCGTTTTCTAGAGAAAGATGATTGCTTGTGAAGAAGGAAGACGCAATTGAGCTCGAGGGTACGGTAAAGGAACCGCTGCCCAATGCCATGTTTAAGGTCGAGCTCGAGAACGGTCATTCGGTTCTGTGCAACATTTCTGGCAAGATCCGAATGAATTACATCCGTATTCTCCCCGGTGACAGGGTTGTCGTGGAGCTTTCCCCGTACGACCTGACCCGCGGCCGCATCACCTATCGCTACAAATAGCGGCACGCATACACGCACTCCATTTCCGACTGCAGGCTTAGCTCAACCTACGGTCGGATTGTGTGTGAAGACCAGCCATAGTTTTAAACGCCTGCGGCTGGGCGAGTAGATAGTAGGGAAGTAGTTTGAGCGCTACCGAAAGGAAGAACGATGAAGGTACGTCCTTCGGTCAAGAAGATGTGCGATAAGTGCAAAATCATTAGGCGCCATGGCAAGGTCCTCGTCATTTGCGAGAACCCCCGTCATAAGCAGCGTCAGGGTTAAGAGAGGAGACTACGTTGGCCCGTATTAATGGTGTCGACCTCCCGCGTGAGAAGCGCGTTGAGATCGGTCTGACCTACATTTACGGCATCGGCCGCACCACTGCGACGAAGATTTGCGTCGAGTGCAACGTTAACGTGGATACGCGCGTTAAGGACCTCACCGAGGATGAGGTTAACGCGATCCGCGATTATATCGATAAGAACCAGATCATGGTTGAGGGCGACCTCCGCCGTGAGCGCAACCAGAACGTCAAGCGCCTTATGGACATCGGCTGCAACCGCGGCCTTCGTCACCGCAAGGGCCTCCCGGTCCGCGGCCAGCGCACCCACACTAACGCTCGTACCCGCAAGGGCCCGAAGCGTCAGATCGGTGCTAAGAAGAAGAAATAAGGAGCGCTAGATAGATGGCTACTGCTAAGAAGAACGTTCGCGCTGCCCGTCTGAAGCGCGCGGACCGTAAGAACATTTCCGTGGGCCAGGCTCACATTCGTTCTACGTTCAACAACACGATCGTTTCGATCACCGATCCCCAGGGCAACGTCATTTCCTGGAAGTCGGCTGGCCAGGTGGGCTTCAAAGGCTCCCGTAAGTCCACGCCGTTCGCTGCCCAGATGGCTGCCGAGGCTGCTGCCAAGCAGGCCATGGAGCACGGTATGAAGAAGGTTTCCGTCTTCGTCAAGGGCCCCGGCTCCGGTCGTGAGACCGCCATCCGCTCCCTCCAGGCTGCTGGCCTCGAGGTCTCGAGCATCCAGGACAAGACCCCCATTCCGCACAACGGCTGCCGCCCCAAGAAGCGTCGCCGCGTGTAACTGAAAGGATCGTATCAATATGGCAATCGACAGGACTCCTGTTCTTAAGCGCTGCCGTCAGCTCGGGATCGATCCCGCTGAGCTCGGTTACAGCAGCAAGAAGGAATCTATCCGTCAGCCCAAGCGCCGTCGCAAGGAATCTGAGTACGGCATGCAGCTGCGCGAGAAGCAGAAGGTCAAGTTCATCTATGGCGTTCTGGAGAAGCAGTTCCACGGCTACTTCAACAAGGCCCGTAAGATGAACGGCGTCACCGGTGAGAACCTCATGATCATCCTTGAGTCTCGCCTCGACAACGTCGTCTTCCGTCTTGGCTTCGCCCGCACCCGCAAAGAGGCTCGTCAGTCCGTCCGTCACGGTCACTTTACCGTGAACGGCAAGCGCGTGGACATCCCGTCCTACCGCGTCAAGGCCGGCGACGTCGTCGCTGTCGGCGAGAAGTTCCGTGACCTCCTCCCCATCAAGGAGGCCCTGATTTCCTCCGAGCGCTTTGAGGTCCCTGGCTGGCTCGAGGTCGATATCGAGAAGCTGTCTGGTAACGTGCTCGCTCTGCCGACGCGTGAGCAGATCAGCGGTGATATCAACGAGCAGCTCATCGTCGAGCTCTACTCTAAGTAGTCCATCCGGGCTGCTGAGGCTGGAGGTAATACATGTCAGAATTCATTAGGCCTCAGGTTCAGGTCGAAGAGATCAACGAGACGTCTGCTCGTGTCTCCGTCGAGCCGCTCGAGCGTGGCTACGGCGATACGCTGGGTAACTCCCTTCGTCGCGTTCTTCTGTCCTCGCTCGAGGGTGCCGCCGTCGAGGCTATTCAGATCGATGGTGCGCAGCACGAGTTCATGACCATCCCTAACATGGTCGAGGATGTCACCGACATCGTCCTGAATGTCAAGGGTCTTGTCTTCAGGGCTCTCGGCACGACCGACGAGGCGACCGCCACCATCTCGGTTGACGGCCCCTGCGAGGTCACCGGTGCGGACTTCTTTATTCCGTCCGAGTTTGAGCTGGTCAACCCCGAGCAGCACATTGCTACGCTCACCGAGGGTGGCCATCTCACCATGAGCATGCGCATCGGCTATGGCCGCGGCTATGTTTCTGGCGAGGCAAACAAGCGCGACAACGATCCCATCGGTGTGATCCACGTCGACTCGCTGTACTCGCCGGTTTCCCGTTGCGCCAAGCTCGTTGAGGCTTGCCGTGTCGGTCAGCACACCGACTACGACCGCCTTGTCCTCGAGATCGAGACCAACGGCTCCATCGCCCCGCGCGACGCCGTGGTCCAGGCTGCCAATATCATCAACCAGCATATGGCCGCCTTTATGAACCTTGCCGAGACCCCCGAGGTCGAGGAGGAGGCTTCGATCTTCGCTCCCGAGGTCACCAACGACAACGCCGAGCTGGACAAGCAGATCGAGGATCTGGACCTTTCCGTCCGTTCCTACAACTGCCTTAAGCGCGCCAGCATTCACTCGGTCCGTCAGCTCGTTGAGTTCTCGGAGAACGATCTGCTCAACATCCGTAACTTCGGTGTTAAGTCGATCGAGGAAGTGAAGGACAAGCTTGAGTCCATGGGCCTGAGCCTGAAGGCTTAATGCTTCGCATATTTGAGGAGAAACTAGACCATGCGTCACAACGTTAAGAAGGGCCTGAAGCTCGGCACCGATGCGAGCCACACCAAGGCCATGAAGAAGAGCCTTGCTAAGGCCCTCTTCGAGAACGACCGCATCAAGACCACCGAGACCCGCGCTAAGGCGCTGCGTTCGGTCGTCGACCCGATCATCACTTGGGCCAAGAAGGGCGACCTGCACTCTCGTCGTCTGGCTATCGCCAAGCTCGGCGATAAGCAGCTCGTTGCCGAGATCTTCGACAAGGCTGCCCAGGGCATGTGGCAGGACCGCAACGGCGGTTACACCCGCATCATGAAGCTCGGCAACCGCAAGGGCGACAACGCTCCCATCGTTATCATGGAGCTCGTCACCGAGCCTTGCACGCCTAAGGCCAAGAAGGCCGCTCCGGCCCCCAAGAAGGCCGCTGCTCCCAAGAAGGTCGAGGCCGTCGAGGAGGCTCCCGCTGAGGAGACCGCTGAGTAGACATTCCGTCTGCATAGGCTATATTCGAGGGGTA
The DNA here is from genome assembly GCA_902495545.1 of uncultured Collinsella sp. Classification (GTDB taxonomy): domain Bacteria; phylum Actinomycetota; class Coriobacteriia; order Coriobacteriales; family Coriobacteriaceae; genus Collinsella. The sequence continues at coordinate 20,108 of CABUXM010000003.1, read as the reverse complement.
CGTTCGCGTACCCCTCTTTTTTTGTCGCGATACCGTTACTTGTTTGTTGGGAGCGCCCATGACTGCGCCGTCTGATTTCAATTCGACCCCCGAGCTTGACGCCACGCTCGTATTTCGTGTGGCCTATGATGGTTCATCGTATAGCGGATTTGCCGAGCAGCCGGGACAGACGACGGTTGCGGGTGAGCTACGTCGAGCCATCGAGACGCTGCTTCGCCGCCCGATCGATTTGACGTGCGCGGGGCGTACCGATGCCGGCGTTCATGCCGTGGCTCAGTACATCAGCGTGCCCGTAACGGACGCTGAGCTCGCGTGTACGCGCCGTAGGTGGCTGCGGGCCATGGATGCCCTGCTGCCCAAAGATATCGCCATCAACGAGGTCTACAAGGCTCGTAAGGGCTTTTCTGCGCGCTTTGACGCGCGCTCTCGCACTTACACCTATCGCATTGCCGATCGTGATGCGCGGCCCGTGCTGTCACGCGGTGCTGTGTGGTGGCATCGCTATCCCCTCGACGTCGATGCGATGGCGGCCGCCTGCCCTGCGCTTTTGGGCGAGCAGGACTTTAAAAGCTTTTGCAAGGTTGCCTCTGCCGTGGGCAAACCTACGCACCGCTGCGTAATGCGCGCCGAGTTTGGCCATGAGGTTGCGTTTGGCGAGGACATCCTGACGTTTAACATCGAGGGCAATGCGTTTCTGCATTCGATGGTCCGCACGATCGTGGGCACGCTTGTCGAGATTGGCATGCATCGCCGTGAACCCGAGTGGATGCGCGAGGTCATCGATGCTTGCGACCGTACCGCTGCAGGCCCCACGGCTCCTGCCTGCGGCCTTACGTTTATGGGCGTGGATTACGATCCCGCCGAGCTTGTCGTGCTCGACTAGGGGAGGGCTCGACGCGCCGTTCGTCGGCACCTGTCATCTGTGGGCTGCGCGTGTGCAACATCTGTTCTTGGCGTGCAGTGCAACCGGTGTCTCATTGCTTTTATTGCCGGGGTGTACCATGAACGACAGTTTGATTCATTGCTGTCGAGAGGACGGATAACTTGGTTCGACGTGGCTCGCATCCGCGACTTTCGGTGATCCTTGTAGTAGAAGGTTCGCCCAGCTATGCGATGCGTGCGCTCGAGAGTATCCAGAACCAAGACCTCTATGATTTGCAGATTGTCGTTGTCTGCCGCGATGCTGCGCCCGGTGTGCGCCATTCGCTTCAAGTTGCTGCCGACAGGGACATCCATATTGATTTGATTGACGTCGAGGACGCGAAGCGCGGCGCTTGTCTTCGTGCCGGTTTTGATGCCTCGCGCGGCTCTCAAATCATCGCCATGAACGCCGATGAGTGGTTTGCTCCGCAGGCCCTTTCCAAGATGGTCGATATCGCGTGCGATACTGCGGCAGACATTGTGCTCCCCTCGGTGTCGCTCGATCGATACGATGCGCATCGCGAGCGTCATTCGCGCGTCTTGGATGCTGCCCCTATTGCCATAGAAGACGAGTCTTCTATGGTGACTGGGCTGCCCCAGTTGATTTTAGGCGGCCTAGTCGCTCAGACCTCTGGCGTGATGTACAGCCGCTCGCTGTTTGAGGCATGCCTGTCGCGCGGCAAGGCGTACCGTACGGTTGAGTTTATGGCTTATGCGCTCTCGCAGGCACGATTCGTGTCCGGCTGCGGCGACGCTTGTTTCCACGCGGTGGCACCTAAGCTTACAGATGCCTTTGATCCCACCATGTATGCCAGGATATCCGATGACACTCGAGCGCTCGACGAGCTTGCGGACTCACTCTCGGAAGCAGATAGCGGTGGTCGGCTCAAGCTGGCAAGCCAAAAGTTCTACTTCGCCGGACTGGTCGCCTGCATCGAGAATTTGTGTCTGAGCCCGCATGGAGTGTCGTCAATCGAGCGTTCCGCCCGCATGCGTGATATGCTCGAGGCGCCTCGAACCCGTCAGATGGTCGCCGCGCTCAAGGATAACCATCGGGGACTCGGTCTGTTGTTTGGGCCGATCGCCAGCGCCAAGCCCGCGCGCTGCGTGATGTGTACGCATCTGGCAGCTTTTCTTAACCGGACGGGCGCAAAAACCGCCTAAACGGCTCATTTCGAAACAAATTTGCATAGAATTGTTTCGAAATGCGTTCTTATACACAAAAGCCTTCAAATAGCGTTAAACTATTCAATCACTGATTGATTGTCTCCGCCATCTTTTGGAGAGAGGGTTTGTATGGCTAAAAAACGCAATGGGCGCCAGGATGCCATTAGAGATATTGTGCGCAATAAGGACGTCCGCACGCAGCGCGTGCTGGTCGATGAGCTCCGCGCTATGGGCTTTGATTGCACGCAGGCGACTGTCTCTCGCGATATTGCCGATATGGGGCTGCGTAAGCTCCCTGAGGGCATCTATGTTCTGGCAGAGGACCTGCACCTGCAGCGTATGGTTTCCGAGCTCGTAACGGGCGTTCTGCGCACCGATAATCTGGTTATGATTAAGGCTCAGCCTGGCACGGCTTCCGGCATCGCCGCCGCTGTTGATGCGGCAGAGCTGCCCGATGTGCTTGGCTCGCTTGCCGGCAACGATACGATTTTGGTTATTGCCCAGACGGCCGAGGACGGCGAGCGTCTTGAGGCGCTGATCAATAAGCTGAGCAATTCTCGCAAGTAGGCGTGCGGGTCGTGCGCTCGGCCCTGCGCGCGCTGACATAGTTGCCTGTAAGGGGGTATCGACGAGGGTCGGTACCCCCTTTTTGTTTGCCGGTATAAAGACCGCCTGCCAGGTCGCTTTAAACTAAAAGGCCCCCGAGCAGTTGAATAAGCTGTTCGGGGGCCTTGTTGCTTATGGCCGGATGATTTCTAGCCGACCGTATCGTCAGGCGTGGGCGAGGGGTCGGGAGTGGGCGTGGGCGTAGGCGTGCCGCCATCGCCGCCGGTCGAACCACCGGTGGAGCCGCCCGTCGAGCCACCGGTGGAGCCGCCCGTCGAGCCACCGGTCGTACCGGTGCCGCCGGTGGTGTCGCCGCCCGTGGTCTCGGTGGTCGTGGTCGTCGTGGTAGTCGTTGTAGTGGTGGTTTCCTCTTCGTCCTCGTTCTCGTCCTTGTCGTCGTTCTCCGTCTTCTTGGTGTTGTTGGTGCCGTAGAACTTCCAGACGCTGTTGTTCTTATAGGTGGGCGCCGTTCCGGTCGCAAACTCCTCGCGCTCGGTACCGGTCAGAACGGTGTTCATAAACCGCTTAAAGACAGGCAGGTTGGTGCTGTCGCCCAGCAGGTCTGTGCCGTATTTTTGGATGGGGATCTCGCCCGCGGAATAGCCGGTCCACAGGGCGCACGCCAGCTGCGGGGTATAGCCGCAGAACCACAGGTTGGTGGTGTTGTCGGTGGTGCCCGTTTTGCCGGCATAGGGCTGGTTGACGCTCAGGGCACCGGCAGCACCCGTACCGCCGCCCTGCATGACGCCGGACAGAACATCGGTGACCGCGGCGGCCTCGCCCTCGGTAAGCACCTGTGAGGGATTGTCGGTGTGCTGGTACAGCACCGAACCGGTACGAGAGTCAATCTCGGTGATGGCGATCGGCTGGCGATAGTAGCCGCCGTTGGCAAACGTCGCGTAGGCGGCGGCCATCTCGAGCGGCGAGATCGAGCCGGTGCCGAGGGTCATGACGGGAACGTCCTCGATGTTGTCCTTGGCGGGATCGATGCCGAGCTTTTTGACGAGCGAGATGATCTTGCTGTTGCCGACGGCTTCCGCCACCTGGATGTAGCCGGTGTTGGAGGAGTATGCCGTCGCCTGCTTAAGCGTGATGTTGCCATAGCTATGGTTGGCGTAGTTTTGGACCTCGGTTGTGGTGCCCTTGGCCTTGAGCGGCGAGTTGCAGTTGAGGGTGACGTTGGGGTTCATGCCGTTTTGGATGGCAGTTGCCAGCGTAAAGGCCTTAAAGGTGGAGCCGACGGGACGCTTGGCCGTGGCATGGTTTACGTGGTTCTCGTCGGCGTTGTAGTCGTAGCCGCCCACCATGCACTTGATGTAGCCGGTCTTGGGGTCGACGACGACCATGCCCATGTCCAGGCCGTCGAGCGAGAGCGTGTCGAGCTGCTCTCGGACGGCATTCTCTGCCACCTGCTGCATCGTGGGGTCGATGGTGGTCTTGACGGTCAGGCCGCCCTTAAAGAGCACGTCGGTCGAGAACTCCTGCTCCAGCAGCTGCTTGACGTAGGAGACAAAGTAGGGCTGCGAGTATACGTCGACGCCGCTGCCCGAGATTTCGGTCACATTGAGGGTGATGGGCTCGGCCTGTGCGGCATCGTGCTCCTCCTGCGTGATGTGGCCCAGGCGCAACATGTTGTCGAGGACCTTGTTGCGACGGGACAGCGCCAGATCGGGATTGACCGTGGGGTCGTACTGCGAGGGCGAGTTGGGAAGGCCGATGAGCAGCGCGGCCTCGCTCAGGGTGAGGTCGGCGGCACTCTTGGACAGGTAGGTCTCGGCGGCGGCCTCAATACCGTAGGCGCCGTGACCGTAGTAGATGGTGTTGAGGTACATCATGAGGATCTCGTCTTTGGAGTACATGTCCTCCATCTTGACGGCGATGTAGGCCTCGCGCACCTTACGCTCGATGGTCGAGTCGAACTGCTCCTCCTGCAGGATGGTGTTGCGCACCAGCTGCTGGGTGATAGTCGAGGCGCCTTCGTGTCCGCCGCCGAGGGTTGCCACCGCAGCACGCGCGATACCCCACAGGTCGATACCGCCGTGCTCGTAGAAGCGCTCGTCCTCGACGTCAACGGTGCCCTGCAGCACGTAGGGGGAGACTTCGTCCTTGGTGATGGACTTGCGGTTTTGCGTGTAGAAGCTTGCAATCTTGTTGCCGTTGCAGTCGACGATCTCGGTGGGCTCGCTCACCAGATACGCGTTGGCGTCGGTGTAGTCGGGCAGATCGGACAGCCAGCGGTTGACGTTGCCGACCATGCCGATGCCAAATGCCACGCCCGCGATAAGCAAAAAGCCCAAAAACGAGAGCAGGATTATGGGCAGAGCATGCGTCTTTGAACGGCTGCGTCCCTGTCGTTGGCGAGGACCCATATATTGACCTCCAGGTATGTCGTGCCGGACGGTGGATGTGCCGTCGGGGCAGGATGGACATAAGTTATTACACGATAAACCAAACGGGGCGCGCGAGGCCTCGTGTATGCTGGAAGACGGCATTTTTCAGAGTGAATGCATACCTTGGTAAGGAGTTTGTCGATGGCGATTCGGGCGATGGGGCCGAGCGGACAACACGAGACTGGATTGGATGCTGTCGGTGCGGCGCTGCCCGAGCTGCTGGCGCCGGCGGGCGGACTCGACCAGATGCTTGCGGCCATCGCCGCGGGTGCCGATGCCATCTATGCGGGGTTGGGCGGCTTTAACGCCCGTGTAAGCGCCCATGGCTTTACGGATGACGAGTTTGCGTGCGGCTGCGCCGTGGCGCATGCCCATGGCGTGCGTGTGTACGTGACGCTCAACGTGTTCGTGTTTGACGATGAGTTGTCCGACGCGGTGGCGTTGGGGGCTCATGCACTGGAGCTGGGCGCCGATGCTCTGATTGTCGCCGATGCCGGGCTGGCTTGTGTACTGCGTACGGCGATTCCCGGGGTCGAGATTCACCTGTCCACGCAGGCGGGCGTTCATAGTGAGGGTGCCGTGCGGCTTGCCGCCGATGAGCTGGGGGTCGAGCGCGTGACGACGGCACGCGAGTTGACGGTCGACGAGATTGCGGCGCTATGTGCCACGGGCGTGCCCATCGAGGTATTCTGCCACGGTGCGATTTGCATCGGATATTCGGGGGCGTGCGAGTTCTCGGCCCTGCGGCGTGGGCGCTCGGCGATGCGCGGCGACTGCACGCAGCCGTGCCGTCTGGCGTACGACCTGGTGGACGAGGCGGGGCAGAGCGTTGTCGCCGTCGAGGGAGATCGCCTGCTGTGTCCGCGCGATTATCTGGGTATTGCGCATCTGCCCGAGCTTGTAGATGCCGGCGTGGCGTCGCTCAAGATCGAGGGGCGCATGAAGAACCCCGACTATGTATTCAACGTGGTGCGGGTGTGGCGCCGGGCACTCGATATGCTGTGCGACGGCGCGTGGGACCCCGGTGCCGTGGAAGGGCTTGAGCGCGAGCTGGGAAGGTCGTTTAACCGTGGGTTCACCGATGCGTACCTGCGAGGGCGTTCGGGTGCCGAGCTGATGAGCTTTGAGCGTGCGATTAACCAGGGCGTGCGCGTGGGGCGCTTGGTCACTGTGGGCCACGAAGAGGTGGCCATTGAGCTCGACGCCGCCGTGGCGGCGGGTGACACGCTCGAGATTCGGTTCTATCCGGGTGTCGACGCGCGTCCCGATGTGCCCAAGCGCTGGCCGCAGGTGCCCTGCCCGGTGGATGCCGCAGCGGGGAAGCGCGTCGTCGTGCATTGCAAGCGTAAGGTGGACGCGGGCTGCGAGGTGTACCTGATTCGCAGCGCCGGCGTGCTGGGGCAAACGGCAACGGTGTTGGAGCGCATGCGGGCCGAGGCAGATGCGATTGCGCCCGTTGCACGTGCCGTTGAGGTGCTGCCCTTTGAGGACGTTGCGGTGGATGGCGGTGCGTCGACGGAGTCGGTGGAGTGCGCGGTTCCCGCTCGCATGGTTTTTGCTTGGCAGCTGATGGATGCCGACCCGCGCGGAGAACTCGATTTGTCCGACGCCGTTGTGGTGCTTGACGAGGCGTGCCGCACGGGTGACGTTGACCGGACCCGCTCACTGATGCAGCGTGCCGGGCGCGTCGTCTGCCGCAACCTGGGACAGGTGGTGATCGCTCGCGAGCTGGGCGTGACGTTTGACGTGGCGGCGCCGGTGTTCTGCGCGAATCGGGCCACGCTTGCCTGGCTGCGCGGACTCGGTGCGGGGCGGGTGTACTTGCCGGCCGAGTTGCTCGGCAATGATGCGGAACGTATTGCCGAACTGGCTGCTGAACCCGGTGTTCTGGGTCCCGTCGATGCCAATCGCACCGAGCTCATGGTGTGCGAGCACTGCCTGCTGACCGCCGAGGGCGTCTGCGCCACCGATTCGACGGGGCAGGTCCATTGTCGTGACTGCTCGCGCCGTCAGCAAACGCGCTATTTAGTTGAACGTGACGGTACGCGTCTGCCGGTCGCCGTTGACGCGTGCGGCAGGACGAGGATTTTCCTGTCGTAGGTGCCGCGTCGCGTCAGTTTGTTATCATATGAGAGTTTATGGACTTCCAGCACCGCCGTTTTCGGCGAGGGTGCTATAGCAAAAGGAGGATACCCAATGCTGTCTGTCGACGAGCAAATGCGTATCATCACCTCGGGCGCAGCGCAGATCGTCCCCGAGGCCGACCTTCGCAAGAAGCTTGAGAAGGGCGAGCCCCTCAACATCAAGCTCGGCGTCGATCCCACCAGCCCCGACCTGCACCTGGGCCATGCCGTGCCGCTGCGCAAGATGCGTCAGTTCCAGGACCTGGGCCACAACGTCACCCTCATCATCGGCAACGGTACCGCGCTGATCGGCGATCCCTCGGGCAAGAACTCCACCCGTCCGCAGCTTTCGCAGGAGCAGATCGAGGCCAACGCCGAGACCTACGTGAGCCAGGCCATGAAGATCCTGGATCCCGAGAAGACCACCATCGTGCACAACGGCGACTGGATCCTTTCGATGGACCTGGCCGGCCTGCTGCAGGTGTGCTCCAAGTTCACCGTCGCCCGCATCCTTGAGCGCGACGACTTTACCAAGCGCTACCAGTCTCAGACGCCGATCGCCCTGCATGAGTTCCTGTACCCCGTGATGCAGGCCTTCGACTCCGTTCAGATCAAGGCCGACGTCGAGATGGGCGGCACCGACCAGCTCTTCAACCTGCTCGCTGGTCGCGAGCTCATGGAGAAGATGGGTATGGAGCCCCAGATCGCGCTCACCATGCCGCTGCTCGAGGGCACCGATGGCGTTCGTAAGATGTCCAAGTCCTATGGCAACTACATCGGCCTGACCGACGCGCCCAAGGATATGTTCGGCAAGACCATGTCCATCCCCGATGAGATGATCGGCAAGTACTACCGCCTGGCGAGCTCGCTCACCCCGGCCGAGGTCGACAAGATCGATGCTGCTCTGGCCGACGGCTCTGCCGATCCCTATGAGCTCAAGCGCGCTCTGGGCCGCGACCTGTGCGACACCTACCACGGCGCCGGTGCCGGCGACGAGGCCCAGGCCGAGTTCGACCGCGTGTTCAAGGAGGGCCAGCTCGCCGACTTCCCCGAGAAGCATGTTGAGCTGACCGTCAACGACGAGGGCCAGATCTACCTCGCCGGCCTGCTCAAGGACCTGGGCCTTTCGGCCAGCGCCGGTCAGGCCCGCCGCGACATCGACGGCGGCGGCGTCAAGATCAACGGCAAGGCCGTGGCTCCCAAGAGCTACAACATCGATCCCAGCGCCCTCAAGCTGGGCGACACCCTCTCCGTAGGCAAGCGCAAGGGCTTTAAGTTGGTTTAGTTACGCGGTTTTACCAAACCGCGTAACGACTCGACGCTGCGCGGGCCGCATTTGGACAATCTGACGTTCAACTTCAAGGGCGCGACCAGAAGGTCAGCGCCCTTTCGTTTCACGTCACCTTGTCTCAAATGCGGCCCGCTCGCTGTCGTTGCCAAAACATCGGCGTTTTAATATCGGCGCTACCGTGGTTGGCACTTTGGGACGTTCCTTTTGTGCCGGCACTTTGGGACACTCCTTGTCATTGGTGCAAAGAAACCTGCCCCCATTGCGCCATGCGGCGTGCGCCGTTAAACGGAGAGGCGTATTGTTGACCCATCGTTTGGGCATACAATGGCTGTTGGCTTGCTGCGGTGAAGGCTCGTCCGCTCCGCAGCTTTTTTCTACGGTTAAAGGAGTATGTATGTCCGTTGAGGTCATGAGGTCTGTGATCGATGCTGCCGAGGGGCGCGTGCCCGTCGACACGCTGTTTGCCAATGCGCAGATTGTCGACGTGTATGGCCAGCGTGTGGCGCCCGGTAGCGTTGCCGTCAAGGACGGTGTGATCGTCGGTGTTCTCTACGACGGTCGCGACGATGCCGCCGGTACCTACGAGGCTGCCGAGGTTATCGACTGCCAAGGGCGCTATCTCGCTCCCGGTTTTATTGACGGGCATCTGCATATCGAGTCCTCGAACATTCGCCCCGCCGAGTATGCGCGCATGGCGGCGACGCGCGGTACCACCACCGCCATTGCCGACAGCCACGAGATTGCCAATGTCGCCGGTCTCGACGGCTTGCGCTTTATGATTGAGGACGGCCGCCGCGCACCCATCTCCATCAAGTACATGATGCCTTCGTGCGTGCCCGCGCTGCTCGACGAGCAGGCCGGTGCCGTTATTTCGGCTGCCGATATGCAGGCGTTTTTTGCCGAGCATCCAGGCGATGTCTTTGGTCTGGGCGAAATGATGAACCTGCCGGGCGTCTTTATGGCCGACTCCGAGACCTGTGCTCGCATCGATGCTGCCAACCAGACGCCGTCCAAGCAGGTCGACGGCCATGCGCCGCTCGTTGCCGGTAAGGACCTCAACGCCTATGCCGCAGCGGGCATTATCGCCGACCACGAGTCGACGATTCCCGAGGAGGCGCTCGACAAGCTATCCCGCGGCATGTATGTGATGCTGCGTGAGGGCACGTGCAGCCACGACCTGGCCAATTTGTCCCCGATGCTGCTGGAGAATCCCGCGCGCGCCCGCCGCTGCTGCTTTGCGACTGACGACCGCGTCCCTTCCGATGCGCTTGCGACCGGCATGATCGACAATGCCTGCCGCGTGGCGATTGAGGCCGGTATCGACCCCGTGGTCGCTATCTCCATGGCGTCCCTCTCCACGGCCGAGGCGTTTGGCCTGGACCACGGTTGCCGCGACCCGCACGAACTGCGTGGCGCCATCGCCCCGGGCAAGCGTGCCGACCTGCTGGTACTCAACGACCTGACGTTTGCCACGGCTCCGCATCGCGTATATGCCGCCGGTGCCCTGGTAGCGCAGGACGGCACCTTTGTGGGCGAGATTGCACCCGAGATGGCCGAGGTTGCGGCCCTTGCCGATGAGCTGCGTGCTTCCGTTAAACTTCCGAAGCTATCGCTCGACGTGTTCGACTATGCCTTTAAGCCGGGCGAGGCTGTGATTGACGTGGTGCCGGGTAAGGCCATCACGGGTATGGTTCGTCCTGAGACTGACGAGGACTTGCGCCGCATTATGCTGATCGAGCGCCACGGCCGCGGCGTGTCGCTGCAGGCCGAGGGCGCTGACGGCGACGGCCCCGCTGGCCTGGGCCTGATCGGCAAGCATATCGGTCGCGGCTGGGTGCGCGGTTTCACCATCACCGGTGGTGCCATTGCCTCCACGATCGGCCACGACTCGCACAACGTGTGCGTGGTGGGCGACAATGCGGCGGATATGATGGCTGCCGTTGAGGCCGTGGGCCAGGGCGGCCACGTGCTGGTGCGCAACGGCGAGGTCGTGGCGCGCATTCCGCTGGCGCTCGGTGGCCTTATGAGCGAGGGTACGGCCGAGGACGTTGCCGCGCAGCACGACGACTTTATGGTCAAGGCGCGCGCCATGGGTATTGAACCGCCGCTCGACCCCATCATGGGCATCATCTTCCTGCCCCTGCCGGTCATCCCGACGCTCCGCATCCGTCCCGAGGGCATGTTCGACGTCACAACCTTCACCTACGCCGACTAGTCATCGGGGACGTTCTTATAAACGACTAGTCATCGGGGACACTCTTTGGCGGGCTGCCTAACGCCGCGACCGTAGGACCTCTGGCATGTGTGAGCTATTTGCCAGGTCCTTGTAACGTTTACGTCCGCGGAGTCTTATTTGAGCTCCCTTTGGGTACGTTGGAATCGGATACGCGTTCGATTCCAACAAGCCCGAAGGGAGCTTTTCTATGTTTAAACTGATTGCATCCGATATGGACGGCACACTGCTTGACGAAAACGGCCAGGTGCCTCCCGAGACCTACGAACTGATTCTGGCGCTACACGAGCATGGCGTGCATTTCGCCGCATCGTCAGGTCGTCGCTACGATCGCCTGTGCGAGTTCTTTGCGCCCGTTCGCGACAAGATGGACTTTGTCGCCGCTAACGGCGCCCAGGTCTACGCCGACGGTAAGATGGTAGACCGTGAGGTGTATTCCCATCTGGCGATTCGAAGGCTCGCCCAAGCCGTCAGGACGTTTCCCAATCTGCATCTTGCGCTCTTTGACCGAACCAAGTCCTTCCTGCTCGATGACGAGTGCAAGTTCGTGCGTGAGGTCGATAAGGACCTTCCCAATGCCGAGCGTATTTGGGAGCTGCCCGACCCCAGCGTAAATATTATCAAAGCGAGTATCTTTTGCGACGACAGTGCGGTTATGGACAGTGCGTACGTGCTACAGCGCGAACTTGGTCAGCTCTTTACTTTTGCGCCTTCGGGCAACGCGTGGATCGATGCCATGCAGCCTGGTGTGTCGAAGGCCTCGGGTATCGCGCAGCTCGCGGAGCATTACGGCATTGGACGCGACGAGGTCATGGCGTTTGGCGACTCGATGAACGACTACGAGATTATTCGCTTTGTCGGCACGGGCTGCGCGATGGAAAATGCACGTCCCGCGCTCAAGGCCGTTGCCGATCGCGTGGTGGGGCGCAACCGCGACCACGCTGTCCAGCAGGAACTCCGCCGTGTTCTGGAGAGCCTCGCCTAATCCGGCAGTTAGGAATCCGGCAGTTAGGGACGTTCCTTTTCTGCCGGCAGTGGGGGACAGTCCTTGCAACTTTCTCGCGAGGAGTGTCCCCAACGACTAGTCATTTAAGAACGTCCCCAATGACTACCCAATGACTAGGCGAGGGCGGCCATGATGGTGCGGGCGACACCGTCGTGGTCGTTGTCGAACTCGGTGATGGCGTCGGCGGCCTCGCGATCCTCGGGCTCGGCGTTGATCATGGCCATGCCATGGCCCGCTGCCTGCAGCATGGGGATGTCGTTGATGTTGTCGCCGAACGCCCAGGCGTCGGCGAGAGACTCGCCCAGATGCCCGCATAGCCAAGCCAATGCCGTTCCCTTGGTGGCGCCCTCGCCCATGACCTCGATATTCATGGCGTACGAACGCGTGACCTCAATGCCTCCGAGCGTTTCGAGCTCCGCCGCGATGGCGTCGCGATCGGCCGGGTTGTGCCAGTACATGGCGATGCGTTCGAGTGTCTCGACCTCGTCGATCTTGCTGTCGATATCCATGTCGATCGGTGTTCGTGTGCGCTTGAGCGAAGCCGCGATGTGGGGGTCGCCGCCGCAGAATTCGTCCAGGCGCGTGTAGAGCGAGCGGGGGAGGAAGCACTGCCCGTCCGCGAAGATATCGAAGGTCACATCGTGACCGGCTGCAATGCGATGGACGCGGTGGGCGATGGCGCGGTCGAGCGGTCGGCTCAAAATGCGCGTGGCACGCGAGGCATCGGTGGGCACAACGTCGTCGAGCTGCCAGACGCTGGCACCGTTGGCGCAGACCGCGTAGTGTACGGCGGGGTGGGCGAGGATGGGCTCAAAGATACCCGACAGAGGACGCCCCGTGCAGGGCACAAACTCAATCCCACGTCGAGCGAGTTCGTCGAGCATTGCCCAGGTGGCGTCGCTCATCTGCTTATCACTCGTCAGCAGCGTTCCATCCATATCGGAAAACACAATCATTCGCTGCAATCCTTTCTACTGGCATAAAAAGCGTGGCCGAGGGCGGTGATGCCCTGGCCACGCTCGGGTTCTATAACGGTCTGCGTCCTAACGATCGGCGAGCGGCTTGTACTCCAGCGGCTCGATAACCGGGCGATACGCGGGACGGATGATGCGGTGCGCGCAGAAGAGCTCTTCCATGCGGTGCGCAGACCAGCCGGCCATGCGGGCGACGGCGAACAGCGGCGTAAAGAGCGTCTCGGGCACGCCGAGCATCTTGTAGATAAAGCCCGTGTACAGGTCGATGTTGGCGCAGATGGGCTTGGTCATGCCGTGATCGCGCATCACTTGCGGGGCCAGGCGCTCGATGCGCTCGATGAGTGCGAACTCTTCGCCCAAGTCCTTCTTGGCGGCAAGCGTGCGCGCGTAACGGCGGCACACCTCGGCGCGCGGGTCGCTCAGCGTGTAGACGGCGTGGCCCATACCGTAGATGAGACCCGTGCCGTCGAAGGCCTGCTTGTCGAGGATCTTGCCCAGGTAGGCCGCGACCTCGTCCTCGTCCTCCCAGTTGGAGACATGCGCGCGGATGTCCTCGTGCATAGACACGACCTTGGCATTGGCACCGCCGTGGCGCGGGCCCTTGAGCGAGCCGATAGCCGCGGCGTAGGCGGAATACGGGTCGGTGGCCGATGAGGACAGCACGCGGCAGGCGAACGTGGAGTTGTTGCCGCCGCCGTGCTCGGCATGCAGCATAAGCATCACATCGAGCAGCATGGCTTCGTCGCGGGTGAATGCCATGCCGCCGCGCAACACCTGCAGGATGGTCTCAGCGGTGGAGAGACCGGGCGTGGGGTGCGGCACATGAACCTCGGAGCCGCGGCGCTTGGCGACCGAGGCCATATGCGCGAAGGCGGCGATGCGGGGGAGACGGGCGAGCATGGAGATGGCGACGTCGATTTCGTGCTCGGGTGTAATGGCGTCGGGCTCGGCGTCGAAGGCGTAGAGCAGCAGCACGGCGCGCTGAAGCACATTCATGATGCTCGACGACACCGTGGTCATGGGGAACTCGCGGACGTATTCGTCGCTCAGGTGCCTAAAGGCACCCAGGCGCTCGCAAAAGCCGTCGAGCTCTTCCTTGTTGGGCAGCGAACCCGTGATAAGCAGATAGGCGACTTCCTCGTAGCCGTAGCGATTCTCGGCCTGGGCGTTGTTGACCAGATCCTCGATGCTGTAGCCACGAAGCGTGAGCTTGCCCTGATCGGGCACGACTTTGCCGTCGACCTTGTTGTAGCCGTGCACATCCGAGATGCGAGTGAGGCCCGCGACCACGCCCGAGCCGTCGGCATTGCGCAGGCCGCGCTTGACATTGTGCTCAACAAACAGGCCTTCGTCATAAGGGTCGGTCGGCAGGCCGTGGTAGAGGCTTTCGCTCTCAGGCGAAATCTGACGGCTCGCCTCGTAATCCAGAACCAGGCGGCTCAGGTGATCGTCGAAGCGGTAGTAGATTTTCTTGGCGTCGTAGGCCATGCGCGCTCCTCTCCGGTCCGCTTTGGGGCCGCGCGCTTGGACGATATGACGTCAAGCTGCCCCGAGCGGCTTGCTCGCTACAGGCGGTACATAAAGTTGAAGACGTCCTCGCGCTGGATGGACACGTTGACGCCCGAAAGCTCGCCGGCCTCGGCCAGCGCCTTCTGCAGCTCGGCGAAGTCGAGCTTGGACTCGGCGGTATCGGCCAGCATGGTCATGGTGAAGATGTCCTCGATAATGGACTGCGTGATGTCGCGGATGTCGACGTTGGCCTCGCCTAGGACACGGGTGACGCCGGCGACGATGCCGGGGCGGTTCTTGCCAAGGACGGTGATGACGATACGGGAGGACGAGATCTCGGCCATGGGAAACCCTTTCGCGTGATTGCGGCGCGCGCGGGGCGCTCCGCTACGGTACAGTGTTCATCATTGTACCTGTCTGGCGCAAAAAAGGCGCGCTCGCTGCGGCGTTACATGCCTGCAACATGAGCGTAAGGGGGAAGGCCGTACGGGGAAGAGCCGTCTGGCGCGTGTCCGGCTCGTGTTGGGTTGATTTCCGATCTCAGCCGAACACATTGAGCGGACAGGCCGTTCCCGCAGTCAGCCGAACGCCTCCGACGGCTGATTCCGAACTGGAAGCGGAGGGCATCCCCGCCCTTCGGTAGGGGATACCGCTCCGCGGCGCATGCCGCGGGCGGCGCCCCTATCGGACCACCGTGACCTCAGTTGGGATGGGCCCAGCACTGCCGCGTACTCGGTGAGCTAGAGCCAACTGTTCGTCTTCACGTCGCGTATGGCGATATTTCGGTCGTCCGGCTCGGTGATGCCGTAGCCGAACGCCTGGAGCGTCTCGATGGACTCCTGGATCCTCTGTTGGAACATGGGACCCGGATCGACCCTCGGCCCGAGGTGCCCGCGCCAAAGGCACGGCGTGGCGCGCAGCATGTTATGGATTTTGGAGATGGGCTCGATGTCGGCGTAGACGTTGAGCGTCGCCATGGCGTCCTTGTGGCCGAGGATCGATTGGAGCGCCTTGATATCGCCGCCTTGGCGGATCCACTGCGTTGCGAACGTGTGGCGAAGGCCGTGGAACGTGATCAGCTCGTCGTTGGTGCCCATGAGGCCGTTGGTCTCCGAGAACGTCTTGAACGCCCTGCGGATATAGCTTGTCGTCGCGAAGGTCGCGCCCGGCTCCGACAGGATGTAGCAGTCCCCGATCTCGACCGCCCCGGTAAGGCCGCGCAAGCGCAGCTTTCCGCAGTCGATCTCGTGGGTCTCCTTCAGGAAGGGGAGTAGGCCGACCGGGTCGATGGGGATACCCCTGGCGTCATGGGTCTTGGTGTCCTTGATGAACGAACCCATTCCCTTCGCGTACGCCACCGAGTGTCTGATCGAGATCAGGCCCGTCTCGAAATCCACATCGCACCACCGAAGGCCGCAGACCTCGCCGATTCGCATCCCCGTGTGCAGGGCGAGTACGACCGCCCTCTAATCCTCGGCGGACCAATCGAGTCCGAACTCCTTTCGGGCATCCTCTTCGCTCATGACTTCGAGAAGGTCTCCGGGTTGGCAACGAAGGGCGAGGCATAGCTGCTCGAGTGTGTTGAAGCGAATGCCGCGAATATGCCCTTTTTTAATACGGGACAGGTTCACGGGCGTGGTTCCAATTCTTTCGGCAAGTTCGTTCGAGGAAATCTTTCGCTCGGCCATGATCTTGTCGAGGCGAACAATTACGGGCATGGCGTTTCCTTACGCAATCTCGTCGGAGTCGAGGTACAGCTCTCGGGCGTACAAGAAGAGCTGGGAAAGCATGAACAGGACGATGCCGAGAACCAGAGAGGTCCAATCGAATGATGAAGCGATCTCTTGGGCGCCGACGGCCCCCTCGCCGCCAAACATCGAAACGGAGGTTTTGAGTGAGCCGGCGTAGAGGCTGGTGGCAGCTTGAACAACGAAGAGAATGCCGAGCACCTTCAAGCATGTCGCAGACCCTTTCTTGAAGGGGTCTCCGCTCTTGATCGTCCACACGAGAACGGCGCTGAGGATGGTCGTAGCGATACCGATGACGGCAGGGACCAATGTCGAGATCGCAAGGGCTGGATACGCGGGGGAGTCTGCAATTACAGGGTTGTCGAGCACTTCGATTGCTGGCTTTAAGGAGAACGCCACTTGTGCGATGGCGGTGGCGCAAAGGGTCGCAGAGGCTATCGCACATGCGATGCGGAAGGAATGAAGCCGGGGAGTGCGATTGTCGGAACTCATAATAACCTCCGAAGAATTTAAAAAACTCAGGTTACTTTTTAACAGTTTATGTTAAATTGACTTTGCTGGCAAGTAATCACAGCATGCTGCAACCGAAACCCCTCTAGATTGGAGAGGATTATGTTCAGTACTGTTAAGTCGTGTAAGCTCTTGGTTTTCCTCAGCCTCGCTCTTTGTCTGTTGCTGCCGGGAGCCCCCGCTTTTGCGGATACCCCGATGCCTCCTTCCCAGGAGAGCAGCCAGTGTGCCCTCGTTGAGCCCCTCGGGTATACGGACGACGTCGTCGATACCTACTGGAGCTACAGCTGTCCTCGCGGCGTAAGCGGGCACAGCATCTCGATGTTCAACATCTCTTACAAGACGATCTCCTACCGAAATGGCTATCGCCGATCCGCGCATCATAGGGAATCCCGCCTCGCTGCAATGTGCTCCTGTGGTGTTCTTGGCACAACTGATAAATGGCAATTTGTCTATAGCACCTACTAGATGCGAGGAAGGGCCGAGCATTTTGTTCGGCCCCTCTGTTCCGACTGGATGAGGTTAAGGTTGGCGATGAATATGCTCAAAATCTCGAAGGCGATCTTTAGGTCGCTTCTCTCCTCCAGGTCGCTCTGTGTTGTCGTTGTTGCGTTGATGGTTCTTTGTGCTCTGCCCGTCTTCAGGAGCGCGGCTGGCATCGACGGACGGGTCGAATACCTCGAGTCGGGAATAACCCGTGTTGAGCAGGAATTGTCAGCATCCTATGCGGATGCGCTTGTGAATGCGGGGGAGGACGGTGTCTATACCTCTTCATCAAGCATGCCCGCGCTTCTGTACCCTCTTGCCGCAGGACGTCTTATCTTGGCACCGCTCTCTCCCCTACTTCCGTTTCTGCAGATATCGGATGGAGAGTACACCTATTATGACGGATCGAAGGAGTACTTGCTATGGGTCGCAACGGCCGTTGCCGTCTCGTTCCTTGCCGCGCGTCTTAACAAACGTGAAAAGCTCATCATCCAGGCACCGATGGGCGAGCTGGGTAGACTTGTTGCATCGAGCGTATGGGCGAGTGTTTTTGCAATGCTTGCCGTCCTCGCCATCAATCTTCCAGGGATAATCGCCGCGCTTGTGAAGAATGGCCCGGGCTCGCCGTTCTATCCGATAGGCTACATTCAATATGCGACTCCGGTTATCAAATCGGCTTGGCTGGTGTTCGCGCAGACGGCCATCTTGCAATTCTTGGTGGCAGCGTTCATCTCGCTTGTCGTTCACCTTGCCGTGAAGATTGCCAATAACCCTACGCTTGGAATCGTGTTCGTATGTGCCCTGATGGGGGTGACGATGGTTCCCGGGTATTACGGAAGATCCATCGCTTTACGTGAGTTCGCCCTGTTGAATCCCCTTACGTATGCGAACACTGAGTTGACCGTCGGCGCCTATAGCCCGTACCCGACAACGCAGATAGTGAATCTGCCTGGACTTTGCTTCGAGCGTGGCGCGATTGCCCTCGTATGCGCAATCGGGATCGAGGTGCTGGCAATTAGCCTGCTTTGCGTTGCTGGAAAGAGCGGCTGCGCGTGCCCGATATCCCCGATTTGTCTTGAGAGAGGTTCCTTCACTGCATCGAGAACGGCAACTCGTTCGAGCGCTTGTGCCTCCGCCGTTGCATACGTAAGAACGATGGGGAAACTGCTCCTGCGTTCTCCTACCCTCGCCGTATGCGCGATTGCAATGTCGACGACGATGCTGGCCCCGGCTCTGGTCGAGATGTTTCCTGACGCTGATAACGTTTCCGCTGTTCGGTATAGGGATGGGGAGCTCCGTTCAATAGATCGGTATCTAGAGCAGAACGCTGCGAATATGGACGTCGAGGGCAAAGCGGCCCTGGAAGACATGCGGGATGCTCTTTCGGGTTTCGTGTACGCGCCTATGCCTGCGGAGGGGTTTCGAAGCCTTGCGACGTACGAGCGCGCTCGAGGTGAGCTGGGCGCGGCAGATGCGACTCTCCTGCAATCGATCGGAATCGAGCCGGAGACTCCTTCTCGTGCGGAGGCGCGCGCCCTTCTGCTTGAGTCGATCGCGAGCTTGCCGGACCCCAAGGTTTACGAGTTAAGTACGAAGATGCCCCCATTAATCCTCCTTTCGTATCTCCAGGCAGCGCTTCCCTCCTTATTTTTGCTGTTGCCCGTGGTTGTCACATCGCTCGCGTGCACCCACCTGCAGTGTCGTTCCCTTCTGGTTCTCCAGATCCCCGCAACAGCGCATGTGCGTTTTCTGACGGCTGTTGCGCTGGCTCTCCTGCTTGGCTTGGTGCTGCTTTTGGTGTCGATGGTTCCCGCTGTCGTTGTGTCCGTGATTAAGAACGGTGCGGGTGGATCGGAGTATCCCGTCACTCTCATTCGGGCGGGAGCTTCGACAACGTCCATGGTGGGGGAGGCGGTGTTGTGCAGTATTCCGTTGCTGGTCATGGCATACGGCGTGATTTCCGTCGTCGCTGCGTTGACAGCAGCGATTAGCCGCAACCCCGTTGTCACCGGAATGGTTTGCGCGGTTCTCTTGGTGTTGGGTTCGTTGAGCGCTCATGTTGAAAGCGTGGGCATGGGCGTCGCGCTGCTGGCTCCATTCGCCTCGTTTGATCCCGCTTCCCAGGTGGGGACGATTGGGTTCCTTGGGCGAGGGACGAACGCGATGCCTTTTGGAGAGGTCGTCGGCGCATCGGGCGCTCTGCTGGTGGTCTTGGGCGCCGTATCTCCGTTGATGGTGCGCCTGAGTGTTCCAAAGATCGAAAGGGGATGATCTCGATGATTGACCTTCAAACGCTGACGATCTCTTATGGAAAGAAGGTGCTCGTAGATTCGGTGAACGCTGAGTTTGCCCCGGGTACGGTCTACGGTCTCGTCGCTCCGAACGGGCATGGAAAGACGACGTTGCTGCGTGCGATGGCAGGTTTGCCGGGTCCTCGCGTGGACGGGAGCATCGTTCTGGATGAGGTGCAGGGTACGGGTGCGAGAGAGGTCCGTTCTATGGTCTTCTATGCACCTGGTGAGGGGACGCTGCTGTATCCCGGATTGCGTGCGGAAGATCACCTCAAGATGGTTTGCGATATGTGGCCGCATGCTCGCGATATCGAAGAGATAGTGGAACAAACGCAGATAGGCGAGTTCGCGAAGATGAGGATCCGCACTCTGAGCCAGGGCATGAAGCAGCAGCTTACCCTGGCGATTGCGTATGCGACGGGCGCGCGGTACCTTCTATTAGATGAGCCCATGAACGCGCTCGACCCCAGCAGGGTGGACTTGCATTCCGAGATTCTCAGGAAGCTAGCCGATTCTGGTACGTGCATCATCATGTCATCCCACATCTTGGATTCGGTCGATAGGCTGTGCGATGAGATTCTGTTTTTGAAGGATGGGAGGCTCATTAGAAGCATTCCGCAAGATGATGCTGCGCCGAAGTCTCCTGGATCCCATTTCGCAAAGCCTGCCGGACGCGCCGAGGGTGCGCTAAGCACGTATCGGCGACTCTACGAAAAGGGCGGGTAGAAATGCAAGTTAATAATCTATGTGGCCAATGTGATACCGTTGAACCCGCATATCGATACCGCTCAGCCATTCGCCTCGCCCCCGTCGCACGTATCTTCATCCGGTCTGTTACTTTTAATCTAACAAT
>CABUXM010000002.1 GCA_902495545.1 uncultured Collinsella sp. | reverse complement strand
TCGCCCCTGCGCGCCGACAGCGCGGACGGGTCGACGGGCAGCCTGGAGGCGTCGCTCATCAACACGCCCACCGGCACACCCCCTAGCATTACCACCGGAGGCTTTATGCCCTCGACTGGCGATATGGCAATGTACGCCGCGGCCGCCGCAGCGGTCGCCGGAGCCGCGCTCATCGTGGTCGCGCTCCTGGTCAAGCGGGGAGGTGGCAGCCATAAAGAGTAGCTGGCAGCCCCACAGAGAGCGGGGCGAGACGTAGCGAAGTAGATGCTAAGACACAGACAGATGATGACCGATTGAATGAGAATCGAACGGAAAACGGAGGAAAAGAAGATGAGCATGAGCAAGAACATCGCACGCCTGGCAGTAACCGCCGGCCTCACAGCAGCGCTGAGCTTCGGCGGCGTCATGGCCCCGGTGACCATGGCGTTTGCTGATGGTACGCCGACGGTGGCCACGAACGGCAATGTGACGATTACGGAGGATATCTACAAGGATACGACCTTTAAGGGAATCAGAATTTTCTCGGCGAAGGTCACGCAAGACCAGAAGGATGATGGTACCTGGGACTCCACTGCGGAGAAGACGCTTTCCGATATCGATTGGGCAAGTGATCCCGTAAAGAGCGCAGTGACTACGGCATTTAATAACGATGACCCCAAGCCTGATGGCTTGCCGACTGGCGAAGATGCTGAATCTGCTCAGGCGTGGGCTCAGTTCATCAAAAAGCACGAGAACGAAGTTGTGAATAAAAACGTCAAGGCCGGAATCGTGCTCGACAAGATCGCTGCTGCTGTTGAGAAGGCGAACATTCCTGAAGGCAATAACGGCTGGCTAAATGCTGACAACACCGGTTCTTTTAGTAACTTGGCTACTGGTTACTGGCTCTTCGTGACTAAGAGTGTCGGCGAGAGTGCTAATGCTGAAAAGGGTAACACGGATACCTTCAGTTCGCCCATTTTCGCCGTTGTTGGCGGTTCCGCTGAGAACTTAACTCCCAAGAAGCAGGTCCCCACTGTGACCAAGGCCGTCAGGGACGACAAGGATGGCAGCACCTTCGGTACCGATGTGTTCAAAAATCCCAACATGGCTGCAGACTCCCGAATGGACCAGTTTATCGACTATCAGCTCGTTGGCACCGTTGCGGGGAACATCAACACTTACAGCACCTACAGGTACACCTTCACGGATATTCTTCCCAAATCTATGACGCCTCGTCTTGGGGCTGACGACAAGACGCCAGTTGTTACGGTCAAAATTGGCAATACCGAGGTTAAGACCGGCTACACTGCCAAGTACGATAACGACACGCTGACTGTCGACTTCCTTAATCTCAAGAATTGCATGGCTGAGGGTGAAACTCCTATCTCGCTGGATGGCAACTCTAAGGTGACCGTTGAGTACCAGGCCAAGCTCGACTCTAGCAAGGTTTGCAATGCTGACGGTTCGCTCAATTCAGAATTCAGCAGTTTGCTCGGTACCGCACAGACGAATACGGTTAAGCTTACCTACTCCAACAACCCGCACGGTGAAGGTGAAGGCACTACGGTTGACCATCCTGCCTATGACTACACCTATGGTATCGATGTTACCAAGGTCGGTAGCGACAAGGATGGAGACGGTAACCTCAAGACGCTCAAAGATGTTGAGTTCACCTTGCAGGAGGTTGTTGACGGCAACGCTGAGAATCAATTCATCGACGCCCGGGGTGTAAAGCACAGCGACGCCAAGGAAGCCACGCTCAAGACGACGAACGAAGGCAAGATCAACGTTGTCGGTCTCGACGAGGGCACCTACATCCTCAAAGAGGTTAAGCCTGCTCCTGGTTACAATAACTCCGCCAAGGACGGTGTCACCTTTACTATCAAACGTGACAGTAACGATCAGCTCTATCAGGCTGGTCAAAGTGTTACTCCGAGTACGGAGTCTGTAATCAGTGCAGCATCTGGCGTTGTGAAGGATGGCACGGCCGCCGCAGCTACCGGTAAGCTCAGCTTCACCATTGTCGACCAGAAGGGCTCCGGCCTCCCGCTGACCGGTCTTAACGGCGTGACGTTCACTTGGATCGCTGGTGGCGCGGTGCTGTGCATCGGCGTGGCTCACCTCATCCGCAGCCGTAAGCAGGCCGAGGGGTCCGAGCAGGAGTAACGCTCGCTCACCCATCCCTTTGGCAGGTGGGATGTGATGGCCATGAGACTTGCGGACACTTTTCTCGTCCATCCACGTTCTTGCTTTGCCATTCTCTTTTCGGGGCAGACTCCGCGCTGGAGTCTGCCCCGTTTTTTGGGATAACGCAGCCAGCCTCCATCGTCCGATGCGGGCTCGTTCGTCATCGCGTTTCTTGACTCGTATGAGGTTCGGTTTAAGGTCCGTAGGCGCACGCGCGGTGCGGACGGTAGAAGGCATTTGCGCCGCAAGCGCAAATAAGAATGCCCGGGGTTAGAGGCCCGGGCATTTAACAACGTCGGAAACTGGTCGCCCGCGCTCCTAAGTACTTACGCGGGGTGCATCGTTTCCTGTAGCTATTGTATCCCGAATCGCTTCGCCGATTCGGGACATTTTGAAAACGCAAACACGTCGGGCAAACCCGGACAATGCGGCCAGGCTCTGCTGGACGAGGAATCGTGTTTGTAACTATCGAACAAATGTTTGTCAAAATCGCGTTTACCAGGCGTGGGTGCATACACTCGCAGTAAAATATCCTTGCGACGCATCCCGTGCGCGGGCGGCCGACGACTCGATCGGAGGTCACCATATGCTGAAATTCCTTAACGCGCTCGCCGCCCTCGCGGCGGTGGGCTCGTTCGTCATCGCGTTTCTTGACTCGTATGAAGTTCGGTTTAAGGTCCGTAGGCGCACGCGCGGTGCGGACGGTGGACGGCATTTGCGCCGAAAGCGCAAATAAGAATGCCCGGGGTTAGAGGCCCGGGCATTTAACAACACCGGAAACTGGTCGCCCGCGCTTTCGATCACTTACGCGGGGTGCGTCGTTTCCTACAGACATTGTATCCCGAATCGCCCAGCCGATTCGGGACATTTTGAAAACTCAAATGCTGGCTTATCCTCGACTGGACGGTGCGGTCTAGCTGTGTTGTCGGGCGGGGGAGCCTGCTAATCGGCTATTATTTGTTTAGACAACTTGAGTTGTAGAGGAGTGACCGGCGATGGTGCAGGGCGCCAAACATATGAAGAGCAATAACGCCGCGGCCAACGGTGACTCAAGCCCTCAGCCCAAACCTCAACCAAAGCCCAAGCGCCGTCGCAAGCGACTGCCGCGCTGGGCCGATCGGCTCATCACCATCGTCATCATCCTTATTGGCGTGGGCCTTATGACCTGGCCGTGGATCTTGGACCGGCTCGAGGCCTCGGGCGTGTTCAACCAGATCAGCACGGTGTCCAGCACCGTGGACGCGCTGTCTGCCGAGGAGCGCGAGCGCATCCTGCTCCAGGCGCGCTCCTATAACGAGCAGCTGGCGGGCGAGGCCACCGAGCTTCCCGCCGACCAGATCGAGCCCTACGCTCAGCAGCTCATCTTTGACCGCGACCCCATGATGAGCTGGGTCGAGATCCCCTCCATCGATGTGAGCATGCCCATCTACCACGGCACGAGCGAGGAAGTCCTTATGGCGGGCGTCGGCCACCTGGAGGGCACGAGCCTGCCGGTGGGTGGCACCTCGACGCATTGCGTGCTCACCGCGCACTCGGGCATGCGCAACCTGAGCATGTTCGACGACATCCATTCGCTGAAGCCCGGCGACCTGGTGCTACTGCACACCATGAACAAGACGCTCGCCTACAAGATGGTGGACTCCGAGGTGGTGCTGCCCGAGGAGATGGAGTCACTGACCATCGATCCCGGCGCCGACAAGGTGACGCTCGTCACCTGCACGCCCTACGGCGTGAACGACCACCGCCTGCTGGTGCATTGCGTGCGCACCAAGTACAACAAGAAGGATGTCGACAAGCAAAAGTCGCTGGCCGGCCGCCACTGGGGCAAGCGCGAGTTTGCCGTGCTCATCGTGGTCGTAGCCATTGTGCTGTTGCTGCTGGATATCGTGATCCACGCGGTCCGCAAGCGCCGCAAGGCCAAGGCCTCGGCATAGGGCATTGTTCAGAACCACCACAACGGGGACAGGCACCTTTGTGGTGGTCGGGACTTCCAAACCATCACAACATTCGATGAAAATCGCGATTTTGGCGAAAAGTGTCGAATGTTGTGATGGTTTTCGTTGTGGGTGCGACGGTTTTCGCTATGGACGGTGCGGTTTCGCTGCAGAACCGCCAGCCCGCGGCCTGCCAACCGCCGTCCTCGTTACGTTTTCGCTGCATTTAGGTAAAGCGCCTGCTCCAAGCGGCGTGGCCTTGTATACTAGAGCGGTTTATCTGTTATGCGGAAGGGAGCGCCTATGGCACTCAGCGAGAAAGACGTGCGCGGCATCGCCGAGTACGCAAAGATCGCACTGACCGATGACGAGCTCACCCAGATGACGTCCTACATGAACGACGCCGTCCAGATGCTCGAGCCCGTCTTGCAATATGACTTGCCCGACGTGGAGCCTACGTTCCATCCCATCGGAAGCCTGTCCAATGTGATGGGCGACGACCTGCGCGAACCCGAGCGCGACCTGCCGCTCGACGTTGCGCTCGAAAACGCCGGCAGCGCGCGCGACCGCTACTTCCGCGTGCCGTCCATTTTGGGAGAGGGGGAGAGCGAGTAATGGCGCTAAGCTTCGATTCCCTTACCGCCGCCCAGATCGCCGCGGGTGTTGCCGCCGGCGACTTTACCGCTACCGAGGTGGCCCAGGCCTCCCTTGCCGCCATCGAGGCGCGCGAGGGCGGGGTCCAGGCATTCCTGCAGGTGGCGCCCGAGCTTGCGCTCGAGGCCGCTGCGCGCGTTGATGCCGACCGTGCCGCAGGCAAGCCGCTGCCCCCGCTCGCGGGCGTGCCGCTGGCCATCAAGGACAACATGAACCTCGTGGGCACGCGCACCACCTGTGCTTCCCGCATGCTCGGGGACTACCAGAGCGTCTACACCGCCACCTGCGTCCAGCGCATGCTCGATGCCGGCTGCCTGCCCATGGGCAAGGCCAACATGGACGAGTTCGCCTTTGGCAGCTCCACCGAGAGCTCGGCGTTCCACCGCACCAACAACCCCTGGGATACCGAGCGTGTGCCCGGCGGCTCTTCGGGCGGTTCCGCTGCCGCCGTCGCCGCAGGCGAGGTCGTGCTCTCGCTGGGCTCGGACACCGGTGGCTCCATTCGCCAGCCGGCGTCGCTGTGCGGCGTGGTGGGCTTTAAGCCCACGTATGGCGCCGTGAGCCGTTACGGCGTGGTTGCCTTTGGCTCGTCGCTCGACCAGGTGGGACCCTTTGGCCGCACGGTCGAGGATGTCGCGCTGGCCATGAACGCGCTTACCGGTGCGGGCCACGATCCGTACGACTGCACCAGCCAGGATTGCGCCGTCGACTTTACCGAGCATCTCAACGACAGCATCGAGGGCAAGCGCGTGGGCATCATCCCTGCGTTTATGGAGGCCGAGGGCCTGACGCCCGAGGTCAAGGCCGCTGTTCAGCGCGCCGCCCAGGAGCTGCAGAACCAGGGCGCCGAGCTGGTCGAGGTCGACCTGCCGCACCTGGACGCCGCCATCGCCGCCTACTACGTCATCGGCCCGGCCGAGGCGTTCTCCAACCTGGCTCGCTTCGACGGCATCCGTTACGGCTATCAGGAGGAGGGCTGCGCCAACCTGTCCGACCAGAGCTCGCTTTCGCGCGCCCACGGCTTTGGTGCCGAGGCCAAGCGCCGTCAGATGCTCGGCGCCTATCTGCTGAGCTCGGGTGTGTACGACAAGTACTACTACGCTGCACAAAAGGCCCGCACGCTCATCACGCAGGACTACGACGCCGCGTATGCCAAGGTGGACACCATCCTCATGCCCGCCTCGCCGCGCACGGCCTTTAAGTTTGGCGAGATCAGCGACCCCACGCAGATGTACCTCTCCGATCTGTACACCATCTCGCTCAACATTTGCGGCAACGGTGGCATCTCGGTGCCGCTGGGCCTGGGCGAGGACAGCAAGCTGCCCGTTTCTGCCCAGCTGGTGGGTCCGGCGTTTAAGGACCGTCAGCTGCTCACGTTTGCCCGCGCCCTGGAGCGCGGCTTTGCCGATGTCGCCACGGGTGCGTCCGCGCTTTCCGTCGCGCCCGATTTTGCCGGGAAGGGAGGCGAGCTGTAATGAAGGAGCTTTCCGAGGTCCTGCAGGATTGGGAGGCCGTGATCGGCCTGGAGATCCATACCGAGCTCACCGCACTCGATACCAAGATGTTCTGCAACTGCAAGCTCAGCCACGATGACGAGCCCAACGCCAACGTGTGCCCGGTGTGCCTGGGCCTGCCCGGCGCCCTGCCGGTGCCCAACAAGCGCGCCATCGAGAGCATCGTCAAGGCCGGTCTCGCCACCAACTGCGAGATCCAGCGCCACTCGATGTTCTACCGCAAGCACTACTTCTATCCCGATATGGCCAAGAACTTCCAGACCACGCAGGGTCCGGTCGCCTTTGCCATGTACGGTCACCTGGACCTGGACGTGACCGGTCGCGGTGCCGCCGAGCGCCCCGACTGCGCGTTTGGCGAGGCCGAGGCCCAGAGCCTGGCGAGCGCTTCGGCCAACGCCGAGGGCCTGTCCACGTCCATGACGTCGACCATGCGCGAGGGCAACCAGCGCGCCGGCCATCTGGCCAGCTACGATGCGTCCAACCTGCAGATGCCCGAGCGTCGCGAGGACGGTTCCTACACGGTGCCCATCCGCATCCTGCGCATCCACATGGAGGAGGACGCCGCCAAGATGGTTCACGTGGGCGGCGCCGAGGGGCGCATTACCGCCGCGGCCGAGTCGCTTGTCGACTACAACCGCTGCGGTACGCCGCTCATCGAGCTTGTCACCGAGCCCGATCTGCGCACGCCCGAGGAGGCTCGTCTGTTTATGGAGAAGCTCCGTCGCATCTTTGTGACGCTGGGCATTTCCGATTGCTCCATGGAGAAGGGTTCCATGCGCTGCGACGGCAACGTGTCGCTGCGCCGCCGCGGCGAGACCAAGCTGGGCACCAAGACCGAGCTCAAGAACCTCAACTCGTTTAAGAGCCTGCATGACGGCCTTGCCTACGAGATTTGCCGCCAGGCCGAGGTGCTCGAGGAGGGCGGTATCATCTATCAGGAGACCCGCCACTGGGAGCCCAGCCGCAAGCGCACTGTGGTCATGCGTGTGAAGGAGACGGCCGACGACTATCGCCTGTTCCCCGATCCCGACCTGGCGCCGTTCGATCTGGATGACGAGTTCATCGACCGCTGCCGTGGCGAGATCCCCGAGCTGCCCGATGCCAAGCGCGCCCGCTTTGAGGCCGACTTTGGCATTAAGGCGGCCGACGCCGAGCAGATTGCCGGCGACCCTGAGTTTGCCGACTTCTTTGAGGCCGCCGCTGCCGGTATGGCCGGCAAGGAGGCCCAGACGGTCGCAAACCTGCTGGTCAACGAGATGATCGCCTACCTTAAGGGCGCAGGCGTGTCGCTCGCCGAGTCCGGCATCGCGCCGGCTCAGGTGGCGGCACTCGCCAAGCTGCTGGCGACCGATGCCATCAGCTCCAACCAGGCGCACGAGGTCTTTGAGGCGATGGCCCAGACCGGCGACGATCCCAACAAGATCGTCGACGAGCGCGGCATGCGTCAGGTGAGCGATGCCGGCGCGCTGCAGCCGATCGTGGACGAGGTGCTGGCTAACTGTGCCGATCAGGCGCAGCAGTATCGTGACGGCAACCAGAAGGTCATCGGCTTTTTGGTGGGCCAGTGCATGAAGGCGAGCCGCGGCAAGGGCAACCCGAAGCTCTTCAACGAGTTGCTGAGAACGTCGCTCTCGTAAACGGGAACCCGGGAGCCCCGGCAGGGCGGGTGCTTCCTCAAAATTTCGAACAGTCCTGCGCAAGACGAAGGCCACATTAAGTGGCCTTCTTTGCGTGCGGAACTCATTTTGAGCAAGCACCCGCCCTGCCGGGGCTCCCGGGTTCTGTGACGACTCGGCCGTTCGGGTCAGGCGGGCTGATAGGAAAGATGGTGACGGAGGCGCCACTGGCACCTCCACCTTTTGAATGTGATGAAAGTGTGGCGAAATGAGCTTAAAACTTCCGTAAATGTGATAAATGTCACGTTTTACCTAGGGTAAAATGTGGGAAATATCACGTTTACGGAAGTTTCTTTGCGGGAGGTTCGGCCATGCAGCGAGATATCATTGCCAAGCTTAACGCTTGGAAAGCGTCAGAATATCGTAAGCCGCTTATCCTTAAGGGGGCGCGCCAGGTTGGAAAGACGTGGGCGCTTAAGGAGTTCGGCCGAACCTCGTACATCAATTTCGTGTATCTGACGCTCGAGGAGCCGTCACCTGGGGTACAGAGCGAGTACGCTCAGTTTTTCGAGGGTACGCGCGATCCTCGACGGATCATCTCAAATCTTTCCCTGGCACTTGGACAGCCTATCGATCCCGGCGAGACGCTGCTTATTATTGATGAGATCCAGGATTGTCCTTCTGCAGTCGGCGCCCTTAAATACTTCTGTGACGAGGCCCCCGAGTATCACGTCGCATGTGCAGGGTCTTTGTTGGGCGTTCGCTTGTCCCGTGAGACCAGCGCTTTTCCGGTGGGAAAGGTCGAGTTCATGGAGATGCGCCCCATGAGCTTTTCCGAGTTTCTGAAAGCCGAGGGCGCTGCAAACTACGACGAATACCTTGGCGGCCTGGATCAGATCGAGACAGTGCCCGATTTCTTCCATGTCCGTCTCGTCGAGCATCTTCGTCGTTATTTTGCATGCGGCGGCATGCCAGAGGCTCTTGGCCGGTGGGTGGAGACGGGCGATATCGTTCAGGTCGATAAGGTGTTGTCTGATCTCTTGGATTCCTACGAGCGCGATTTTGCCAAGCATGGTGGCCGTGCGCAGTTCGCCAAGCTTTCGCAAATATGGAACTCGATTCCAGCTCAGTTGGCGCGCGAGAACAAAAAGTTCGTTTGGGGTGCGGTGCGCGAGGGGGCTCGTGCTCGAGAATACGAGGATGCTCTGGAATGGCTTGCCGATGCTGGGCTCATCACGGCGGTTCGCCTTAATGCTGCCGGTGGTGTGCCGCTCTCTGCGTACGATGACCTCAAGGCATTTAAAGTCTACTGTCTTGATGTCGGCTTGCTGCGCCGCATGGCAAGGCTGGATGCGTCCGCTTTTGCCATCTCGGATGCGCTATTTTCGGAGTTCAAAGGTTCGTTCGCCGAGAACTATGTGCTTCAGGCATTACTTTCACAGTTAGATGCTGCTCCGCGTTATTGGACAAACGAGAAGCCGAAGCACGAAGTCGATTTTTTGATTCAAGTCGGAAACGAAATCGTTCCCGTCGAGGTCAAATCGGGAGAGGTCGTTTATTCCAAGAGCCTTAAGTACTATGCCGACAAGCATGCGGAGACGACTCCATTGAGGGTCCGCTACTCGCTTAAGAACCTAAAGCTCGACGACGGGGTGCTCAACATTCCGTTGTATTTGGCTGATCGATCTGTCCCTCTTATCAAAAAGGCGCTTGATTGTGCGCATCTTGACGTTTAGATCCTGGGTGAGCTGACGGGCGGCGGCTAATTAATCGCTCCGTTACGGCCAGGGAGCTTGGGCCTTAGCGATACTTGCTTCGCCAAGCCGTGGGTGTCATGCCGGTGTATTGTTTGAAGGCTTGGGCGAAGGCGGCCTGCTGAGGGTAGCCTAGACGTTCTGCCACCTGCGCTATCGTGAGCGCGCTATCTGCCAAAAGGTCCTGTGCTCGCTCCATACGGCGTCTGCGAATGTAGGCGCCCAAGGGCTCGCCAGTTTGGGCCTTAAAGGTGGCGCATAGTTTGGAGCGGCTTGTGTAGAGCCTCTCGGCCACCTCGTTGATACCCACACGTCTGCCTTTGTCGAGCGCGCGCTCAATCATTGCCGTTGCTTCTTCGGCAATGGTTATGCTGACGCGTGTGTCTGCCGCCTGCCGCGCCTGCTTGTGGGCCGCGCGCGAACAGGCGAGCTCCGCGACCATGGTCTCCACGATGCCCTGCATATAGACGCGTCCGCCTACGGTGCGGGCGCGGTCCTCGTTAATCCGGCGCAGCGTGTGGCAGATGGCAGACGTCGCCTCCTCGTGCCATGGCTCGGCAAACGCCTCAAAGGTTCCCGCGAACTCGGTGGGATAGCGGTGCTCCAGTTCGTCAAAATATCCAGGCAAAAAGAGCACCGAGCGCGAGTGATAGAGCTCCCCCGCAAACAGCGGGCTTAATTCCTCGCCACAGCTATCTTGGATAAAGCTGCAAACGGCATTGTTTGGCCACGGTCCATGCAATGGTTTGAGGTTCGCGGGCGTTATGCCAGCCTCGGGCATGCATGTAAGTGTGGGCGCGCTGACTTCGCTCACGCAGGCGTATGGCTCGGGTGTGTATTCGGCCAGGTACATATCGCGCGTCGGGGTGATGAAATGCTCCATGACGATGCAGGCAGGGGAGAGAGGCATGATCCATGCGCGGCCGTGCGCCCGGTCGTTTGCCACCTCGCCGGTAAAGACGGCGCCCTTGCCGGTAAGCTCCAGGCCAAACTGCTCAAATTGCGGTGCGTAGAGCTCGGTTATGTCGGTCGCTGCCCGCCGTATTTGCAAAAGCGTCCCTTTCCTTTGCAGAAACGTCCACGCCTGGCTCGATTGTGAGCCGTGGCTAACACATCAATGATAAGTTGAATACGGTTAACTCTCAAGCCGTTAGAAAGGAATCTCATGGCAAAGGGATCAAAAAGGGAAGGTGGAGGCATCGGCGAGCTGCTTGCATATGCCGGTGACCGCAAATTCCTAACGTATTTGGGCATGGCGCTCTCGGCGCTCTCGCAGCTGCTGAGCTTTGGCCCGTACGTGTGCATTTGGCTTGTCGCGCGCGATCTGATCGCCGTGGCACCTAACTGGAGCGAAGCCACCGATATCGCGATGTATGGCTGGTGGGCAGTGGGTTTTGCCCTGGCAAGCATCGTAGTTTATTTCGTGGGGCTCATGTGCACGCACCTGTCTGCGTTTCGCTGCGCGTCCAATATCCGCAAGACTACGAGCGAGCACCTGCTTAAGCTGCCGCTTGGCTACTTTGACACGCACGCCACCGGTGAGCTGCGTCGTGTTGTAGACGGATGCGCCGCCTCCACCGAGACTTTGCTCGCGCACATGCTGCCCGATATCGCAGGCGCCGCCGCCATGGTCGTGGGCCTGCTCGTGTTGCTTTTCGCCCTCGATTGGCGCTTGGGCGCGGCATGCCTTATCTCGGTCGTCGTTTCGTTTGGCGCCATGGCCACCATGATGGGCGGCAAAGGCGCCGAGTTTATGAAGGCCTACATGGGAGCGCTGGTCAAGATGAACAAGACCGGTACCGAATACGTACGCGGCATTCCCGTGGTCAAGGTGTTTCAGCAGACGGTCTATTCCTTTAAGGCGTTCCACGACGCGATCGCCGAATACGCCGACATGGCGCAAAACTATTCGGGCACGTTCTGTCGAGGTCCGCAGGTACTCAACCTTACCGCGCTCAATGGTCTTGTGGCATTCCTATTGCCCGTGGCGTTGCTGTTGGCACCGGGCGAGACGGACTTCGCGCATTTTATGGCAAACTTCACGTTTTACGCGATATTTTCGGCCGTGGTACCGACGGCCATGACCAAGCTCATGTTTGTGGGCGAGGCCTCTCAGATGAGTGCCGATTCGCTGGCTCGCATCCGAAGTGTTATGGATTCCAAGCAGCTCTCCGTGCCCGCCCAACCCAAGCACCCTGCCGGCAACGACGTGCGATTTGAGGATGTGAGCTTTACCTACGAAGGCGCCGAGGCGCCTGCCGTCAACCATGTGAGTTTTAGCGTTTCCGCTGGTAGTACCCTCGCCCTGGTGGGTCCTTCGGGCGGCGGTAAGTCAACCTGCGCAAGCCTGATCCCGCGTTTTTGGGATGTTTCCTCGGGTCGAGTGCTCGTAGGCGGTGTGGACGTTCGCGATATGGATCCGAACGAGCTTATGGACCAGGTCGCCTTCGTGTTCCAGACCAACCAGCTGTTCCGGCAAACACTTGCCGATAACGTGCGCGCCTCCAAGCCTACGGCCACTGATGACGAAGTACGTGCGGCCCTCTCCGCAGCTCAGTGCGACGACATTGTGGCCAAGCTCCCACAGGGCATCAACACCATGCTCGGCGCCGGCGGAGCATATCTTTCGGGTGGCGAGGTCCAGCGCGTGGCACTCGCCCGCGCGATCCTTAAAGACGCGCCTATCGTGGTGCTCGATGAGGCCACGGCGTTTGCCGACCCCGAGAACGAGGCGCTCATCCAGCGCGCCTTTAGCAAGCTGGCGACGGGTCGCACGGTCATTATGATTGCGCACCGACTCTCGACTGTAGTGGGCGCAGACCAAATCGTGGTGCTCAACCAGGGCAGCGTGCAGGAGTCGGGCACCCATGCCGAACTGCTGTCCCAAGAGGGTCTATATGCCAAGATGTGGGCCGAATACGAACAGGCCGCGAGCTGGAAAATCACTGCTACGACCGCGGATGCCGCCGTCGCGAAAGGAGGCGAGGCCTAAATGTTCGCCTCATTCCAAAAGAAGTATTTCCTATCCGATAAAGGCATCGCCGGCGTAAAACGCGGTGTCTTCTGGACCGCGCTCACCAATCTTATTACCATGGCCGGCATGGGCTTTTTATTCCTGGTTATGGCCGGCTTTGTCGAGCATCTCGCCAGCGGGGCTGACCTGCCGGATGCCCTGCCGATCGTGGGCGGCCTCCTGGTCTTTTTCGTGTTGCTCTTTGCCTCTAACTGGCAACAGTATTACTACACCTACTGCATCTTTTACGAGGAGTGCGGCAAGCAGCGTATGGAGATCGCCGAGCGCTTGCGCAAACTGCCGCTGTCGTTTTTCGGCCGTCGTGATCTGGCCGATTTAACCGAGACCATCATGGGTGACGTTCAGACTATGGAGCATGCCTACAGCCATGTGCTGGGAGAACTCTGGGGCGCCATCATCGCAAGTGCCATCGTGTTCGTGTCGTCGCTGTTCTTTTGCTGGCAGCTGGCGATCGCGGCGTTTTGGAGCATTCCCGTGGCCTTTGCCGTGCTGTATCTAACACGCGGCCCCATGACCCCGGTGTTCGACCGCGTGCGCGCCGAGAAGGTCAAGGTCACCGAGGCGATCCAGGAGACGCTCGACTGCGTGCGCGAAATCCGCGCCACCAACCAGGAGGCCCATTATCTTGAGGGGCTCAACGCCGTGATCGATGTCGAGGAGCGCGAGACCACCAAGGGCGAGCTCGTCAACGGGCTTCTGGTCAACTCCGCCTTTTCCATTCTGCGTCTGGGCATTGCCACCACGCTGGTCACGGGCGCCACGATGGTCGCCTCCGGGCAGGTCGACTTTTTGGTGATGTTTGCCTTCCTGCTTATGGTGAGCCGTATCTACGCGCCGTTTGATCAGGCCCTTATGCTCGTGTCGGAGCTGTTTGTCGCCGAGTCGTCTGCCAAGCGCATGCGTTCCATCATGGAAGAGCCTGTGGCGCGGGGCAGCGAGAAATTTGAGCCCGTGGGCCACGATGTGGTGTTCGATCACGTGGCATTTGGCTATGGTGCGGGCGAGGACGGCCGCGCCGGCGAGAAAGTTCTTACCGATGTGAGCTTTACCGCCAAGGAAGGCGAAGTTACGGCGCTGGTCGGTCCTTCGGGTTCCGGTAAGTCTACGGTGAGCCGCCTGGCCGCGCGCTTTTGGGACGCCACCGAAGGCACGGTCACCGTGGGTGGCGTGGATGTTGCGAGCGTGGACCCCGAGGTGCTGCTGCGCGACTACGCCATTGTGTTCCAAGACGTGCTGCTCTTTGACGACACGGTGATGGGAAACATCCGTCTTGGTCGTCGCGATGCCACCGATGAGGAAGTGCTTGCTGCCGCGCGTGCCGCCAACTGCGACGAGTTTGTGAGCCGCATGCCGCAGGGCTATGACACCATGATCGGCGAGAACGGCTCCAAGCTGTCCGGCGGCGAGCGCCAGCGCATCTCCATCGCCCGCGCGCTGCTCAAAGATGCGCCGATTGTGTTGCTGGACGAGGCGACGGCGAGTTTGGATGTGGAGAACGAGACCGTGGTGCAGCAGGCGCTCTCCCGCCTGCTCGCAGGAAAGACAGTTATCGTGATCGCCCACCGTATGCGCACGGTAGAAAATGCCGATAAGATCGTTGTACTCAAGGATGGTGTGGTTGCCGAGCAGGGCACTCCGGCGCAGCTCAAGGCGGCAGGTGGAGAATTCGCCCGCATGGTTGCGCTGCAAAAGGAAGCGGCTGCCTGGCAGCTGTAAGAAGGGGCAAAGGAACAGTCCCTTTGTCACATTTACAATCGGTTACTCCGCATCGTTAATTTTCAAAAGGTTAGCCATGGCTGACCTAGATAGTTAGATAGAATTAAGGTATTTCAAAAGCGTGCTCGAGCTAACTGATGAACTCGGGTGCTAAGGCACCATGCCGCGCCCCATGCGGCAAAAGGGAGAAGCAACATGAAGAAGTCGACGTTTAACACCCTGCTTGTTGGTGGCGGTTTTCTGCTTGGCACGGCCGGCATCAAGCTGCTTACCAGCGCTCCGGTCAAGAATGCCTGCGTGCAGGGTATTGCGTGCGGTATGCGCATCAAGAACGGCTACCAGGACATGGTCGAGCAGGCCAAGGCTAATGTCGACGACATGGTTGCCGAGGCTGCTTACATCACCCAGAGCGAGGCCGCCGCGGACAACGCAGCTGAGTAGCGCTTCCAGGCACAAACTATGAGATTCTCGATTATCAGCGAGATCCCCGGCAGGACCCGCCTCCAGTTGGCGGGTCCTGTGCCAGAGAGCGATCTCGATGCGCTTCTTAAGCTTGGTGGCGACATCGACGGCGTGCGCAAGGTGCGCGTGTATGGCCGCATTGGCCAGATGGCGCTGGAGTACGACGAGCCGCGACGCGATGCCGTGCTGGCCGCCGTCGGTGCGCTCGACGCTCAGGCCATTGCCGACGCAAAGACGGGCTACGTGATACAACTCGAGCCGCGCAAGCACAAGCTCGTCATGGATCTTGCCACACTTGTCGGCGCCCACTACGCACGTCGCTGGTTTTTGCCCACGCCCCTGCGTGCGGTGTTTGTCGTGGCCGGTTACATGACCTTTTTGCGCGCCGCCCTCCGTGAGCTCGCGCAGCCGCGCCTGACCGTTCCCGTGCTCGACGCTTCGGCCATCGGCATTTCGTTCGTCAAGCGTGATGTCGACACCGCGGGCCAGACGATGTTCCTGCTCAACGTGGGCGAGCTGCTCGAGGACTACACCCGCGCCATGAGTGAAAACGAGCTCATCAACTCGCTGCTCGATGTGCCCGACAAGGCGCAAAAGGTTGTCGGCGACACCGAGGTAAGCGTTGCCGCGACCGAGCTTGAGCCCGGCGATCTGGTCGCCGTGCGCACCGGCATGTCCATCTGCATCGACGGTGTTGTCGAGCAGGGGAGCGCTATGGTCAACCAGGCGACCCTGACCGGCGAGCCGCTGGCCGTCGAGCGCAGCGTGGGCGACGACGTGTTCGCCGGTACCGTCGTGGAAGACGGCGGCATCTTGGTGCGCGTGCGCGCCAATACGGCGCAAACCAAACTGCGCTCAATCGTCTCGCTCGTGCAGACGGCCGACTCGCTCAAGTCCGAGGGCCAGTCGCATATGGAGGACCTTGCCAACAAGATCGTCCCGTGGAACTTCCTGCTCGCGGGCCTAGTTGCGCTTACTACCCGCAGCCTCATCAAGACCTCGGCAGCACTGATGGTCGACTACTCGTGCGCACTCAAGCTCACGGGTTCCGTTGCCGTCATGACCGCTATGAGCGATGCTGCCAAGATGGGCGTCATGGTCAAGGGCGCGAAGTACTTTGAGTCGTTTGCCAAGGCCGACACCATTGTCTTTGATAAGACCGGCACGCTCACCGAGGCGCAGCCGCGTCTTGCCTGCGTACTCACCACCGATGGCTGGAGCGAGGATGAGGTCCTGCGCCTTTCCGCTTGCCTGGAGGAGCATTTCCCGCATCCGGTGGCGCGCGCCGTGGTCAACGCTGCCCGCGAGCGCGGGCTCGAGCACCGCGAGCGCCATGCCGCCGTCGAGTACATCGTGGCGCACGGCATCGCGTCGTCCATCGAGGGGCGCCGCGCCATCATCGGTTCCGCGCACTTTGTATTTGAGGACGAGAGCGCGCAGCTCGAGTCCGACATTAAGGAGCAAATCGAGCTCCAGATGCAGGGCCTGTCGCCGCTGTATCTGGCGGTCGACGGCACGGTCGTGGGCGTACTCGGCATCGAGGACCCGCTCAAACCCGGCGTGCGCGAGGCCATTGCCGACCTGCATGCGCTGGGCGTCAAGCATGTCGTTATGCTCACGGGCGATTCCGAGCGCACGGCCGAGCGCATCGCGCGCGAGGCGGGTGTCGACGAGTTTAAGGCCGAGCTGCTGCCCGAGGACAAGTACGCCTATGTGGAGCGCATTAAGGGCGAGGGGCGCCATGTTGCCATGGTGGGCGACGGCGTCAACGATTCGCCGGCGCTCGGTTTGGCCGACGTGGGGCTGGCAATGGGTGGCGGAAGCGACATCGCCAAGGAGGTCGCCGATATCATCCTGACCGACACGGATCTGGCCGCGATTGTGCGTCTGCGCCGCATGAGCCAGGGCCTCATTGATCGTCTGACGAGCTCCTACTCTAAGGTGATGCTCACCAACTCGGCGCTCCTGGCGCTGGGCATTACCGGCGCGATTACCCCGCAGGCGTCGTCGCTGCTGCACAATGGCTCGACGATTGCCTACAGCCTGGGCAACGCGAAGGCGTACCTGCGTTAGCAGACGTGTTCGCCCACGTTATCTGGCCTGCGCCCAGACGGCATCGGTGTCGTCCGGGCGCAGGCCTTTTGCGTTTGACCATGTGCTAGCTTCTCTATATAGTGGTGCTAGCGGAGCTAGCAATTGAAGGGAGCGGGATCAACGTGGGTGCTGTTAGCGGCATGGCGCAGGTGAACGTTCGCGTAGATCGCCAGGTCAAGAACCGCGCCGAGGAGGTGCTGCAGCTTTCGGGCACCTCGCTGCCCGAGCTCATCAAAAAGGTGGTGGCCAAGGTCGCGCAGGGTGGCGGGCAGTGCGAGGAAGTGCTTGCGGCCGTCGACGACCGGCGGCAGACCGTCGCGCCCGATACTCCGTTCGCCGCATCATGGGCGGCGGCGGATCAGCTTTACGCGGACCTGGGCATCGCTACGTCGCCCGTATCCGACGATCGCGATTGGGACACAATCTATTCCGAAGCCATGGATGAGCGCTATCGCCAAAAGGGGATGATCCCGTGAGCGGGGCTCTCCTCAAAATAATGGTGGATGCCAACGTATGGGTTGATTCGTTTTGCGTCGACCATGCCGAGTCGCTTGCCGCGCGTGCGTTTATTGGACAGGCGACGGAGACGGGGGCATTGCTGTTCTTTCCGGTGCATATCGCCAAGGACGTTCTGTACGTTGTCCAACACGAACTCAAGCGTAACGTTCTTGCCAGTGGGGGAGCGCTCGACGAGGCATCTGCCCGTGCAATTGGCGATGCGGCGTTGGCGTTTGTTCGGAACATGACCGAAAACGCCACGGCCGTGGGTGCAGATGCGTCGGACCTTTGGCTGGCCGACAAATACTTAGCGCTCCATCGCGATTACGAGGACAACTTGGTGCTCGCCGCGTGTAAGCGCGCGCAGGTCGATTACTTGGTGACCAACGATCGCAAACTGCTCGAACATGCCGATCTTGCAGCAAAGACCCCGCGCCAGATGATGCCGATTCTTGCTTTGGCCGAACGTGGTGGGCGGTTGTCCCGCTAACGTAAATCTATATGTGCGCCCCTGGAGCTCCGACACCCAAGGGGTGCACGCTGTTTTGCTATGGACCGCCTTATTCTTTAAATACGCCGCCCCCTCTAGATGCCTTCCCAGTCCTGTCGACTCGAGATTTTGGGTCAAATGGCCGGAAGTCTGTTTCGGAGATGTGCTTTGTTGTGAGAGCCTTCGATGGATTGATGGGGCCAAGTGCTTCTAACCAAAGCGTTTATCTCGGCAATTTCCAGAGACAGTTTACTTCTGTCCTTTCGCCGGCTGGCTCCCAAATAACAAAGTTAAAGTGCTTGCGTACGGGTACATAAAGCGATACCCTAAAAGAAAAATGTGGGGGTTCATGATGCTATCAAGATTCGGAACCATATTTGGCAATAAGCGTCTTAGATATGCTTAGTTGATGGAGCTGAATTTATTTTAGGAGCGAGCATTATGAACAAGCGCCTATCTTTACCTGTTGCATTACTACTGTTAGTGGCTGCCCTATCGCTGTTTACGCCCTCAATAGGGTTTGCGGATGATTTCCTGACTAATGACAATAGCGAATATCCAGTGAGTGTTTCATTTCAACTGAAAGATCGTGCGAGTCAGGAATATACCGTTATTTTGCCGGATGGAACTGAAGGCAAAATTGGAATTGAATATATTCCGACTATTGAGCCGTGTAACGCGTGGGATTCTTATTATCAAAACGCCTCTGGCACATGGAGGGTTTACTATAACTCGGTGATATTTCAGGAGTTCTACATTAAAATCGGCAATCATAAGATAACGAGTGCTTGGGGTTCGAATTATTCTGTTCCCCTGGGAACGGCATCTGATTCCTTTACCTGGAATAGTACACGAGCGCTACAGCGCGTGAATGTGTCTATACCAGGCTTGTATACTGGAAATGTGTTCTTGGGCGCGGAAATGCAGGGAACGACTCTGCACACCTATGCATACTAGGGCGGTGGTTTTGTGCGCGGTCCCGAAATCGTCTTACTTGCGATACTAATTGCGCTTATCGTGCTCGGATTTAGGCTGGTACGTTGGATTGTGCGAAAAGCAAAGCGTTAATTAGCCTGGACAGATATCATTTTTAGTCGAAGAGCAAGCTGGATCTCTCAAATCTCTCATGTGACTGTGTGCTGTATCTGGCTTGCTCTTCAATTATGGCTCGAAATGAGAACTAAGTCTTAAAGCTGCGTTTTTATGGCGGCGGCTTCGGCGAGTTTGTCTACTGCTGTGGCATCGGATTTATTGAGGGCAGCGAGGCTGCGGTAGAGCCATTCGTTGACCTGGGTGTTCTTGACGCCAGCGGTTTTGGTGAGGTTGGCTATAGCGCTGATTTCGGCAAAGAGTTCGGCCTTTGCACCCGTGAGCTCACCAAGCTCGATGTCGTGATGTGCGGTGACGCCGCGGTTTTCGCTTACGTGGTCGATGAAGCCGCGGACGGTTTCAACGTGCTCGGCGAGTGTGGCCTCATCGGCGCCGTCGGTGAGCGCGTTGAGGGCACCCGTGACCACGAGGGCGGGATGTCCGCAGGGGACAAAGCCCTCGATGACATCCATAGCTTCGGTAATGGTTGAGCCCAGGCCTGCGAGGGCATTGACGAGTTGCTGCTTGGTATCCATAACGATTCTTTCGACGGGTCAATTTTGCTTGGCGAAAATATACGTGACGCGATCGGTAACAAAAGTGCGAAGTGCGGCGCACATTGGGGTCTTCACAGCTCGTGCATAGAACAGCTGTCCGCTTTCAGAACGTGGTAAGATTACACTCCACAAGCGGGGCTCGCCCCGTATGTTCCTTGAAAAGTCGACGGTTATCGGGTGTTTGCAGGCCCAATGCCATCCAGACTTTCCCGACATTCGGGGGCGACTGGTTTCGACACGATAGCTCTGAGAGAGGAAGCAAGCCGAGGTCTCCTCGCCTCGTTAAACAGGGGTACCGTCAAATTGAATTGACAACAACTCTTCTTTTGAGCCTATGGCTCTCGCTGCTTAGTTTATAGCGGCACGTCAACCCGGTGATTTCCCCGACACCGGCGCGACGTCATTTTAGGGGAATGCTCCTGCGCACGTAATCGGTATGGCGCAGGCTAAGACCGAACCGGTTAGGACGCCGCGAGCGTGTCGCTGCGCGCAAAGCGTCCGAGAAAAAACCAGCGACTGAGCTTGGAGATGCCAATCAGGGGGCTTTCGTGGACCGGAGTTCGATTCTCCGCGCCTCCACCATACGTAACAGGCAGGTAGAGAAGTGTCTCTACCTGCCTTTTTATTACATATGGATACCGCGGAGAATCGAACTCTATGCAGGGCGCGGGCGTTAAGCAAACGCGAAGCGTTTGTAGCCCGCGGGCGAGGGCGGCGGCAGCCGGCCGAAGCCGGCGCGGATTTGCGAAGCAAATACGCGGATTCTCCGCGCAAACTATCAGCCCAATATGGATGCGATGTTATCGAATCTCAGCCGGCCATGCGCCGCATCAACGGAACCCCAAACCCGCGGAGAATCGAACTCTGTGCAGGGCGCGGGCGTTAAGCAAACGCTACGGCAACGTAGGGTGGGACGCGCTTTCCTAACGGCGGCCCAGGCGGATAATCCATCCCGGAATCCTCGCTCAGAACGGGACACGCTTTCCCAACGGCGGTCCAAGCGGAAAGTTCATCCCGGAATCCCGCCTCAAACTGGGACACGCTTTCCGCTCCATATTCTCAACTCCAAAACCTATGCGCCCTCCATTCCAAAACTGGGTAGAAGAAAGCCAAAACGCAATCGCAGGAGGTCAATATGACTGCAGAAGATAAGGCAAAGAACGCCGGCAAGGTCGCGCTCGTTTTGGAGGGCGGCAGCTTCCGCGGGCAGTTTACCGCGGGCGTGCTCGACGTTCTCATGGAGGCTGGCGTCGAGATTCCGGCTGTCTACGGTGTATCGGCCGGTGCCCTCAACGGCGTGAACTACAAGTCGCACCAGATCGGCCGTGCCAACCGCATCAACCTGGCTTTCTGCAACGACAGCCGCTTCATGGGCGCCGCATCGTTTGCGTCCACGGGCTCTATTGTGGGTTACGACTTTATTTTCAACGATGTCCAGGACCGCCTGGATCCCTTTGACAACGAGACGTTCGACGCGAGCCCCATCGAGATGTACGCCGTCGCGACGGACATGCTCTTTGGAACTGCCACGTACCTGCCGGTCAAAAGCGCCGTACTTGACCTCGACGCCGTGCGCGCATCGACGTCGCTGCCGCTGGTGACGCCGCCGGTCGAGATCGATGGGCACAAATACGTCGACGGCGGCGTAGCCGATTCGGTCCCTATCGAGCACGTGCTGGAGGAGGCGGGCTTCGATCGCGCGGTTGTCATTGTCACGCAGGACCGCTCGTACGAGAAAAAGCCCTACGAGTTTATGCCAGCCGCACGCGCTCGCTATGCCGACTACCCCTATCTGCTCGAGGCTATCGAGACGCGCCACGACCACTATAACATCCAGCGCATGCATCTGTGGAAGTATGAGCGCGAGGGCCGCGCGCTGGTCGTTGCGCCACAAAAGCCGGTCGAGGTCGGTCACGTTGAGCACGATCCGGCAAAGCTCCTCGACCTGTATATTCAGGGCCGCCAGGAGGCAAAGCGCCTACTGAGTGATATCGAGGCATTTGTCGAGCGCTAGTGTCGCGACGTCATGACCCATGGATGACATGTGCAGAAACTCTGGTCGGAGCCAAAATACCTGTTGACTCGGACGGCGAGCGGGGTAATATGGACGGGTTACTTGCAGAGCCCCGTGAATCTCTGTAACAACACGTACTGTACATGGAGGAGTCTAAGTGATTTCGAAATCGACTCACTACGCCAAGCAGGGCGAGGTCCAGCGCAACTGGGTTCTCGTCGACGCCGATGGTGCTGTCCTGGGCCGTCTTGCCACCCAGATCGCAATGATCCTGCGCGGTAAGAACAAGCCCCAGTTCACGCCCAACAGCGACTGCGGCGACTTCGTTGTCGTCATCAACGCCGATAAGGTCCAGCTTACCGGTAACAAGGCCGACACGAAGACCTATTATCGCCACAGCGGCTACAACGGCGGCCTCAAGGCTGAGAGCTTCCGCCAGGCTATGGAGAAGCACCCGGAGAAGGTCATCGAGCGCGCCGTTCGCGGCATGCTGCCCAAGACCACCCTCGGCCGTGCCCAGATGACCAAGCTTAAGGTCTACGCTGGTGCCGAGCATCCGCACGCTGCCCAGAACCCCACGAAGATTGAGCTGGAGGCTTAAAGATGGCTGAGAACACCGTTGTCTACCAGGGTACCGGCCGTCGTAAGAACGCCGTCGCCCGCGTCCGTCTCGTCCCCGGCACCGGCAAGGTGACCATCAACAAGCGCGACGCCGAGCAGTATTTCGGCCGTCATCAGCTCGTTGAGAACGCCCTTGCTCCCTTCAAGGTGACCGACACCGCCGGTCAGTTCGACGTTATCGCTCTGTGCGATGGCGGCGGCATCTCCGGTCAGTCCGGCGCTCTGCGCCTGGGCATCGCTCGCGCTCTTCTGAACGCTGGCGATTACCGTGCTGACCTCAAGAAGGCCGGTTTCCTTACGCGCGATGCTCGCGTGGTCGAGCGCAAGAAGTACGGCCTCAAG
Source organism: uncultured Collinsella sp. (assembly GCA_902495545.1). GTDB lineage: Bacteria > Actinomycetota > Coriobacteriia > Coriobacteriales > Coriobacteriaceae > Collinsella. The sequence continues at coordinate 50,256 of CABUXM010000002.1, read as the reverse complement.
AAGGCCCGCCGCGCTCCCCAGTTCTCCAAGCGCTAAGGTTTTATCTCCTTACGAGATACAATGTACAAGCGGGGCCTACCGAATGCTCGGTGGGTCCCGCTTTTCTTTTCGACTAGGGTGGGCGGCTTTGTTTTGCCCACTTGGGAAGGAGCGATCCTATGCCCCAGAACATCTTCGGTACCGATGGCGTCCGTGGCGTCGCCAACGCCGACCTCTCGTGCGACCTCGCATTTCGCCTGGGCCGCGCGGCGACCAAGTTTCTTGGCCCGGACATCTGCATCGGTCGCGATACGCGTCTTTCGGGCACCATGCTCGAGAGTGCTCTGACCGCTGGCATTATGGCCGAGGGCGGCCGCCCGCATTGCTGCGGCGTTATCCCTACGCCGGCCGTGGCGCTGCTCACCGTCCAAAATGAGCTCGACGGCGGCATCGTCATCTCCGCTTCGCACAATCCGCCGGAGTTTAACGGCATCAAGTTCTTTAGCCGCAAGGGCATGAAGCTTCCCGATGCTGTCGAGGAAGAGATCAGCGCCTGGGTCATGTCCGAGGAGGCCATGGCTGCCGATACGCTGCCGACCGGCGCCGGTGTGGGTCACATCATCAAGATGAAGGACGCCCGCAAGGCCTATGTCGATCATGCCATCAGCACGCTCGACGGCCTTAAGCTCGATGGCCTGGTTGTTGCCGTCGACTGCGGCCACGGCGCTTCGTGCCAGACCACGCCTGCCGCGCTCCAGCGCCTGGGTGCCACGGTCCACGCCATCAACACGGATTACTGCGGCACCGACATTAACGTCGAGTGCGGCTCCACTCATCTTGAGCCTCTGCGCGAGCTCGTGCTGCGCACCCACGCCGATATCGGTCTGGCCCACGATGGCGACGCCGATCGCGTTCTGTTCGTGGACAGCGAGGGCAACGAGATCGATGGCGACTACATCCTGGCCATCTGCGGCTCCGACCTGGCCGCTCGCGGCAAGCTCGCCAACTCCGAGATCGTCTCGACCGTTATGTGCAACCTGGGCTTCTCCATCGCCATGAAGGAGCAGGGCTTTGAGATGGTGCAGACTGCCGTGGGCGACCGCTATGTTCTTGAGCGTATGCTCGAGGACGGTGCCGTCATCGGTGGCGAGCAGTCCGGCCATATCATCTTCCTGGAGCACAACACCACCGGCGACGGTCTGGTGACGGCTCTGCAGCTTCTGGCCGTGCTCAAGCGCACTGGCCGCACCCTTACCGATCTTGCCGGCATCATGAAGAAATACCCGCAGGTGCTCGTCAACGTGCATTCGGACAACAAGGCCGGCCTGGACGATTGCCAGCCCATTTGGGACGCCGTCGCTGCCGCCGAGAAGGAGCTCAACGGTCGCGGCCGCATCTTGGTGCGCCCGAGCGGTACTGAGCCTCTGGTTCGCGTTATGGCCGAGGCGGAGACGCACGAGCTGACCCAGCGCGTTGTTGACGATATCGTCGAGGTTGTCAAGCGCGAACTTCCCTAATGGCCAAAAACGGATGCCAAGTGGTAAACTGATACGGTTATTTTGATTGTTTGGTATGTCCGAGGGGGAGCATGTTCACTAAAGTCCTAAGGTCTTTTGGTATGCGTGGTCGAGTCCTTACGCTGGATGCTCCCATCTCGGGCGACGTCATTCCGCTCTCCGAGGTAAACGATCAGACGTTTGCCACTGGCCTTTTGGGCCAGGGCGTTGCCATTCAGCCTACGGGCACGCGTGTGATTGCGCCGGCAGACGCCAAGGTCGAGGCCATTTTTCCCACGGGACACGCCGTTGCGCTCAACACGGTCGATGGCTTGGACGTGCTCATCCACGTTGGTTTGGACACTGTTCAGCTCGAGGGCAAGCACTTTACCGTACATGCGCAAGTGGGTGACATCGTCCATAAGGGCGATGTGCTCATCGAGTTCGATCGCGAGGCAATTGCTGCCGAGGGCTACGATGTGACGGTTCCCATTTTGGTGTGCAACTCCGTTGAGTTCTCGAGCATCAAAGGCTCCGTTGGCGAGCATGTCGAGGAGATGGGCCAGCTCATCGTCGCTCGCGAGCGCTAGTCGCTCCGCTTGGCCTTTAGCCTACAATTCAAACACGTTTACGGAGGGCGCCCTTGAAAGAGGGCGCCCTCCGTGGCAAGATGGGATTTGTCCGAAGCTAAACGGCTTTGGGTCACCGTGGACGGGCAGGGGCCTCGACGCGGGTAGACACGAGACACATACATTACGCGACCTCGCCCTGGTGGCCGCACACGTTGGTTGCGGCCGACGCGGGCCGCGGGCAAGTGCTTGTAAGGGGAGCCTTGCCTCTCTTGTACGAGAAAGGACGCGTAATGAAGATCATTAAAGCTAAAGGCTACGAGGATATGAGCCGCAAGGCCGCCAATATCATCTCGGCTCAGGTTATCCTCAAGCCCGATTGCGTGCTGGGTCTTGCCACCGGCTCCACCCCGATTGGCGCCTACAAGCAGCTCGCCGCTTGGTACAAGAAGGGTGACGTCGACTTTGCCGAGGTCAGCACCTACAACCTCGATGAGTATCGCGGCCTTTCGCACGACGATCCCCAGAGCTACCACTACTTTATGCGTGAGAACTTCTTCGATCACATTAACATCGACCTGAACAACACGCATGTGCCCGATGGCTCCAATCCCGACGCTGCCGCTGCCTGCTCTGAGTACGACGAGATCGTCGCTGCCGCCGGTTATCCCGATCTGCAGCTGCTCGGCATCGGTAACAACGGTCACATCGGCTTCAACGAGCCCGATGACCACTTCTCCAAGGGTACGCACTGTGTCGACCTTACCGAGAGCACTATTCAGGCCAACAGCCGCCTGTTCGACAGCATCGACGACGTGCCCCGTCAGGCCTACACCATGGGCACTCAGACCATCATGTATGCCCGCATGATCCTGGTTGTCGCCAATGGCGAGGCCAAGGCCCAGGCCGTGCATGACATGTGCTTTGGCCCGGTTACCCCCGAGTGCCCTGCCTCGATCCTGCAGCTGCACACCAACTGCGTTGTCGTTGCCGACGAGGCCGCCCTTTCGCTCTGCGAGTAGCGAAAGCCTATCACCTCGACATAGCTTTGCCGAAGGCCTCCGCTTTGCGGGGGCCTTTTTGCTGAGTGCACGCCGTGTGCTTGACGAAAACCTTGCCGCGAACTTGGCGGGTGCGTCTGGTGCAGCATGATTCATTCCATAACAGATACTATGCATAAATGCTATGAAAAGGTCGCAGACGGTAGCTGGCGCTAGGTGAGTTGCGCAACATAATTGAACAGCGTTCATTTGAGGTACACTGCCAAAGGATGGGACAAGCTGGCAAGCGCATTGACCTGCGCAAAGACTGATTGGTTGGGGGATAAGTTTCAATCGGACCACGCTGAACAAAAACTTGCCATTTGCGTACCAACAAACATCCTAAACCGTAGCATCGCTCTATTCATCTAGCGATACATATGGTCTAGCGTTACGGTGTCCATGTGGTCGAGTTGAGGAGCGGGCATGGTTAACGATTTGGGCAATACGGACGACCTCGAGCTTATGCCGCTGGGCAGTAGCTATATGGTGCGGCGCGATCGCTTGATGAACGAACTTATCGCCAAGGGCCGAAAGGCCGGCATCGTAGTCCTCTACGCGCCTGATGGCTTTGGGAAAACCTCGGTGCTGCTGCAGTATACCCAAGAGGTTAAAAGCGATCCGACGCGAGGTCCCGTGCGGATCATCGAGGCAGACCGCGCCATTGGGCGCGAGGTGTTTATGCAGCTCGAGGTCGTTACCGAAGAGCTTAAGGACAAGCCGCACTCCCTGATTGCAATCGATAACGTGCCTAACCTCAGCCAGAGCGAGACCGAGGAGTTGATTGACCGAATCCGAAGCCTGCGTGCTATGGGGGTTGGGGTCTTTATGAGCTGCCGTCCTTCGAATCGCCAGCTGATTCATGGACTGGGCGATTCGATTAAAGTCAACGCGCAGATGCTCAAGGTGCATGCCTATGAGTATTCGGCGTGGGCATCGGCGTTTTCGATCAGCACATCGCTCGACTTTTATCAGCTTACGCAGGGCGTGCCCGAGCTCGTCTCGGCTATGCAGTCGGGACTATACGGGCAGGGAGACGTTGCCCAGATGCTCGAAAACGAGATCGTCAATATCTACGGTGCGGCACTTGTCGACCTGGCGTCGCTCGAGAACAATGCCCTGTTTAGCGTGGCGTGCTTGATGGTCTTAATGGGTGAGGGCAATATTTCGGAGCTCGAGGCTTGCGGCGTTAGGCTTTCGGCGATTGACCAGTCCTATCTTGTCCGTGATTATCCCATTTTTGGCGTTGATCCGGCAGACCGGAGCTTTACCTGCTTGGGTACCGAGGACAACGCACGCCTGCGATTGCGCAAGTTGGTCGCCGAAATTCGCCCCGAACTCGTTGTGCGGGCGGCGCGTATATTGATTAAAGCGGGGCGCTGCGATACCGCGATGGACATCGCCGATGCGTTTTTGGACCGCAGTGCGGTGTTGGAGCTTGCCGGGCAGTATGGGGTCGATCTGGCCCTGACGGGGCATGGAGGGGATGTCTGCCGCGCGGCGCTGGGAAAGACCGAGGCAGATGGCCAGGCATCGGAGCCGACGCCTGACGAGGCGCTCGGCATCTATCTGGCGGCGGTGAGCGTCTCCAATACAAAGCTCGCGCGGTACATGGCCTCAATTATCGAGCGTGCGGGCGAGCAAGCGATTTGCGAGCTCGATCCCGTGTCGTGGAAGGTGGCGCACGCGTTTACGGCCGCCTGTTATGGAGATGGTAGTCTGGGGCTTCCGGCAAGCCATACAGCGTTGGAAAGTGAAGCGTCTTGTGTCGCACTCGACATGCTGTCCGCACATGTCGAGATAAAGCATGGGCTGACCGAGCGGGCGAAGGGTGGTGAGATCCTCGCGGGGCTCAAAACGGATAAGGCCTACGATTGTGAACTCGATATCGCGGGGACGTTTGTGCGCGCGGACCGCATGTTGACGGAGCTATTTGATGGGTCGTATGCAGGGACTGACGAGCGTGACGACGAGATGGCCCTGACGCTCGAGGCACTCGAAGCGCGTGGAATCCGAGCGCTCGCCATCTGGGTGCGCATGGTGTTATCGGCGCGGCGTCTGTTTGCCGGCATGCCGGTGACCGACGAGCAGGCATTCAATGAGCTCGACCGTTTTGCCGTGCGCGTGCGTGACAATCAAGTCCAGTTGTTTGGCTTGATACTAGAAGGCTGGCAGTCGTTGGTTGAGGGGCGTCCGGTCAATGCCAAATTCCGTGCGGTGCAGGTGCTTAGGCTTGCCGAGGAATCGATTGGATACATACGCGACAACGCACTGCTGCTAGAGCGCGCGGCGTACTTACGCAATACATCGATGGTATCGGTGCGCGAAGAGGCAGAACTGCTCGATTTGAGTCGGACGCAGGTCGGTGGTGCCGAGGCTTGGATGGTGGCGCTGCATTTGGCCTCCGCGGGCCGCGATAGCGATCTTGCGGCCTGGATGTCCATGAATCGTGCGGAGATTCTAGAGCCATCGTATCGGCTCTTTGCGCGCCTTGCCATGCATTGTCTGGGCGAGCCGGCGGCCAGGATACGCAAGAAGCTTCCCGTGCGCGAACTGTCGCGGTACTCGCTGCGCGACGATTTGGAAGGGGAGGGTGAGCGCTTATTTCAGGCCGGCGAGGTTGAAGCCGTTGATACCATCGACCATATCGAGATTCGCATGTTCGGTGCGTTTCGCGCCGAGCGCGACGGGTTTCCCATCACGGACAAAATGTGGCGCCGCAAGAAGGCGGCGACGCTTGCCGAGCGGCTTGCGCTGGGCATGGATGCGCTCGTCGATCGTGAGACGCTGGCCATGGAGCTGTGGCCCCATGCCGAGTTCAATAGCGCCCGCAACAACCTGTACTCGACGATATCGCGCTTGCGGTCGGCTTTGGGACCGACGCCGGATGGCAAGTCGTGTGTGCTCATCCAAAATGAATGCATTGGACTCAACCGCGATTACGTCAAGACTGACGTGCGGTTGTTTGATCAGATAAGCCGCGAAGTTTTGGGAAATCGCACGGGTGCGCGCGGGCCCCATCTGGTCGAGCTGTGCCTTAAGATCGAGCAGCTCTACGCCGGCCCGTTGTATGTTCCCAATGGCTGTAATCCCACTTACTTTTTGCGTATGCGGCGCATTATGGAATCGAAGTATATCGACTGCATGATTCGGGGCGCGAATGCCGCCCTAGAAGAAAACGACCTACAGTCGGCGGTATGGCTGGTGGAGTCGGGGCTGCGGCAAGAGACAACGCGCGAGGACATGGTGCGTTGCGCTATGCGCGTCTACGGTGCGGCGGGGCGACGACGCGATATCGTCGAGCTGTACAGTGGACATATGCATCACCTGAGGGAGCAGGTCAATGGCGTGCCCGAGCCCGAGACGCGGCGTCTGTACGAGCGCTTGGTAGAGGGCAGGCTTAACCGCGTGCTCGTCGAGCGATAAAAAATGAGCGCCCGAATTGCTCGGACGCTCGCAAGCTTGATGTATGTTGGCTCGCCGGATCGTCGGCTCTTAGACGAGCTTAATCTTCTCGATGTCCTTGCGCGAGGACTCGCGATACAGCGAGAACTTGCGGCCGATGACCTGGACGACCTCGGCGTGGCAGCGATCGGCGAGATCTTCGGCGGCCTCGCGGGCAGAAAGGCTGGAACCATCGAGTACGGAGCACTTAACGAGCTCGTGCTTCTCCAGGTAGGCGACCGTCTGCTCGACGGTGCCCTCGTTGATGTCGGACTTGCCGATGATGATGGCGGGGTTGAGGTGATGGGCCATGCTGCGAAGCTGCTTGACCTGGGCTCCTGTCAGTGCCATGGGTTCTCGCTTTCTATGTTATGGGGCGCCCCGCGATGGGGCCTTAATCTACGTGAGCTGTCCCACGATAGCGCAGGAACGGCGCGGTGTGGGGCGTGTTTGCCCAGTTCAAAAAGAATGCGGATGCCGAGCGGGAGAACGGCGCGGGTTACAGGCGGACGTGTACGACGGCCGAAAGCGGTCTATGGACGGCTCGAAGAGACCGGCTCCCATGCAATAAACGCCCAACGGACCTTGCGGATATGGTCGAGCATATAGCGTCCCTGCGGCACTCCTTTGGACCCCGGCTCGCCAGCACGGGGATTCTCAATCATATGCTGAGCGACGTAGTCGCGCAGACGGTCGATCTTATCCTCGTTACCGTGCTCGAGCATGCGGGAGAAGTCCGCCACGCCCGCCTCAAGGCTATCGAAAGTATCGCGACGGGGCGATTCGAAGTATGTAACCTGCGGCAGCGCCCCCATCTGAATGAGGATATTAAAGGCATACACAAAGCCATTACTGCAGGTAACCGAGGCACCGATGGCGTTCATCAGGTGCAGGTCATAGCGCGGGCTGGAGTTGGCGACCATCGTGACAGCACAACGCCGACGAGCCGTTCGATCAAGCTTGGCAAGCGCGCCTTTTAGGTTGGTCGTGGTGACAGAACGACTGGCAAAGGCAACATCTACCGCTTTCGCGACCGGTCCAACCAAATCCCAGTCATCATCCCAAGCAAGTTCAAGCGGTGTAATGCGATCCTCGAGTCCATAGTACTCAATGCCAGCATCAAGCGTGCCCAACATAGCAGGGGAAAAGTCAGCAGCAATCACAGGATGCCCAGCCTGAGCAAGCGGAATGGCAATCGACCCAGCCCCACACCCCATATCAAGCACCGACTCGCCAGGCTTTAACGCCAACAGCTTTATAAAATCCCGGGCATACGGAGCAGTCTCAAGCGGCCGAAAATGCCGAGCCCGCTTATCCCACTCAAAAGAATCATCAGCCCGCCGCCGACCAGCCTGCAGGCGCATCCATTCGCCATTCCAATCAGCAGAAAGAAGCTCAGAGCGAATCAAATCATCAGCCACGGGCCATCCCCCTCACAACAAAAAAGCGACTCCTCCCAAAAGAAGAGCCGCAACCAGCATATATCAGAAAGAACCGATCCAACGCCAAACCGCCGTATCAACCATGTGGTGCAGGAGCGAAGCAACTGCAACATGGGACAGAACTCAGCCAAGGTTGAGATGTGCGGGAACCCCGGGAAGGGCAAATATATAAGGTCGATCGCGAGTTCCGCACGAGCCGGAGAGCACTTAATGTGCTCTCCGTGCGAGTCAGGACTGTCCGAGCAGGCGACCTTATATATTTGCCCTTCCCGGGGTTCCTCGCCTCGTATCCCTGGGCTAGTTCTTGAGCGAGTTCAGCGGTGCCGGGAAGCGTCCACCACGGTGGGCAAGCACGGTGCCGGCGTTGGGGTTCACCGGCATGATGGGCGCACGGCCGAACAGGCCGCCGTACTCGACGCAGTCGCCCACGCCCTTGCCGATGGCGGGAATCACGCGGACGGCCGTGGTCTTGTTATTGATGACGCCGATAGCCATCTCGTCGGCGATGATGCCGGCGATGGTCTCGACCGGGGTGTCGCCGGGGATGGCGATCATGTCCAGGCCAACGGAGCACACGCAGGTCATGGCCTCGAGCTTCTCGAGCGAAAGTGCACCGGCCTCGACGGCGGCGATCATGCCGGCGTCCTCGGATACGGGGATAAAGGCGCCGGAGAGACCGCCCACGCTGGAGCTGGCCATGACGCCGCCCTTCTTGACGGCATCGTTGAGCATGGCGAGCGCGCAGGTCGTGCCCGGGCCACCACAGGTGCCCACGCCGATGATCTCGAGGATGCGGGCAACGGAGTCGCCGATGGCAGGCGTAGGCGCCAGCGACAGGTCGACGATGCCCTTCTCGACACCCAAGCGATGGGCGGCCTCGCGGCTCATGAGCTCACCGGCACGGGTGATCTTAAAGGCGGTCTGCTTAATCTTCTCGGCGACCTCCATCATCGATGCGGAATCGGGCAGCGTCTCCAGGGCTGCGGCCATAACGCCGGGGCCCGAGACACCCACGTTGATGACGGCGTCGGCCTCGCCACCGCCGTGGACGGCGCCCGCCATAAACGGGGAGTCCTCGACCATGTTGGCAAAGCAGACAAACTTGGAAGCGCCGACGGAATCCTGGTCGGCCGTGAGTTTAGCGGCATCGATGATGGTCTGGGCGGCCATAAGCACGGCGTCCATGTTGATGCCGGCGCGCAGGCTAGCGACGTTGACACTGGAGCAGACTCGGCTCGTGGTAGCGAGCGCCTGGGGGATGGACTGGATGACGCGGCGATCGGCGTCGCCGATGCCCTTCTGGACGAGTGCGGAGAAGCCACCCAGGTAATCGATGCCGAGCGTCTCTGCCGCGCGGTCGAGGGCATGCGCGATGGGGGTGAGGTCCTCATCCTTGCAGCACGCGGCGATCTGCGCCACCGGGGTGACGGAGACGCGCTTGTTGACGATGGGGATACCGTACTCGCGCTCGAGGTTCTCGGCGGTCTCGACCAGATGCTCAGCCGTGTGCGTCACGTGGTCGTAGATCTTCGTGCACATGCGGTCGAGGTTCTCGTCACCGCAACCCATGAGCGAAACACCCATGGTGATGGTCCTGATGTCGAGGTTCTGCTCCTCAACCATGCCGCGGGTTTCCGCGATTTCTGCGGGCGTGATCGCCATCCTTGCGCTCCTATCTGCCAAAACGAGCATAGTCTTTTCTATTCTAACGTGCCGCACGTGCCAAGTGGCGCGTGCGGCACGTTTTGGTGCTTGGTTGTTTCCGTTGTGTTACTGCCCAAAGACCTCTTCGGCGATACGAGCGCTCTCGGCGGCGTCCTTGGCGTAGTAGTCCGCGCCGATCTGCTTGGCGTATTCGGGGGTGAGTACGGCGCCGCCTACGATGATCTTGACGCCCGGCACCTCGGCATGAAGCAGCTTGATGGTCTCTTCCATGGCCACGACGGTGGTAGTCATAAGCGCCGAGAGGCCGACGAGCTTGATGTCACGCTCCTTGACGGTCTTGAGTACCTCCTGTGGATCGACGTCGCGGCCAAGGTCAAAGACGGTGTAGCCGTAGTTGTCGAGCAGCATTTTGACGATGTTCTTGCCAATATCGTGGATGTCGCCCTTGACGGTGGCCACGCAGATCTTACCCTTGTCGGCAATCTCGCCGGCGGGCATCAGGCGTTTGATGGTATCGAAGCCCACGCGCGCGGCCTCGGCCGAGGCCATGAGCTGCGGCAAGAAGAACTTGCCCTGGTCAAAGAGGACTCCGACCTCGTCGAGGGCGGGGATAAAGTGATTGTTGATGAGTTCCATAGCGTCGTGGTCGGCCAGCAGGCGCTCGGTCTCGGCCGCAATTTCGCCCTTGCGGCCCGAGACGACCATGTGGCGGATGGGGTCGTCGTTGCCGTCGGTGCCGGCGGTGTCAGCAGCGGGCGCGGCGTCGGTCGATGCGGTCTGGGCCGCTGCCGGGTTCGCGGCGATCTTATACGGATCGGTCCAGCCAGCGTAGCGCTCGATGTATCCGGTCGAGCCCTCGTCCTCAACGCTCAGCACGCGATAGCTGTAGACGGTATCCATAAAGCGCTTGGAACCCGGGTTCATGATGGGGGCGTCCAGACCTGCACCAAAGGCGGCGGCCAAAAAGACCGAGCCCAGCAGCGGCCGCGCGGGCAGGCCAAAGCTGATGTTCGACACGCCGAGTGCGCATTTGACGCCCAGGCGCTCCTTGCACATAGACATGGCGCGCAGGATCTGCTCAGCCTGGCGCTGGTTGGTCGAGGCGGTCATGACCAGGCAGTCGATGAGGATGCGGTCCGGGCCGATGCCGTAGCGGGCGGCCTCGGCCACGATGCGCTCGGCGATGGCGAAGCGAGCCTCGGCGGTATCGGGGATGCCGCCTTCGTCGAGCGTGAGGCCGACGACGTTGGTTCCATAGTGGGCGACCAGCGGAAAGATCTCATCCATGATCTGCTGCTTGCCGTTGACCGAGTTGATGATGGGCTTGCCGGCGTAGCGGCGTACGGCGGCCTCGACAGCGGCGGGATCGGTGGAGTCGATCTGCAGCGGCAGGAGCGTGGAGCCCTGGAGCTGCTCGGTGGCCTGCTGGATAATCTTGACCTCGTCGATCTCGGGCAGGCCCACGTTAACGTCCAGGATATCGGCGCCCTGTTCTTGCTGGCTGATGCCCTGACTTACGACGTAGTCCAGATCGCCGTCGCGCAGGGCCTGCTGCAGGCGCTTTTTGCCGGTGGGATTGATGCGCTCGCCGATGACGGCGATCTTGTGGCCATCGCAGGGAAGGTCCACGACCGTCTGGGCGCTCGTGACCGACATGCTGGGCTTGCGATGGCGCGGACTGGGCGTGTGGTTGTCGATAAGCGTGCGCAAGGCCGCCATGTGCACGGGCGTGGTGCCGCAGCAACCGCCCACGACGCTCACGCCATCCTTGATCATGCCGGCGACGGCCGCGGCGTACTCGGGCGCCTGGATATCAAAGACGGTGTTGCCGTCGTCGTCCACGCGGGGCAGTCCTGCGTTGGCCTGCACCATGATGGGCTTGTCGGTAACGGTGAGCATGCGTGCAGCGAGTCCCCGGAGCTCGGCCGGGCCCTGGCTGCAGTTGATGCCCAGGACATCGGCGCCGATGGCATCGAGCGTGATGGCGGCAACCTCGGGACTCGTGCCCAGGAAGGTGCGACCGTCTTCCTCAAAGGTCATGGTGGCAAAGACGGGCAGGTCGGAGTTCTCGCGGCAGGCGAGGACGGCCGCCTTGATCTCGGCCAGGTCGGTCATAGTCTCGATAATAAAGAGGTCCACACCCGCGGCGACGCCGGCGCGCACTTCCTCGGCAAAGAGGTCATAGGCCTCGTCGAAGCTGAGGGTACCCAAGGGGCGAAGCAGCGCGCCGATGGGGCCGATATCGCCGGCGACGTAGTGGGCGCCGGCCGCGCGGGCGCAGGCGACGGCGGCGGCAAAGACATCTGCCACGGTGGCGGCGCCGTCGAGCTTGTGGGCGTTGGCGCCAAAGGTGTTGGCGGTGATTACGTCGCAGCCAGCCTCGACGTACTGGCGCTGGATATCGGTAATGACCTGTGGCTCCTCAAAGTTGAGCAGCTCGGGCAGGGCGCCGGCCTTCATGCCGGCCGCCTGCAACATGGTGCCCATGCCGCCGTCGAACAGCAGGTGTCCCGTGCCCTCGATGGCCGCACGCAGGCGATCGTCCTTAATGCGAAGGTCGTCGATCGTGCGCGTCTTGTACGTGGCGCCATTACGGCGTGCGGCATCAACGGGTGCCGCCAGCGCGGCACCGTCCAGATCATGAGTGATAAGCGGAGTAAACATCGGGGGCTCCTAATGGCTGGAATAGCAGGTGGTGTGGGCGGCGCGGAAGCGGCAGTGCTCGCGCATGCGGCAGATATTGCAGGTGGGGCGGCTCTGGGCGTCGTGGACTTCGCCGTCAAACAGACCGATCACCGCGGTCACGCTCTTGGTGGGCATGAGCAGGCTGGTGGGGGTGACGGTAAGTCCAATGAGGCGCGTGGCGTTGAGTGCATCCACGATCGAGCGCTGGGCAGAGAGCGGGCAGTCGCCATAGCCGGGACTGAAGCGCCAGTTGCCGGCGAGCCCGTGTGCGGCGGCCGCAGCCTTGACTTGCTGGTCCATCTGCTCGACGGCGGCCTCCACGTAGGCGGAGCATGCGGCATCGAGCACGGCTCCCTCTAGGGGTTGCTGGGCTCCCGTGGTGCGCAGGCGACGCTCGGCGTCCATGCCGAGGGTGCATGCCATGAGTGCGGCAAGGCGGGCGTCCTTAAGGTGGCGATAGATATCGCGACCGCGCAGTTCAACGTTGGTGCCGACCAAGCGAATGCAGGGCTCGCCCTGTTCATCGACGCCCGTGGCATCGATGGCAAATACGCGGCGCACGCCACGGGGCTCGATATCCAGCTCTAGGCGTTCGACTACAAGCTCAATTCGTCGGGACAGCTCGGGCTCAATCTGCTGGCCGCCGTAACCCAGATACCGCAGCATCTCGGCACGGTCGACACGAGGGTGGTGGGCAGCGTCGATACGGTAAAGCGCCGGCGACGCAAGGTCGGCCGGCACTTCAACAACGGTTGTATCGACGTGCGGTTTTTCCATTACCCCAGACGCTCCATAATGGTCGCGGCGATTGCAGGACGGTTCATAGTGTACAGGTGCAGACCGTCGGTGCCGTGCTCCTTGAGGTCGCAAAGCTGGCGGGCGGCATAATCTACACCGGCTGCCTGCAGGCTCTCGGGGTCGTTCTCGTACTTGGCGAGAATCTTGATGACGGGGGAGGGCAGCGACGCGCCGCACATAAAGACCATGCGGCTGATCTGCGACTTGCCCATAAACGGCATGATGCCCGCGGTAATAGGCACGGTGATGCCGGCCTTGTCGGCAAGCTCGCGGAAGCGATAGAAGCACTCGTTATCAAAGAAGAGCTGTGTCACAAAGAAGCTCGCGCCGGCGTCTTGCTTTTGCTTGAGGTGCTCGACCGAGAGGTTGAGATCCTCGCAGGCAATGTGGCCCTCGGGGTAGGCTGCGGCGCCCACGCAAAAGCCGGCGTCGACGAGCTCGGGGATGAGGTCACGGGCGTAGGCGTAGTCGGAGGCGGGCTTGTCGTCCTCGGTCGCGCCAGCGGGCAGGTCGCCGCGCAGGGCCAGGATGTTTTCAACGCCGGCTGTGCGATACTCGTCGATCTTGGCGGCGATATCGGCATGCGTGCGGCCCACGCAGGTAAGGTGTGCCACCGAGGGTGTATCGAATTCGCTCGAAATCATATGCGCGATGGGGGCGGTGGTGGCACCGTTACCCGAGCCGCCAGCGGAACAAGTGACCGAGACAAAGCTCGGCGAAAGCTTGCACAGGTTGCCTGCTACCTTGCGAGCCGTGTCGAGGGTAAGCTCGCCCTTGGGCGGGAACATCTCAAACGAAACGGGCGTGATGCCCTGGGATGCTGCCTGCTTAAAAACCTCGTCGACGCGCATATCGTGCTCCTTTAGATATTTAGTGCGATGTGTTGTAAGGATTCTACAGCACCACTGTGCCGCGGTGGAGTTTTACTCGCGATTTAGGGATACCAATCAAAGATGCCTTGCTATCGGCATTGCCTATAGCAGAGCGGTCAATGTAGGAAAGGGCTATATTGAATGGTATCTGATGCGAAATACCAGTTAATAGAGCCCCATCCCAAATTGACTACCCTTAAACTATGGGGAGAGGTCTGCAATTTATGCAGTTGATTGGCTGTTGAGGGTGGCAACGCCGCCTCGATAGGGTAACCTCATTGATTGGTTTCGCGACAGCAACATAACGGTAATGTTGCGGAAACACGACGAGCCTAATCTATGACTCGTTCGTTAGTAATCAACACCGCATCTCACGCGGTGCCGATACGAAGGGAGTTCCGTATGGCCGATCTTACTGACCGCTTCGGGACCATGGTGTTCTCTGAGGAAGTCATGAAGGACTACCTCCCCAAGGACATTTGGAAGCGCCTTGCTGCAACCCTCGAGGACGGTGAGCCGCTCGACCTGGATGTGGCCAACGCCGTTGCCCACGCCATGAAGGTCTGGGCCATCTCCAAGGGCGCGACGCACTACGCGCACTGGTTCCAGCCGCTTTCGGGCATTACTTCCGAGAAGCACGACAGCTTCCTCGAGCCCAACCACGACGGCACCGCCATTACCAAGTTTACGGGCAAGAACCTCATCCAGGGCGAGCCCGATGCCTCCAGCTTCCCCAACGGCGGTCTGCGTGCCACCTTCGAGGCCCGTGGCTACACCGCTTGGGATCCCACCAGCCCCGCTTTTATCAAGGACGATGTCCTGTGCATCCCCACGGCTTTCTGCTCCTACACGGGCGAGGCCCTGGACAAGAAGACCCCGCTGCTGCGCTCCATGACCGCGCTCTCGCGTGAGTCCAAGCGCGTTCTGGCGCTGTTTGGCAAGACCCCCAAGAAGGTCGTTCCTTCCGTGGGCGATGAACAGGAGTACTTCCTGATCAAGAAGGACGCTTACCGCAAGCGCAAGGACCTGGTCATCACCGGCCGCACCCTCTTTGGTGCTGCTCCCTGCAAGGGCCAGGAGCTCGAGGAGCACTACTTTGGCGCTATCCGCCCCACCGTCTCGGCCTATATGAAGGATCTGGACGATGAACTGTGGGCGCTTGGCATTCCTGCCAAGACCAAGCACAACGAGGTTGCTCCCTGCCAGCATGAGCTCGCACCGGTCTATGGCGAGGTCAACGAGGCCATCGACCAGAATCTGGTCATGATGGAGAAGATGAAGCTCATCGCCTCCCGCCACGACTTGGTCTGCCTGCTGCACGAGAAGCCCTTCGAGGGCATCAACGGTTCGGGCAAGCACAATAACTGGTCGCTTGGCACCGAGTCCGAGAATCTGCTCGATCCGGGCGACACCCCGCTCGACAACCTGCAGTTCATCGTCTTCCTCACCGCGGTGATCGAGGCCGTCGATAACTATCAGGAGCTCCTGCGTGCCTCCGTTGCCTCGGCCGGCAATGATCATCGTCTGGGCGCCAATGAGGCTCCTCCGGCGATTATGTCCATCTTCCTGGGCGACCAGCTTACCGAGGTCGTCGAGAAGATCATCGATGGCAAGGCTTCCGTCCATGCCACGCGCGGCGTGCTCGACCTGGGCGCCGATACCCTGCCCAAGCTGATGCAGGACAACACCGACCGCAACCGCACCTCCCCGTTTGCCTTCACCGGCAACAAGTTCGAGTTCCGTGCCTGCGGCTCCGAGCAGAACGTCTCCGACTCCAACCTGGTGCTCGATGCCGCCGTGGCCAAGTCGCTCAAGTCCTTCGCCGATGCCCTTGAGGGTACGCCCGAGGATGATTTCCAGGACGCCGCGCTCGAGTACTGCAAGAAGGTCCTGACCGACCACCAGCGCATCCTCTTCTCCGGTGACGGCTACTCCGATGAGTGGCCCGTCGAGGCCAAGAAGCGCGGCCTTGCCAACAACAAGACCACGGCCGACGCCCTGCCCGCCTTTGTTTCCGATAAGGCCATTGCGCTCTTTGAGGAGACGGGCGTCCTGACCAAGGCCGAGGCTCAGTGCCGCTACGACTGCAAGCTCGAGAAGTACAACAAGCTCATGAACATCGAGGCCACCACGATGGTTCGCGAGGCGCGTCGTACCTATCGCCCGGTCATCACCGCCTATGCCACCAAGGTCGCTAAGGGCCTGGAGGCAATCCGCGCTGCCGGCGCCGATGCTGCCATGCAGTGCGAGCAGAACACGCTCAACAAGCTCTGCAACGGCATCACCGCCATCAACGACTCCATCAAGGCGCTCGACGCCGTGCATCAGAAGGCCGAGGCCCTCGATGGCCAGGAGCAGGCCAATGTGTATGCACACGAGGTCGTTCCCGCTATGGATACGCTGCGCGCCGCCGTGGATGCCATGGAGGAGATCGTGGCAGCCGACTACTGGCCGGTCCCGACCTACGACGACATCCTGTTCTACGTGTAGGACTGGGACAGCATACCGTCACGGTTGAAAGCCGGGGTCCGCATCGCGCGGGCCCCGGCTTTTTGTTTGCGAGGGACGCTTTGGAGTCCGTTTTGCAACTGATTCGCCCGCGCAATAAGGGGTTGTGGGCAAAAAACGTCAAATATGAGTACTGTCACAAGTCCTGTAGCATTATCTTTTTGAAAAAGACGCAGAATTACGCAACATATATCCAAGTACTTGGCTGATAAACGCCTACATTTCCTCCGCCGTAGGACGCTTGGCGTCCAAATTGTCTTCTGATGGCATGAAATCGCTGTTACTAAATTGGTAACAGTACTCATATTTGCTATTTTTTGCCCACAGGCCTTGCGATGATGCCGGGGTTCGCACCCTGTCGGGTTCGAACCCCGGCATATCGGTAGCAAAAAGCCCGCTACCGAATTGGTAACGAGCTTCTTAGATTCTGTGGTGCCCCCAGTGGGATGTCCGCGTGCGGCTGGCGCCGCCCGCCTTCGCTGCGTCGCTCCGCTCCTTGCGTGCTGCGCTGGAAAACGCTTGCGCGTTTCCTCAGCTCCGCGCCCTGTCGGGTTCGAATCCCGGCGTATGGGTAGCAAAAAGCCCACTACCGAATTGGTAACGGGCTTCTCGATCTAAATGGTGCCCCCAGCGGGATTCGAACCCGCGATATCCACCTTGAAAGGGTGGCGTCCTTGGCCGCTAGACGATGGGGACAGCGGGAAAGAGTATAGCAGACTTTTTTGCCGGCGCGTATATCGTTGGCAAACTGGAAAACCACCACAAAGGTGCCTGTCCCTTTGTGGTGGCGGGGCGTTAGGGGAGGAGCTTCATGGCGGCGTCGTGGGCGGCGTGCTCGTAGGTGTCGTCGAGGGGCTTGAGCGGCAGCAGGGCTGTGGCCTGCGCATCGCCGCGGCGCTCGAGGGCGTGGGTAATGAGCCAGTCGGCGAGCTCGGGGTTCTTGGGTAGCGCTGGTCCGTGCAGGTACGTGCCGATGACGCCCTTGTAGATGATGCCCTCAAAGCCATCGTCGCCGTTGTTGCCGGTGCCCGCAACGACGGACGTTCCGAGTGGCGTGGCCTCTGTATCGAGCAGGGTGCGGCCGCCGTGGTTCTCGAATCCCACAAAGGGCTCAGGTGCCAGGTCGGTCTTGACGGCGACGTTGCCGATCAGACGGTCGGAGCCGCGCACGGTCTCGGCGGCAACGACGCCCAGGCCCTCAATGCGATCGTCGCCCATGTAGTACGAACGGCCGAGCAGCTGATAGCTGCCACAGATGGCAAGCAGTGTGCCGCCGTCCTCAACATAGGCCGCGACCTTGTCTTTTTGAGCGAGCAGCTCGTGCGCCACGGCCAGCTGGTCGCGATCGGAGCCGCCGCCCATCATGACGATATCGGCATCATGCAGATCGAGCACCTCGCTCATGCGGACTTCGTCCACGCGAACGGGGATGCCGCGCCAGGCGCAGCGGCGCTCGAGGGCGATGACATTGCCGCCGTCGCCATAGAGGTTGAGGGCATCGGGATACAGGTAGACGATGCGCAGTGGGCGTGAGAGCTCGACCGGCGCGACGCCGACGGGGACGGCGCTGCCATCGGCGCACGTTGCGGCGTGGGCGGCAACCGTAGCCGCATCGGTGTCTTTGAGCCCATCGAGCTCCTTGACCAGCGGCGGAAAGGCCGTGTAGTTGGCGACGGCATAGAAAGTGTCGCCGGCGGCTTCATCCACAACGGCGCCGATCGCCTGCTCGATATTCGAGATGATGGCGGCATCGATGCCGGCGTACTTGAGGCGCACCTGCATGTCGTGCGCGCGCGTGCCGCCGGCAAAGGCGACAAGTCCCGTTGTGTCGGCGATGCGCTCAAAGTCGACGTCGTAGATCCACGATACATCGTGGCCGTCGGCATCGTTGTCGTTGAGGAAGAAAGCGCAGAGCCTGCCGCCTGCCGTTTTAATGGACTGAATCTGGCGATCGAAACCCACGGGATTCTTGGCCAGGTTTGCCTCGACGGTTCGGCCGGCGATGTTCCAACGGCCCATGCGACCACCTGCTGGCACGTAGGCGTCGAGCGTGGGCTGCAGGCGTGCGCTGTTCACGCCCAGCTCGTGCGCCGCAAAGAAGGCTGCGGCTACGTTGTAGACCATGTACAGGCCGTTGTAGCGCGTGGCGATGTGCGTTGCGGGTGCGTCGATATCGGGTCCAAAGTTCAGGTCAAAGCCGTAGCCGTCGCAGCCGAGCTCCACGCCCGTCACGCGACGGACAAGCTCGGGGCGGATCCAGCCGCACGAGGGGCAATGGTATGCGCCAAGCTGTCCGTACTGCACATAGTCGTACTCCAACGGCGCGTTGCACTGTGAGCAAAAACGCGAGTCGCTAATGCGGTCGGACTCGGTGTCGGTGGCGCCGTCGATGCCAAAGGCGATGCTTGCATTGGGAACGCGCGCGGCGATCGCGGCACACAGCGGGTCGTCTGCGTTGTAGATGAGCGTCGTTGCCGGAGAGAGCTCCAGCGCATGGGCGATGACGTCTTGGGTATGGTCGATCTCGCCGTAGCGGTCTAGCTGGTCGCGGAACAGGTTGAGCAGCACAAAGTACGTCGGCTTGAGCTTGGGCAGAACGCGTACGGTGTAGAGCTCGTCGCACTCAAAAACGCCCACGCGCTTGCCGCTGCTGGTGTGCTTAAGGCCGCCGCGGGCCTCGAGCAGGGCACCCACCACACCAGGCTCCATATTGTTGCCGGCACGGTTGCACACCACGGTAGCACCGCTGGCAGCAACTGCGTCGGCGATGAGGTTGGATGTGGTGGTCTTGCCGTTGGTGCCGGTGATCACCACACTGTGGTCGACCAGGCTCGCGAGGTCGCTTAGCAGCTCGGGGTCGATCTTCATGGCGATGCGGCCGGGAAGCACGCCACCCTGGCGTTTGAGGACAGAGCGCAGTCCCCAGCGGGCGATATCGCTCGAGGTGCAGGCGAGAGATGAGCGGAGGTTCATGAAGCCGTTCCTAACATAGATGACATGGTCGGGGCGATCGCGTCGCTAAAAGCCGTAGCGGCGCGCAAATTCCTGGGCAAGCTGCGACACATCTTCGCAGGCGTTGGCCCAGGGGGCAAAGTCGGGGGTGTCCGAGATGATGCCGTCGGCTTCCCAAACCGCCTGGTGCGAGAGGTCCCAGGGGTCGCGCGGCTCGGGTCGGCAGGGAAGATACGGCGTCTGGTACATGGGGTTCAGCAAGAAGAACGCGCCGCCCTCGCAACGGTTAGAGAACTCACGCAGCGCGCGCGTCGCCGGGCGCATCTTATTTGTTTTGAACAGCAGAATCGTGCGGGCGAGCAGATACCAAGGAGAGTTCTCGAGCGCGTCAGCCCCGATCTCTTCCTCGAGCTGGTGGGCCAGGGCAAAAAAGCCGTCCTGGTCTTCCAGGCGAGCGAGGGCGAGCAACACGGTGCCTGCGGCTCGGGTGGGGTAGCCTTCCGCCTTAAGAACACGGCGGGCGTAGTTGGCGGCAGCACGGTAGCGAGCGCTCGCCATGCACAGCTGCGAGATGGCCTCGAGTGTGTGAAGCCACCCGATAAGAGCCGGCTCGCTCACGGTGAGCTCTGCCGCCGTCACACCGTCCGTCAAAACCTTATTGGCCCAGTAGTGCGGGGCTTCCATGTCGAACCCGGGCACGCTTTGCTGCAGGTAATCGGTTGTGGTCGCCTCGAGCTTCATCAGGTCGCCCAGGCAGGCGTCAACGGGCGTGTCAGCCAGGATGATGGCGAGCAGCTGGGCATCGAGGACATACGCATCGACGCGGACAATCTTGAGCAGCTCATCGCGCATGTCGTCGAACAGACGATTGCGCGTCTGCTCGAATTCCTCGTCGCTGCCCATGTCCTCGATGCGATGGAGCTCGTCGAGCAGGTGGCGATGAACACCGGCATAGGACAGCAGCGCCTGGGCATGCTCGGACTTCGCGTACTTTTGGGGATTCGCGCTAATGTCGTTATGGACAAGCTCGCGTGCTGCATCGGTGAGCTCGGGGTGCGACGCAACGTAGGCGCGCTCCAGGTAGGCGGGGATGTAGACGCTCGGATCCATTAGAGGTCTCCTCCCTTAAACGGCAAACCCTGCTCGGCCGCCCGCAGTATGCGCTCATCGATTTGGGAACGCACGATATCGTTGGTGGCGACCCAGGCGGCAAAGCTGGCGTTGTCGGGGGCGCCCAGGCCCTCCTGCAGTACCGGCGTCGCCTCGGATAGCGCAAGGACAAGCTCGTCGGTGGAGCCCGCACCCACGTTGACGCGGGCATAGACGCCATCGGGAAACTCGGTTTGGAAGTAGAGCGCCTCGGCCGCGTGCGGACACGAGCGTGCAAGGATACGCAGGTAGTGCTCGGCGCCCTCGTAGTCCAGCTCGCGCCAGGCTGCGCTCATCAGTGCGATGAGCGTCCACGGGTCCAAGTCGCGCTCCGCATCTTTGGGGCGGCGGCGCAGCGGGGTATTCGCGAGGTACGGCACGGAGTGGGCAGAGCGAAAGCGCTTGAGCTCCTCGGCGGGGTATTCGAGCTTTGCCATGGCGAGCATCGCGGTGCGGCGGACACCAGCGGGGTCGTTGGGCGCAAAGTCCAAGCTGCGATTTGCGGCTTCGAGCGACATGCGATAGCGGCCGCTAATGAGGGCGCGCGATGCCAAGGCGGCAAGCCAGCGCAGATAGGGGCGGCGCATAAGGTCGCCTGCGGCCTCGCGCTCGTAGGGGTCCTGAGCCGAGGCGATCTTGAGCGCCAGGTCATGCTCGACTTCATCGCACTTGGACACCAGGTACTGTACGTATTCCTCGTTGGATTCTGCGGTGAGGGCCGTCAGCATGCGCTGGGCATCCCAGTTTGTGGGGTCGAGCGCGGCTGCCTCGCGGAGCATGTTCTCGGCAGCTGCCTCTTCCTGCTCTGCCTGGGCATCGTCAGGGATAAAGGGAATGCGGTAGTCGACGGCTTCGACCACCTTGGCAATGAGGTGCCCGGCGCGGTCACGGTCGTGCACGATGAGTGGTGCGGGGTTGCGGGTGAATTGTTCCATCAGACGCTCTACGGCGGCAGCGTCGGTGAGCGGGATATTGTCGCGGCGCAAGGCCTCAAGAACGAGGCGATGGCAATCCTCTTGAATGGGATCGAATGCCATGGGGCCTCCTTTGCTGCGGTTAGGGTTCAAATTTCTCTATTTAAGGCTCTAGTTTACCCGCATGTGGCACACCGGGGGTGCCGCACTTGGACGTGCACCTTTGCACCACGAAGACGGATGTCGCACAAATGTCGGCACCTTGGACGACTGAGTGGTATCACGGTGCCGCAAACGGTCGATTTTTGGCGGCGAACGGGGCGCATTTTGGAGGGGCACAGTCCTGCCCGGGATATGTGGTCAACCTTGATAAAACGTTTGCCCAGCTTGGGAGTATGGATGCCGCACAAGGGTCTTCAGGGATAGAAAAAACGTTTCATCATTGTTGGCTTTAGGTGAATAACTGACCAACCAGAACGGTAAAATAGTGTTTGTCTGAGCGTTGAGACGTTTAGACATCGCGCATTGTCATCGCCGGCAACGCGCAAACCGGTCCTAACGGAGCCAATTGGGTGCTCCGTTATATACGCAAGTCTAAGAGGGGCTTGTTTAGGAGGCACAGTATGGGACGTTTTACCAATCCTCGCGATCTGTACTTTGGTGAGGGCGCTCGCCACGAGGTGAAGAACCTCAAGGGTAAGAAGGCCATCATCGTTTCTGGCGGCAGCTCTATGCGCCGCGGCGGGTTCCTGCAGGACGTCGAGAACGACCTTAAGGAAGGCGGTTTCGAGGTCAAGCTGTTCGAGGGCGTCGAGTCCGACCCGTCCATCGAGACGGTCATGAAGGGCGCCGAGGCCATGCGCGAGTTCGAGCCCGACTGGATTATCGCCATCGGTGGCGGCTCGCCCATCGATGCCGCTAAGGCCATGTGGGTCTTCTACGAGTATCCCGAGGAGTCCTTCGATAACATCATCCAGCCGTTCAGCTTCCCCGAGCTGCGTCAGAAGGCTCATTTCTGCGCCATCTCCTCTACCTCCGGCACCGCTACCGAGGTCACCGCGTTCTCCGTCATTACCGACTACGCCAAGGGCATCAAGTACCCGCTGGCCGACTTCAACATCACCCCTGATGTCGCCATCGTCGACCCCGAGCTCACCTACACCATGCCCGCCAAGCTGTGCGCTCACACCGGCATGGATGCTCTGACCCACTGCATGGAGGCCTACGTTTCCACCTGCGCCTCTATGTTCACCGACGCCAACGCTCTGCACGGCATCCGCGAGATCGTCGAGTGGCTGCCCAAGTCCTATGCTGGCGACCATGAGGCCCGTCAGCACATGCACGAGGCTCAGTGCATCGCCGGTATCGCCTTCTCCTCGGGCCTGCTCGGCATCGTTCACTCCATGGCTCACAAGACCGGTGCTGCCTTTGAGAACGGCCACATCATCCACGGTGCTGCTAACGCCATGTACCTGGGCAAGGTCATCCAGTGGAACTCCAAGGACCCGCGTGCTGCCGAGCGTTACGCTTACGTGGCCAAGGAGATCCTGCACCTTCCCGGCGAGACCAACGAGGAGCTCATCGCTGCGCTCGTCCAGAAGATTCGCGACCTCAACGACCAGCTCAACATTCCGCAGTCCATCAAGGATTACGCGAATGGTGGCGTGAAGGTCGACGCCGAGAACCCGCAGATGGTCTCCGAGGAGGAGTTCCTCGCCAAGCTGCCCGAGATCGCCGCGAACGCCGAGCAGGACGCCTGCACGCCCGAGAACCCGCGTGAGACCAAGGCTGCCGACTTCGAGAAGATCCTCAAGGCCTGCTACTACGACACCGACATCGATTTCTAATCGACTCTTGTTATCGTAACGAGGGGCTCCGCACGTATCTGTACGGAGCCCCTTTCTTTTTTCTTTTAGAGAATGGGATAGTTATGGCTGCAATTTTCAATAGCCCCAGCAAGTACATCCAGGGTCCGGACGAGCTCGCCAAGCTCGGCTCCTATGTCGAGCCGCTCGGCGCTAAGGCCCTCGTCATCGTGACGCCTTCGGGCAAGAAGCGCGTCGGTGCCAAGATCGAGGGCGGCTTTGCCGAGGCTAAGGCCGAGCTGCTGTTTGAGGACTTTAACGGCGAGTGCTCCAAGGGCGAGGTCGATCGTCTGGTTGCGCTCGCGCGCGACAACGGTTGCGACATCATCGTCGGCGTCGGTGGCGGCAAGATCCTCGACACCGCGAAGGCCGTCGCCTATTACCTGGAGTCTCCGGTTATCATTTGCCCCACCATCGCTTCGACCGATGCACCGTGCTCGGCACTTTCGGTGCTCTACACCGACGACGGCCAGTTCGACAAGTACCTCTTCCTTAAGGCAAACCCCAATATCGTCCTTATGGATACGACGGTTATCGCGGCGAGCCCGGTGCGCCTGACGGTTTCCGGTATGGGCGATGCGCTCGCAACCTACTTTGAGGCCCAAGCGACGCACGATGCCGACGGCGGCACCTGCGCCGGCGGTAAGGGCGGAATGGCCGGCCTGGCGCTCGCCAAGCTCTGCTACGAGACGCTTATGGCCGATGGCGTCAAGGCCAAGGTCGCGCTGGAGAAGGGCGCGCTCACGCCTGCCGTCGAGCACATCATCGAGGCAAACACGCTGCTCTCCGGCATTGGCTTTGAGAGCTCGGGCCTTGCTGCTGCTCATGCCATCCACAATGGTCTGACGATGCTGCCCGAGTGCCACAGCATGTATCACGGCGAGAAGGTCGCCTTCGGCACCATCGTCCAGCTGGTACTCGAGGATGCCCCGACCGAGAAGCTCGAGGAAGTCTTGGGCTTCTGCATTGAGCTGGGCCTGCCGGTCACGATGAAGGAACTTGGCGTTGCCGAGGTTACGCGCGAGAAGGCCATGATTGTTGCCGAGGCCGCGTGCGCGCCCGAGGACACCATGTGCAACATGCCGTTTGAGGTGACGCCCGAGATGGTCGCAAACGCCATCCTGGGTGCCGACGCACTGGGCCACTACTATCTCATGGATGAGTAATCAAGCTAAGGAAGGGGCAAAGCCAGCAGATGGCTTTGCCCCTTTTTGCTATGGTGCAAAGGGGTCAGGTTAGTTTGCACCAATCGTTGTTTGATGAAAGGGCGGATTCTCGCATGGCGCTTCCCATGGTTTATGGCGGTCCCGGCCGGTATGTTCAGGGGCCGGGCGAGCTTTCGCGTCAGGGCAGGTATTTGTCATGGTTGGGCTGCGCTGGCTATGTCTTGTTTGACCAGGGCACCGAGGATCGGCTGTGCAGGCAGATCGTCGATGGATTTCTGGACGAAGATCTAAGCGAGCCGTTCTTTAAGATTTACAACGGTCCGTGTACGGAAGAGGCCGTTGTCGAAATGGCTAAGGAAGCCCAGGCTGAGTATTGCGACATGGTGGTGGGTATTGGCGGCGGCAAGATGCTCGATATCGCCAAGGCCGTTGCGTTTTATGCCGAGTTGCCGTTGTGCGTATGCCCCACGGCGGCTTCGATGGACGGTCCGTGCAGCGAGATTTCCGATGGCGACCTGCAGGGTGTTGCAAATGCGGTCTTTAGAAACGAGCGTAATATGGCCAACGAGCAGGCCAAGGTGACCAAACAAAAGCTCGTGCAGCTCATGCGCGAGGCATAGCTTGGCGCTTGATCGACCTTGTGCAATCGAGGCGGCGATAGGCCATGGGCTATTTGCCGCAAAGATGCTCCGCGTGTAATTTGCCCGAGGCGTGGGCCAATAGCGTATCATTATCTCTTGCTTGTTTGCACTGCTCAGGGAGGGGCCGCGCATGGCGCAGGAACACGATCTGTTTGATGACATTATCGAGATCAGCAAGGGTTTCGACTTTCTTAAAAACCCGCTTGGCGGCGTGACCGATGCACTCGATCCGTCGGCGCCGCAGTGGAATCCTGCCGACTACAAGGAGCGTCCGCGCGGCAACACCATTCCGTGCCTGACCTGCAAAAACGAAAAGAGCGGCTGCACCGCGTGCATGGACGTGTGCCCGGTCAACGCTATTGAGGTCGAGGAAGACGCCATCGAGATCCTCGACTCCTGCCGCAAGTGCGGTCTGTGCGCCGCTGCCTGCCCGACCGAGGCGATCATCTCGCCGCGCCTGGCGCCTAAAAACCTGTATGACGATATCGTCTCTGCTGCTACGAGCCACGAGACCGCCTACGTCACCTGCACGCGTGCCCTCAAACGCATGCCGCGTGAAAACGAGGTCGTCGTTGCCTGCGTGGGCGATATTACGGCAGAGACCTGGTTCTCGGTACTGGCCGACTATCCCAACGTGAGTGTGTACCTGCCGTTGGGTGTGTGCGATAAATGCCGCAACACCGGCGGTGAGGACATTCTGGGCGAGGCGATTGCGAAGGCCGAGGAGTGGTCCGGCACGGGTATGGGCCTGGAGGTCGACCCCAAGAGCCTCAAATGCCATAAGCGCCGCGAGTACGAGCGCAAGGAGTACATGGAAAAGATCGCCCGCACCACGGGCCTGACGGTGACCAAGCTCAATCCGGCGACTGCGGCACTGGCCTCGGTGACGCAGAAGTTGAAGGCCCACCGTCACCAGATCACGCAGCTTGAGCGCACGCTCAACACCATGTGCGGTACCACGACGACCAAGCGCCGCCGTTCGCTCACGCATGGGCGGCAGCTGGTGCTCTCGACATTGCAAAACCACCCCGAGCTTGCCCAGAACATGCAGGTGAGCACGCCGGAGTGCGATTTTGACAAGTGCACGTCGTGCGGCGAGTGCGTCAATGTATGCCCCACGTTCGCCTGCGATCTGGTGGGAAGCGGTCGCTTTGCACTGGAATCCACGTATTGTTTGGGTTGCGGTGCCTGTGTCAAGGTTTGTCCCGAGCATGCGCTCAAGCTTGTTGAGCACGACGCGTCCAATCTGGTCGTCGTCGATCCCGAAGCCGAGGAAAAGGCCGCCCAGAAGGCGAAGGCTCACGAAGAAGCTGAGAAGGTCAAGGCCGAAGCAAAGGCCAAGCTCGACAAGATGCTCGATCAGGTGGAGAAGCTCGCGGACTAGCTAAAAGAGCGTAAATGATGGCCGGTGGGACAGGTACTGCCCCGCCGGCCAAAAAAGTTGCGGTGGAATAGTTCCTGTTTTGCCCTTAAGCTGGCCATTCTAGGAACTATCCCACCGCAACTAATAGATGGTTAGTTCATGCTGCTTTGGTGGCCGGTTCGACCGGTACCGTTGCGCGTCACGGTTTCATGGAGCAAAAAGAACCCGGGGACCTGTTTGGTCTCGGTGTATTCCATAAGGATGCCGTCGGCGTTGTAGGTCTGCCCGCGTATAACGGCGAGTGCGTTAAAGTCGTCGAGATCGAGCACGCGCGTATCCTCGGGCGTGGGATGCTCGATCGTTACATCGCGTTTGCCCGTGGCAATCTTAATGCCAAGGTCTTCTTCGAGGTAACGATAGATCGAGTCGTTGACAATCTCGGGTGTCAGCCCCGGTACCTGTGAGCTTAGGTAATAGGAGTCGTCGGAGCACACGGCATGTCCGTCTGCATAACGGATGCGTTTGGCGCGCGTAAGCTCGCAGCCTTCGGGAAACCCGGTAATCCTGGAGAGTGCCTTGCTACAGACGAGGAGCTCAAAGACGGTGGTGACAGTCTTGAGCTCAAAGCCCCGGCTGGTCGCGATTTCCTTAAAGGTCTCGAGTCCGCCGCCGCCACGACTCTTCTCGTCACTGATGTTGCGAATGACGCGCATGCCTTTGCCTTGCTGGGGGAGCACGTAACCATCTGCCGCAAGCATCGAGATGGCGCGACGGACCGTCATGCGCGAACAGTCAAACAGCTGCGTGAGCTCAGTCTCCGAAGGCAGATAACTCTGATAGGCGTATGTGCCGTCGTCAATCGACTGCTTCACGTTGTCATAAATAGTTTGGAAGATGGCTCGCGCCATGACGGTCTCCTAGAGCTGCGCGCGTGAACGACGGATGAGGGCCGCCCGCGCAGGTGTCAATCGATTTACTTGCTGGGGTCGATTATATATTTGCCCATGGCACGCAGGGCCGGGTCTGACAGGATAGCGCCGAGTTCGTCGAGGGAGGCTACCTTTGCGACCATCGAGGATACGTCGAGCCTGCCGGAGTCGATGAGTTCGAGCGCGCGACGCTGTGTGTAAGGGTTGATGTAGGACGAGGTGAGCACAAGCTCCTTCTGGAAGACCTCGAAGGGCTTGACGGTGATCGTCTCATCGGGCTTGGTAAGTCCGAACATCATAACCGTGGCCTTATGGCCGGCGATTCTAATGGCCTGCTCGATGGTGACGGGCTTGCCAACACACTCGATAACGACGTCGACGTTGCCGACGCCCTCCTGCTTCAGGCGGGCCGGGACGTCCTCGTGGATGGAATCAATTGCCAGGTCGGCGCCGAGTTTGAGCGCAACCTCGCGCTTGCCCTCGACGGGCTCGAGCAAGACAACCTTGGTGGCGCCGGCGTTTTTAGCAAGCTGCATCATGAGCAGGCCGATCATGCCACCGCCGATAACGACAACTGTGCTGCCGGGCTTGATGTTGCACATATCGATGCCGTGCAGGCAGCAGGCGACGGGCTCGGTCATAGCGCCCTGCTCGAAGCTGGTGTGATCGCCCAACTTGTAGACTTGCTGCATATCGACGGAGCAGTACTCGGCAAAGCCGCCGTTAACGGTGGTGCCGTAACCGGTCATATGCTCGCAGTAGTGGTTGATTCCGTCGCGGCAGGGTTCGCAGCAGCCGCAGGGATGGTTTGGGTCGATGCACACGCGATCGCCCGGTTTAAAGCCAGCGACGTCGCTGCCCACGGCCTCGACAACGCCCGCAAACTCATGACCAAGGATCGTGGGCGGGGTAACGTCGGCTGCACCCTTGTCGCCTTCATAGATATGAACGTCGGTACCGCAGACGCCGCAAGCTTTGACGTTGATCAGAACGTCGCGCCTGCCCACGGCCGGCTTTGCCGATTCCTCGACTCTGAGGTCGTGCTTTCCATAGAAGACCGCGCTTTTCATGGTGACTCCTTAACGTGGCGGTGAATGTTGTAATGAAGTATAGGTATGTCTATAGATATAGACAAGCACATCTAGACAAGTAGAAAAGAAATTTATAATGCAGTCATCAGCTATGTCAGATTTAACAGGCGAAATACTGGACATATACCGTTTACGGCCAATAATCAACCGTTTACCGACCGTAGTATTTATGCTAACTTGTCTAGATAAGTGATATGATAAAAATAGAAGCGCAAGAAGTCAGGGAAGCGGGCCCACCCGTCCTATTGCACGAGGTACACGCAAACGGCGCGTCTGCGGTCTCGAGTGAAGCCAAAACCGCAGTCGCTCCGAATGAAGAGAGGGGGATTCCCCGTCATGATGCAAAAGATACAACGTTTCGGCGGTGCCATGTACACGCCTGCAATTCTTTTCGCATTTTCCGGAATCGTCGTCGGCCTGGGTACGTTGTTTACCACCGAGGCGATCTTTGGCGAGATGGCCACTGCGGGCCATCTTTGGTTTGATTGCTGGAATGTGCTGCTCCAGGGTGGTTGGACGCTCTTTAACCAGATGCCGTTGCTGTTTTGCGTAGCGTTGCCAATCTCGCTCGCGAACAAGCAGAACGCTCGCTGCTGCATGGAGGCTTTGGCCATCTACCTTACCTTCAACTACTTTGTAAGCACAATCTTGGGGCAGTGGGGCCCTGTCTTTGGAGTCGACTACTCTGTCGAGGCGGGCAGCGGTACTGGTCTTGCCACTATCGCAAGCATCAAAACGCTTGATATGGGCATCATGGGCGCGCTTATCATTTCAGGTATCGCCACGATGCTTCACAACAAGTACTTCGACACCGAACTTCCTGAGTGGCTGGGCGTGTTCTCGGGTTCCGTGTTCATCTATATGATCGGTTTCTTCGTTATGATTCCGGTCGCTCTTATCGCCTGCCTGGTGTGGCCGCATGTTCAGGCTGCTATCTCTGCCTTCCAGGGATTCATCCTTTCCGCCGGTACGTTTGGCGTGGGTGTCTTTGCTTTCTTCGAGCGCGTGCTGATCCCTACAGGCCTGCACCACTTTATCTATACGCCGTTCTATTACGACAACGCGGCGGTCAACGGCGGCATCTTTGCTGCTTGGGCCAACATCCTGCCCCAACTGGCTGCCGATCCGAGCATTGCTCTTAAGGATGCCGCACCCTGGGCTGCCTATACCTGCCCTGGTTGGACTAAGGTCTTCGGCTCGCTTGGCGTCGCCATTGCGTTTTATATGACCGCCAAACCCGAGCGCAAGCAGCGCGTCAAGGCTCTGCTGATCCCGGTCACCCTTACCGCTATGCTTTGCGGTATCACCGAGCCGCTTGACTTCACCTTCCTGTTCATCGCGCCCGGCCTGTTCGTCGTCCACTGCGTGCTCGGAGCGCTCGGCTGCATGGCTCAAAACCTCCTTGGCGTCGTGGGCATCTTCGACGGCGGCATCATCTCGATGCTTTCGTGGGACTGGCTGCCCCTTTGGGCCGCACACGGTCTGCAGTACGCCATCTCCATCCTTGTCGGTCTGTGCTTTACCGCCCTTTGGGTCGTGGTCTTCCGTTTCCTGATCGTCAAGTTCGACTTTAAGACCCCCGGTCGCGAGGATGACGATGTTGAGGTCGAGCTCAAGTCCAAGGCCGACTACAAGCAAAAGCAGGGCGGTGCTGCTGCTGGCAAATCGGTCGCCCAGAGTAAAGATGATGAGCGCTTGGTGCTTGCCGAGAAAATCCTCGATCTGCTCGGTGGCGCGGATAACATCATCGATGTAACTAACTGCGCTACCCGTCTGCGCGTTAACGTCAAGGACAAGAGCGTCGTTGCACCCGAGGCTTCCTTCAAGGCGATCGGTACGCATGGCTTGGTGGTCCAAGGTCAGTCAATCCAGGTCATCATCGGCCTTACCGTCCCGCAGGTTCGCGAGAAGTTCGAGAGTCTTCTGTAAACCATCGTCCATCGAAACAATCGGCCTTGCAGAGCCGGTATGCACCGCAAGGCCGATTCTAGAGATAAAAAACTCCACTTCTAGGTAACAATTCCAAACCGTGCAGGCCGCGTACGGGGATGGATTGAGCAAGCGGCCAGAATGAGGAGGACATCATGTCCAAGAAAAACTATGCCGTGACCATTGCCGGCGGTGGCTCTACCTTCACCCCGGGCATCGCTCTGATGCTGCTTGAGGAGCGTGACCGCTTCCCGGTCAACAAGGTGACCTTCTACGACAACAACGCCGAGCGCCAGGAGATCGTGGCAAAGGCCTGCGAGATCTATTTCCACGAGAACGCCCCCGAGGTTGAGTTTAGCTACACCACCGACCCCGAGACCGCATTCACCGGGACCGACTTCGTGCTTGCTCACATCCGCGTCGGCCTGTACGCCATGCGTGAGCTCGACGAGAAGATTCCTCTCAAGTACGGCTGCGTTGGCCAAGAGACCTGCGGTGCCGGCGGTATCGCCTACGGCATGCGCTCCATCGGTGGTGTCATCGAGATCCTCGACTACATGGAGAAGTACAGCCCCAACGCCTGGATGCTCAACTACTCCAACCCCGCGGCCATCGTCGCCGAGGCCTGCCGCGTGCTGCGCCCCAACAGCCGCATCATCAACATCTGCGACATGCCGATCGACCTTATGGATAAGATGAGCCGTATGTGCGGCATCAAGGATCGTCGCGAGCTGCAGTATAGCTACTACGGCCTCAACCACTTTGGTTGGTGGAGCAAAATCTACGACAAGGACGGCAACGACCTCATGCCGCAGATTAAGGAGCACATGTCTAAGAACGGCTACCTGGACGGCATCGAGCACGAGGCCGGTAAGGAGCAGCATGTCGAGGAGAGCTGGATTCACACCTTCGGCAAGGCCAAGGATGTCTATGCTGTCGATCCCGAGACGATTCCCAATACCTACCTCAAGTATTACCTGTACCCGGACTATGTCGTCGAGACGTCTGACCCCAACTACACTCGCGCCAATGAGGTTATGGACGGCCGCGAGAAGAAGGTCTTTGGCGCTTGCCGCGACATCATCGCCAAGGGTACTGCCAAGGACGGCGGCTTTGAGCCGGATGTACATGCCAACTACATCGTCGACCTTGCCTGCGCACTGGCCGAGAACACGCTCGAGCGCTTCCTGCTGATCGTCCCCAACGATGGCGCTGTGCCCAACTTCGACCCGACGGCCATGGTCGAGGTGCCTTGCATCGTCGGTTCCAACGGCTTTGAGAAGATTTGCCAGGGCCCGATTCCGCAGTTCCAGAAGGGCCTGATGGAGCAGCAGGTTTCCGTCGAGAAGCTCGTTGTCCAGGCTTGGGTCGAGGGCAGCTACCAGAAGCTCTGGCAGGCACTCACGCTCTCCAAGACCATTCCTTCGGCGAGCGTTGCCAAGCAGATTCTGGACGAGCTCATCGAGGCCAACAAGGATTTCTGGCCCGAGCTTAAGTAAGGACTGCTGTCTCGAACTCTCACGCATCTCTGCTTCATTTGCGCCGTCGCGGTGTCCGGATTCGCCCGGATGCTGCGGCGGCGCTATACTTATGCAGTTTGAAGTACCTGTACCAAAAGGAGCTGTCGTGTCCCTTTCCATCGGTATCGTGGGCCTGCCCAACGTGGGCAAGTCGACGCTGTTCACCGCGCTTACCAAAAAGACCGGCCTTGCCGCTAACTACCCGTTTGCCACGATCGACCCCAACGTGGGTATCGTTGACGTGCCCGATAGCCGCCTGCAAAAGCTCGCCGACATTGTCAACCCGGGCCGCATTGTGCCGGCGACGGTCGAGTTCGTTGACATCGCAGGCCTGGTGAAGGGCGCCAACGAGGGCGAGGGCCTGGGCAACCAGTTCTTGGCAAACATCCGCGAGACCGATGCCATCTGCGAGGTCGTGCGTTACTTTAAGGACCCCAACGTCATGCGTGAGGTGGGCCGCACGGGCGAGTTCGTCGATCCTGCCGGCGATGCCGACACCATCATGACCGAGCTCATCCTGGCCGATATGGGAACGCTCGAGAAACAGCTGCCCAAGCTCGAGAAGGAGGCCAAGCGCGACAAGGAGCTCATGCCCAAGTTCGAGGTCGCTAAGCGCCTGCTTGCCTGGCTCAACGAGGGCAAGCGCGCCGCATCCATGGAGATGACCGACGAGGAGCGCGCCGCCGCCAAGGGCCTGTTCCTGCTCACCATGAAGCCCATCCTGTATGTGGCCAACGTGGACGAGGACATGCTCAACGAGGACCTGGCGCCCATCGATGGCGTCAAGCCGCTGCCGATCTGTGCCAAGATCGAGGCCGAGCTTTCCGAGCTCGATCCCGAGGACGCTGCCGACTACCTGGAGAGCCTGGGCCTGGAGCAGCCCGGCCTGGATGTGCTCGCGCAGGCAGCCTATAAGCTGCTCGGTCTGCAGTCGTTCTTTACGGCTGGCGAGATGGAGGTCAA
Organism: uncultured Collinsella sp.; assembly: GCA_902495545.1. Classification (GTDB taxonomy): domain Bacteria; phylum Actinomycetota; class Coriobacteriia; order Coriobacteriales; family Coriobacteriaceae; genus Collinsella. The sequence continues at coordinate 17,276 of CABUXM010000002.1, read as the reverse complement.
GGCCTGGACGGTTCGTCAGGGCGCGACCGCCCCGCAGGCCGCCGGTGTCATCCACACCGACTTTGAGCGCGGCTTTATTAAGGCCGAGGTCATTGGCTACGACGACTACATCGAGCTCGGCGGCGAGCAGGGCGCCAAGGCCGCCGGCAAGCTGCGTATTGAGGGCAAGGACTATGTCATGGCCGATGGCGACGTCGTGCACTTCCGCTTTAACGTGTAAGGACGACGCATATGTTTAAATATGGCAAAAAAGCTGGCTACATGGGTATTGCGCTGCTCGTGCTTACGGTGATTCCGCTGGTGGTAGCGGCGTTTGTGATCCCCAACATTGGTCCCGAGGTGGCAACAAAGTTTAATGCCGCCGGCGAGGTGACGCGCTGGGGCAAGAGCTACGAGTTGCTGGCACTGCCGGTGCTCAACCTGCTGCTGGGCGTGGCGACGTACTTTACGGCGGGACGCCAGGCAAAGAACAACGAGGACTCCGCTGTGATGGCACGTCTTGCGTGCGAGCGCTACCTGCGTAACGGCTGCATCACGGGCGTGTTCCTCAACGTAATCAACGTCTACTTTATGTATTCGGCGATTACCGGAACGGGCTTTGGCTTTGGTTTCTAGCTTGTCCTTTTAGGCAACGAGCCTGCACGCATATTCAATGGCTGCTGCGAGGCCGCCGCTCGATCGTGGTTTAAAGACCATGTCGGCGGCGGCCTCGTTTTCGCATCCGGCGCCACGAAGGGCGAGTGCGATGCCGGCTTCTAGAAGGAGCGGCAGGCCGCGTTGGCTGGTTGCGATTACGGCAGCCTGATTGAGCGGGCAGCTGTGCGTTTGGCATTGGATGGCAAGTTCACCTTGCGCCGGGCAAGGGATCAGAACGGCGGCGACGCGACTTGATAGCAATGCAAATGCTGTGCGCTCATCGGGCGAAAGGCATTCTGCTTCAACGACGACGAGCTTGGGCGGTGCGCTGTTTGTGCGAAGCGTGGCTCGGTACATGCGGACCGAAGAACCCGACATAGAAAACTCCTGTGTATTCGGCAAAACGTAAACTATAGTTTACGTTTATGTTCGGCTCCATTTCAAACTCGGCTGCATGGACGAACGTGCGAAACAGATTCTTGGCAGGCGGGTCGAAGAGACACGCAGGGACCTTGGTATCTCCAAGGTTGATTTTTGTGTGGCGACAGGAATCAGCCGACCCTACCTCGACCGAATCGAAGATGGGACGGCAAATTTCACGCTCAAGGTTCTATTTAAGATCGCGCCCGCACTCGGCATGACGGTGTCAGAACTTCTCGAGGGTATCGAATAGGGCGTTCCTCGCTGCTAATTGACGCTCTTTGGGCGGGTCCCCCTGGTTGCGATGTGCAAAATCGCGAGTATTCAGCACCAGTTCGGCTGTAGACGGTAGCTTGAGCGGCTGGTTTTGCCTTTTTGGTAGTAGTTAATCCACACGTTAAATAAAAATGAGGAATAAATATTTACCAGACGGCCCCTTCGTCCTAAAAGTTCGTCTAACAATTGGCCGATTCTATGCCTCTGGCGGAGAAATTGCAGAATACTCCGTTTTTTGCACGGCCCGAGGGGGACCACCTGTCGTTTGAGGCTGCGATAAGTGGAACTGCCTTAGGGATTACGCCATCGGGATTCGGTCGTGGTTGACTTGGCTGTAGAACAGGCGCTGGATCTCGGCGGCATCGCGTGACTGGCCGAGTGCCCACATGGTCTTGGCCACGAGCGTCTCGGTGGTCATGTCGTCGCCGCGCAGAATGCCCGGATGATCGGCGTAAGCACGGCCAACCTCATAAACACCCAGGTCAAGGCCCTCTTCTGGGACCTGCGTGGTCATAACGACGGTGCGGCCCGAATCGACCCAGCGGAAAATTGCCTCTTGGAACGACTCGCCCGACTCGCCAAACTCGGGAATACCGCCAATGCCAAAGGTCTCAAGGATTACAGCATCGTAGCTGTCGGCAAGGGCGTCGAGGATGCCCGGGTTCACGCCGGGCGTTAGCTTAAGGACAAACACGCGCGGGTCGATGCTGTCGTAGAAACGCACCGGGTTTTCGCCCTGATGCGTGCCGTGAAGTCCGTTGCGCACAATGCGGTCGTTGCGGATGTAGGCAATGGGCGGATAGTTGACGCTAATGAACGCGTTAAAGCTCATGGTACGCTGCTTGCGGGCACGCGTGCCGGCAATGGCGACGCCGCCAAACACAATCGAGACGTCGTGCGAATGCTCATCGAGCGCATAGAGCAGGCTCTGATACAGGTTGAGCTTAGCATCGGTAAAGGGGTTGCCCATGGGCTTTTGCGAGCCGGTGAGCACGATGGGCTTGGGGCTGTCCTGAATCAGGTAGGAAAGCGCTGCCGCGGTGTAGCTCATGGTGTCGGTGCCGTGCAGAATCACGAAACCGTCGTGGTCGGCATAACCCTCGACGATGACGTCGCGGATACGCATCCAGTCACTGGGGCGCATATTGGTGCTGTCGATGTTCATGGGCTGCACCACGTCGAGCTCGCAGAGGCCCGAGATCTCGGGGACGCTCTGGGCGAGTTCCTCACCGGTCAGGGCGGGGGAGAGGCCGTTGCCGTCCTCGGTCGATGCGATGGTGCCGCCCGTGGCGATGAGAAGGATGCGCTTCATGCTCGTATTCCTATCGTATTTGCCGCCGCAGAGGCGGAGTCGTTCGGCAGTATTGTGGCACAGGGCGTACAATGTTCAAACGTATTACATCATCTGTAACGTTTGGTAACACTTCAATTGCCGTCAAATAGGGACCCAGGTCGTGCGTTTGCCGTGCGCTGATGGCTGCGAGGGACGAGAAGCCCCATATAACGTGTACACTATGAAAGTTATTCTCGTTTATTCGCGCGGGTGGGCACCGGCTCCCCGCCAACAAGAGGGGGAACCATGGATCAAAAGGCTTCCGCAAAGGTCCTCGTACTCGACTTTGGTGCGCAGTACGGTCAGCTCATTGCCCGTCGCGTCCGCGACCTCAACGTGTATTCCGAGATTGTCCCCTGCGACATCTCGGCCGACGAGATTCGCGAGATGAACGCCTCTGCGCTCATCCTTTCCGGCGGCCCGGCTTCTGTGTATGCCGAGGACGCTCCGTCCATCGATCCTGCCATCTTTGACCTGGGTCTTCCCGTCCTGGGCTTTTGCTACGGCCATCAGATCACGGCCGTGACGCTCGGCGGCAAGGTCGGCCACTCCGAGGTGGGCGAGTATGGCCGCGCCACCATCACGCGCACGGCTGGTGCCAAGCTCTTTAACTCTACGCCCATGGAGCAGACCGTGTGGATGAGCCACCGCGACGCCGTTTCCGAGGTGCCCGAGGGCTTTACCGTTACCGCCAGCACCGACGTGTGCCCGGTTGCCGCCATGGAGTGCCCCGAGCGCAAGATCTTTACCACGCAGTTCCACCCCGAGGTCAAGCACTCCGAGTACGGTCAGCAGCTGCTGAGCAATTTCCTGTTTGAGATCTGCGGCCTGGAGCCCAACTGGAGCATGGACAACCTGGTCGATACCATGACGGCCGAGTTCCGCGAGAAGGTCGGCGACGACCGCGTGATTCTGGCCCTGTCCGGTGGCGTCGACTCCTCCGTCGTGGCTGCGCTGGGCGCTCGTGCCGTGGGCAAGCAGATGACCTGCGTGTTCATCAACCACGGCCTGCTGCGCAAGGGCGAGCCCGAGCAGGTGGAGGAGGTCTTCACCAAGCAGTTTGACGTCGACTTTATCCATGTCCACGCCGAGGACCGTTATGCCGAGCTTCTGGCCGGCGTGACCGAGCCCGAGCAGAAGCGCCGCATCATCGGTACGCAGTTCTGGAAAGAGTTCTTCGCCGTGGCCCAGCAGCTCGAGACCGATGGCAAGCCGGTCAAGTACCTGGCTCAGGGCACCATCTACCCCGACATCATCGAGTCCGGCGCACGCAAGACGGGCGGCAAGACGGCCACCATCAAGAGCCACCACAACCTGATCCCGTTCCCCGAGGGCGTGCACTTCGACCTCATCGAGCCGCTCGATCACTTCTTTAAGGACGAGGTCCGCGCGCTTGGTCTGGCGCTGGGCCTGCCGGGTCATATCGTGTTCCGCCAGCCTTTCCCGGGCCCGGGTCTTGCCATCCGCATCATCGGTGCGGTCGATAAGGAGAAGCTCGAGATCCTCAAGAACGCCGACGCCATCGTGCGCGAGGAGCTCGACGCCTACAACCAGCGTCTGTTTGAGCAGACCGGCGAGCGCAACTCCGAGCACAGCTGCTGGCAGTATTTCGCGGTCCTGCCCGATATTAAGTCCGTTGGCGTTATGGGCGACGAGCGCACCTATCAGCGCCCGATCATCCTGCGTGCCGTCGAGTCCAGCGATGCCATGACCGCCGACTGGGCCAAGCTGCCCTACGACGTATTGGCCCGCATCTCCGGCCGCATCGTTGCCGAGGTTCCCGGCGCCAACCGCGTGTGCTACGATATCACGTCCAAGCCGCCCGCGACGATTGAGTGGGAATAGAACAGACGTTCGATTCTATGCTATAGTGTTTGCCAATGGGCGCGGCTTCTTACGAATCCGCGCCCATTGCTATACTGGCCTTACGATGACGAGCTGACGATCATAGGCGCCATGCGTGCATTTGCGGCGGAACGGGGATATGCGCCCGACTTCTCCGAATCCCGCCTCTGTCACGAGATTTACCTCTCCGACCCGCGCAAGTGCGCGCCAGAGAAGCTCAAGACCGTGATCCGCCATCCCATCAAGTCGATGTAGCGAAACGAGCGCCGCGCGCTTCGGCTATTGGGGTTTAGCAATTGGCAGTCCGCGATGATCGAGCAAGCTGCCCTGCCTCCCGGCAGGTGCGCAATCCCTTTAGTCGATTCGTCTCGAGGTGCGCTCTTTGCTCATCTTGTGGCGCAGAGTTATGATACTCCTAAAAGTGTAACCAGATTCGAGTTTTAGGAGCAGCTCTTGAAATGCAGCAGACTCAGGAACCGCGACAGGTACCTCGAGGAGGCGATGCTCTTCCGTGACACCGACCTCATCAAGGTGATTACGGGCGTGCGCAGGTGCGGCAAGTCGAGTCTCCTCGACCTAATCAGGATGACCGTCGAGTCTGAAGGGGTCGCTGGCCGCGGCTTTGTGAGCGTCAACCTGGAAAGCAAGGGCACGGGCATCAAGACGGAGGACCAACTTTATGATCACATTCGCGGGTGCCTGTCGGACAAGGGTCGCACCTACGTTTTCATAGACGAGCCCCAGAGAATCGATGGCTGGCAGGATGCGGTCAACGCAATGAGGGTCGACTTCGATTGCGACATCTACCTCACGGGCTCGAACGCGTATCTTCTCTCGAGCGAGCTGGCCACCTATCTGTCCGGGCGCTACGTAGAGGTAAAGATGCTGCCCCTGTCTTTCTCCGAGTTCGCTGACTTCTGCGGAATTGAGTTCGTATCGGGAAGGTCGGTGGCTCTCACTCCCGAAGGGAATCCTGTTCTCTTCGACGACATGCTTACTCGTTACCTTGAGTACGGGGGCATGCCAGCCATTGCCTCCCTCTCGACGACCCAGGCGCAGCACTCGGCGTACATGTCCGGAGTCTACGAGGCCATCGCCGTGCGCGATATCGTCAACCGCGAGCGCGGGAAGGGCAAAAGCGCGGTGACCGACCCTTCTCTGCTGCGCCATGTGGCCGAATTCCTGGCGGACAACATCGGCAACGAGTGCTCGTCGAACCGAATCGCCGGTGCGTTATCTTCTGCGGGGTCGAAGACCACGAACAAGACCGTTTTCTCGTACGTGGGCGCGCTCGAGGAGGCCTTCCTGTTCTACCGCGCCACGCGTTACGACCTGCACGGCAAGGCGCTCCTCAAGACGAACCCGAAGGAGTACATCGTCGACACCGGCTTCAGGACCTGGATGGCCGGCTATAGGGTCACGGATACTGGGCGCCTGTTCGAGAACGCCGTGTATCTCCAGCTGCTCTACGAGGGGTGGAGCGTGCATGTGGGGAAGCTCTATGGCAAGGAGGTCGACTTCGTCGCGACGAAGGACGGGCGCGTACTCTACGTGCAGGTGACTGACGAGATGTTCGCAAGCGAGACCAGGGAGCGAGAGATCGCTCCTCTGAAGTCGATACGAGACAACCACGAGAAGATCGTGGTCGTGAGGCAGGGTTCCTACGACACGGACATCGACGGCATTCGCATCGTGAGCGCGAGGGACTTTTTCCTCTAGGGCCATGCGATTCATCGCGAGGCAGTTAGGTCAAGTGAGAAACATGCCTGACATCGGTTTGCTGACGATCTAAAACAGTAAGGAGAAGCTTGGACAATCGCAAAATCGAGCAGAACGCGGTCAATGCTGTCAAGCAGGCTTTCGGCGATGTCGCTTGCGTCTATGCGTATATAGATGAGAACGACAAGACCGAATGCACCGACGGGCACCTGCAAGTCTACTCGTCTTCTTCCTTCACGATTGAGACCGTTGAAGGCCAGTTGCCGCTTCAGGTCAAGGGGACCACTTCGAAAAGAAAATCGGACCGACCTAAGCGGCAAGTTCGAGTTTCAGACCTCAAGCACTATCTCAACATTGCTGGAGGCTGCATCTATTTTTACGTCTACTGTGGGAGCGAGGCTCGTTCAGCGGAGGTTTTCTACAGACTTTTGCTTCCCTATGACCTAAAGAAGATTCTGGCCGATATTCCGGAGCAACAAGAGCGCATCTCTTTGCGTTTCGACCGGCTTCCAACAGACGCGGCGGAATTGACGCGGCTTGTCAGAAGGGCGGTCAAGGACAGAGCAAAGCAGCGAGCAGTCGCTGGCATCGCCCCCAAGACAATCGAGGAATTTAAGGACGCCGGCCTTTGCTTTGATGAGTGCGAGTTTGGAATCGAGCTGCTCGAGGGCGAGTCGCCCGCAAGTTTGGCTCCATACAGGAACGGGCTGTATATCTACGGGAAGAGCCCCTGGGGAGAGAGCTGTATCCCTTGAATAAGCTTGAAAACATAGTTGGCGTCGCGATTGGGTCTCGGCATGACGTCAGCTCTGGTGATGTTTCCCTAAATGCGGTGGTCATGGCCGGAGAAAATGAGAATGGCGAGCACGTTTTCTTCAGGGGTTTCGACATATGCCTCTCCACCAACACAATCACCCTCAGCGAGACCGGAACTCTTGTCGAGCGCATGGAAGAGTTGGCCCTCATGCGCGCATTGATGCAAACCGGTACGCTTTCCATAGACGGAAGCGGCTTTGCTCGCGGGTGCAAGTTGAGCGGAGGCGACCTCGACGCCCTTGAGAGTCGATTGCAGTCGCTGGAGATTATCAAGCGGGTTGTCGACGCTCTTCATTACAAGCCAGAGCTCGACATCAGTGCGTTGACCACTCAGGATTTAAGAAACATCGAGACAATTTACAAGGGATTGGTTGAGAACGCACCCCTCCACTACAAGGATCGGCAAAACGGATTCGGATATATCAATCTGGGGAACCATCCGATTAAGCTCGTGTTTTACCAAGTATCTGAAGATATGTACCGAATGGTCGATGGGCTTCGACTGGATGACCTGACGGTCTCGGTGTTCTTCCGGGGCGAGGGGAATGCCCCCGTAGTCGTCGCGCCTCTGTTCGTCCAAACGATGCAGGACTATATGAGGCTTGCCAATATCGATGCCGAGGTGTTTGCCGCTACGTTGAAGCAGTATCCAGTCACCGAAGTTAGCTCTGCCTACGTCAACGACAAGATGCTTGAAATGCTATCAGCCTACGATCAAGATGCGTGCTGTAAGGAAGAGTTGCTGAAATGCTGCGAGATGACCGTAGACGCCCTGGAAGCTTTTGCGGATCGAGAGGCAACCCTGATAAATCGATATCAAATTGCCGCTCGAAAGCGAGATCTTACTAGCGAGGAGAAATCTGAGTTAATGGCAATCCAGCTGAATTCAGATAGTGCGCTGTCGAAAGCATGCGCAGCAGCCTTGCGCGGAGACTCGGACATGGCCTCTGCGCTCAGAGCGTCACTTGACGAAGAGGCACGAACGACGCTCGGCTCATGGCCGATCGGCCGTTTCTTCGCATAAGACCGCATAGACTTTTTGAGGCATCGAAATGAAGCTACTCGTCGAATCGATTAGAAATGCGGTTGAGAAAGACTGCCTTATCCCAGCCCTTATGTCTTCCCTTACCATTCCCGACGCCATGGGGCAGCTTCTTTACCCCAATCTCGTCCTTCATAACGGGAAGAGAGCGGCGGGGCGGCAGTATGTGAAGTGGTTTGATGACTGGGCGGCAAACGACTTCCTGTTTTCGGGAGACCCCTCGAACGAAGGTGAAACGATTCCAGGCCAAATCTTTAATGGGAAGATGTGCTGGAAGCTCCGGTGCTCCCTGTTGCATTCAGGCGACTACGATGTGTCGGTCGATGCTCCCGAGAAAGACGAGAGCTTCGACTACGACTACAAGTTCGAGCTTGTCCTCCACGGGTGCAACGCCCTCTGCTCTTCCTGGCCGTCGCCCAAGAGCGGGATGCGTGCGACTAAGAGCGTGACGTTCCGCGTTGATGCGGCGTCGCTCGCGAGCTCGCTGTGCAACGCCGCGGAGGCCTGTCTTAAAGAAACGGGCGAAACGGTCAGTTACCCCAATCTGGAGTTATTCGACGTGGCTGCATGGGCGGATAGATTCAATACTCGCTGAGCCATCTCGTCAAACTCCTTGTGTGCTAAATGTTGGTGTTGGCGCCCCGGAAAAGGGGTGTGGCCAGCGCCTAGAATCTTCAGCTACCACGCTGAGACGATAGGAGATGACCACATGGACACTATGGCGCACGAGGCGCCCGCGACGCCGTTGCTTGCGTTTCGCTATCGCTGCTCGAAGCGTGTCGCTTGGGGCCCTGGCCGGAGGAAAGACGACCGCTCCCTGCGAGACTGCGGAACCACCTATATCCGCTTGCTGCGGGCTTGCTTGAGCCAGTTCCTCTTGAAAGAGCCTATACCTCCGAAGAACTTGTTGTACGTCTCACCGTTCTCCTCGCCTCGCACTTGACCAAGGCAAGTTCGATGGTGCAGAGGTAATCCGCCACTTGCTCGAGGCGGTAGTCGGTCATCGAGGTCTTGCGGCGTCGGACGACCCCTTTTGAGAGGACCTTGCCCACCGAGCCGTCTCGCCCACGGAACAGAAGGAGCGCATCCTCGCGACCTTCGGCGACCTGTGCTGCGAGATGGAGGGCTGCACCATCGCGCAGGGCCCTTTCCAAAGCGAAGTGTCGAGCCGAAGTGTTGAGCGTCGGCCCTGAATGTTCAATGGCCGTTGTTTTCTGCCCCTCAAGTGGTGAACTTCTCCTCGGGGCTGTTGATTCCCCCACGCGCCCCCTTCCGTTCTCTGTGTTCCCCTTATACTCCTTGTACAAGGAGGTAAGAAGTCATGGACAAGACCGCACAGGACAGCTTGGCAAAGAAGCCCGTCGACATGAGGGACAGGATTCTCGAGCATCTCGAGGCCCTCACCTCTGCCGTCTCGCTCGACGACCTTGCCCGTCTGTCCACCTCCGACATCGCCGAGACACTCATCATCTCCAGGAGTCTGGCGAGCCAGTACGTCAACGACCTTGTTCGCGCCGGCCTTGTGGTTAAGGTGGCGGGCAGGCCTGTCCGTTATTTTCATCGCCGCGCGTTCCAGAAGCGTTTTCAGGTAAAGCTCTCTGCAAGCGAGTACGCCTCGCTCGCCGACCTCATCCAGGCGACGGGAATCGCCGATCACCGCGACTTCGCGCGTGCCGTGGGCTTCGACCTGAGCCTCAGCTCCGTTGTCGAGCAGTGCAAGGCTGCGGTTCAGTACCCTCCGTTTGGCCTGCCCATCCTCTTGAGCGGCGGCGTGGGTGTCGGTAAGTCTTTCCTTTCTCGCCTTGTGTACGAGTACGGCAAGAACCAGGGCTTGCTGTCCCGCGACTCCTCCTATGTGCGCATCGACTGCGCCGGGGTCCCGGACGCCGCCTCGTTCAACGGGCTTCTTGACGAGTCGATCGCGAAATCGCGCGGGGGTGTGGTCTTTGTCAACGGCATCGAGGCACTCTCTCCCTCTGCGATGGAGCACTGCCTTGCGACGGCCCTCGGGCTCGATGCCTCCCAGGATGCGCCGCGCGCTCGCCTCGTTCTTTCGACGGCGCTTTCCGCCGATGACCTGAAGGTTTCCTCGGCCTACAGCAAAATGCCCATCTGTGCCCGCGTCCCCTCACTCAAGGAGCGGACCCCCGAGGAGCGCGAGGATCTCATCTTGAGCTTCCTGCGCAGCGAGGGGTGCCGAATCGGTTCTGATGTGAAGATCAGCCGCGGCGCATACCGTTGCCTCGTGAACGCGGACTTTTCCGATAACATCGCCGGCTTGCGCGCCTGCGTGACGAACTGCTGCGCCAAAGCGTTCCTCAATCGCGAGGGCGACTACGTCGTCGTTCGCCCGTATCTTCTTCCCAGCGGGCTCCTCTCCTCCGCGCAGATCGATCAACAGCCCGACGATGGCGTTCTGATCGACGCGTCCCTGGATGCCGCCGAGAGCACAGGGCCGGTCGAGCAGGCGCTCGATGCCCTGTGCTCTCTCGATGAGCGATTCTGCGCCGGGGAGCTCTCTGTCTCCGAGCTCGTCTCGCAAGCTGTCTCCGCTGTGCGCGGCGTTGAGGATCACTTGATCTTCGGCCGCGGCGTTACCTCCTCGAGGTCGCGCGCCTTCGAGCGCATCGTGGGCGCGGTCCTTGCCGACGCAGGCTCTTCTTATGGCATCGAGCTTTCGAGGAAGGTCGCTTTTCTGCTGGCCCAGGAGATTTGCCTGCAGTTGTGGCCGGGCATCGGCCTGGCTAAGCGAAAGTCTGCCTGTGCGGAGCAAATCTCCCATCTCCTCGGTGCCGTGACCTCCGAATTGCCGTTTGCCTCGAGCGTCTCCGATCAGGTCGCCGCAGACATGGAAGGGGCACTCGGAATCTCGCTCGATCACTTCACGAAGACGCTTCTGACGCTGTGCGTCGCATCGGAGTCTCGCGACGCGAAGGCCCTTCGAACGCTCTGCGTCATCTTGTCCCACGGCTACTCAACGGCGACGAGCATCGCCGACGCGGCGAACCGTATGCTCGGCATGCATGTGTACGAGGCGGTCGACATGCCCTACGACCAGCAGCTGAAGGACATCGTCGGTCCGCTCCAGCGCCTCGTCGACCGCCATTCCTACTGCACCGGGGTCGTGTTCCTCGTCGACATGGGCTCCTTGGAGGAGGCCTATAAGGCCCTCGAGAACGTTACCGACTCCACTATCGGCGTGGTGAACAACGTCTCTACCGGTCTTGCGCTCGAGATCGGGGTCGGGCTGCTCGGCGGCAAGTCCATCGCCGAGGTTCTTGGCGATGCGACCGCCGCGTGCGTGACGCACTGCAAGGTGATCGAGCGCGTCAACCGTGAGGACGCCATCGTCTTCTGCTCCGAGTCCGGGGTCGACGCCGCGGAGAGGATACGCCAGCTCGTCTCGCAGAGCCTCCCGCGCACCATAGGCGCGCGCCTGCTCACGAGGCCCTTCAAGCAGCTCGTCGCGAACGGGTCGAACGACGCCGTTTTCTCCGAGCACCGCGTCTGCGCCGTCATCGGCACGGGAGACCCCGGGATTGCCTCCGTTCCCTTCGTCGCCCTCGAAGACATTATGTCGACGGCGTCCGCCTCGAAGGTCGATGCCGTGTTCGGCAGGTGGCTCGACGTCTCCGAGCTCGCTTCTTTTCACGAGAAGCTGCTTTCGAACATGACGCTGCAGAACGTTATCCGCTCCATCACCATCCTCGACCCGGAGCGGCTGTTCCACGAGATCGAGAGCGCCGTGCACGAGCTTCAGCGCAGAACGGGCGAGAAGATCGGCAGCAACGCCATCATCGGGCTGTACGTTCACCTCTGTTGCCTCGTCGAGCGCCTCGTCACCCGCAACCCCATCGAGACCTACGTCGGCCAGGATCGCTTCGAGGAAGAGCACGCCGACTTCATCGAGTCCTTCAGGCAGAGTTTCTCGAGCATCTCGACGCGCTATCGCGTGGAGGTTCCTGTAAGCGAGATCGCCTACGTCTTCGACTACATCAGCGTGAGCGCCGCCCCGGCGCGAGAGGAGCGTCTCGGCTCCTCGAGCCTCCTGTTCGACGAGTGACCTTCCCCGCGCCGCCGCGAGCTGACCGCGCGTCCTCAATAATCCGATAACCCCTTGCCCGGCGCGAATCCGGATAGCGCCGAGGCAGTACCGAACGTAAAACTTCATTTGATAGGAGCAAACATGAGTGTTGTTATGGCACGAATCGACAATCGCCTGCTTCACGGCATCATCGTGACGCAGTGGGCCCCGGTGTCGGGCGCGACCCGAGTCATGGTCATCGACGACAAGGTCGCTGGCGACGAGGTCCTGAAGTCCACCATGAGGATGGCGCGCCCCGCGGGCATGGCCGTCTCGATCATCTCCGAGGAGACCGCGCTCAAGAACTTCGCGGCAGGCAAGTACGACCGCGAGAAGGTCTTTGTCATCGCCAAGGAGCCCGAGACGATCCTTCACCTGGTCGAGTCGGGCATCGAGCTCCCGTCGCTGATCGTCGGCGGCTCTCTTGTCAAGGAGGGCGGCGTCCAGCTCACCCAGCGCGCCTATGCCTCCGCCGAGAACGTCCAAAGCTACAAGGCGCTCATCGCCCGCGGCGTCAAGGTGACGGCACAGTTCGTGCCCGCCGACAAGCCCGTCTCCGTCGCCGACCTCATCTAAGGAGGGAACATGGTCAACTTCACTATCTTGCAGGTCGTCCTTTTGACCCTGCTTGCCTTCATCAAGCACGTGGACTACTACGGCATCCCGATGATCTTCGTCAACTATGCCGTCTTCTGGGGCCTTATCACCGGCGTCGTCATGGGCGACTGGCAGACCGGCCTCGTCATCGGCGGCACCATCCAGCTCATGCAGCTCGGCGTCGCGGGCTTCGGCGGCTCTTCGATCCCCGACTACGGCACGATGGCCATCATCGCCACCGCCTACGGCGTGACCCTGGGCTCCGACACGGGCCTCGCCATCGGCCTGCCGGTCGGCATGCTCGGCATCCAGCTCGACGTCGTCGTCAAGATCCTCAACGGCTTTGTCGTCGAGAAGTCCCAGAAGTTCTGCAACGAGGGTAAGTTCAATCAGATGAACGCCATCCTGTGGGTCTGCCCCGCGCTCTTCGGCCTGTGCGCCGCCCTGCCCGTCTTTGTCTCCGTGACGCTCGGCCAGCCCGCCGTCAACTGGCTCCTCGAGGTCATGCCCCAGTGGTTCCTCTCCGGCCTCACCCTCGCCGGCAAGATGCTCCCGGCCATCGGTATCGCCATGCTGCTCCGCTACATGCCAACCGCCAAGTACTTCCAGTACCTGCTCGCTGGTTTCTTCCTCTCGGCCTTCCTGAACGTGCCCATCATCGGTGCCGCCATCGTCGGCGTTGCCCTCGCGATCGCGTTCTATCAGCGTGCCGAGAAGGACGCCGAGCTCACCGCCCACGCTTCCGCAGACGCCTTCATCGGAGAGGATGAGTAACCATGGAAAACGAGAACATCACCGCCGCCGAGGGCAAGCCCTCCGGTTACAAGGTCACCAAGAAGGACCTGCGCAACGCGAACTGGCGCTGGCTCATGAGCGTGTGCACCTTCAACTACCAGACCCAGCAGGGCGCCTCGGTCGCCTACGCCCTCTCGCCGATCCTGAGGAAGATCTACACGAACGACGAGGACTATAAGCAGGCGCTCAACAACCACTTCCGCTACTACAACACCCAGCCTTGGCTCGCCGCCATCATCCTCGGCGCCTGCGTGGCCATGGAGGAGCGTGACGGCCTCGCGGCGGCGGACGCCGTCCAAGACCTGAAGATCGGCACCATGGGACCGCTCGCCGGCGTCGGCGACTCCCTGCTCATGACCATGATCCCGACCATCATGGGCTCCATCGCCGCCTACATGGCCATCGAGGGCAACCCCGTGGGAGCCGGCATCTGGTTCGCGCTCATCTTGGCCATCTTCTGGGTCCGCATGCACGCCCTCGAGTTCGGCTACAAGCAGGGCGTGAAGCTCGTCACCGACTTCAGCGAGAAGCTTCCCAACCTCACTGCCGCCGCCTCCGTGCTCGGCCTCACCGTGGTCGGCTGCCTCATCGCCTCGGTCATCGGCGTCACCTGCCCGATTAGCTTCAGCTTCGGCGACGTCTCGATGGAGATTCAGCCGCTGCTCGACAAGATCCTGCCTGCCATGATCCCCGCCGCCATCACGGGAAGCGCGTATTACCTTCTTACCAAGAAGAACGCGAGCATGACGGCCCTCATCCTCGTGGTGATCGTCCTCGCGATGGTCGCCTCCGCCGCCGGCATCCTTGCCTAGCTTCGACCCAAGAGATTGGTGAATCAATGAGAAAGATAGTTGTGGCGAGCCATTCCCTTCTCGCCCAGGGCTTCAAGGACACCCTCGAGTTCCTTACGGGTAAGAGCGACGCCGTCAACGCCGTGTGCGCCTACGTGAACGACAACGGCGAGGGGCTCGACGCGGCGGTCGAGGCGGCTCTTTCGGGCACTGACGAGGTCGTCGTCCTCACCGACGCGCTCGGCGGCAGCGTGAACCAGCGCTTCTCCCGCTTCGCCTCCGACCGGATCCACGTGATCGCGGGTGTCAACCTCCCGCTCGCCATGACGGTCGCGCTCGCGCGCCCCGACGAGAAACTCGACTTCGACGCCCTCGTCGACGAGGCGCGCCAGCAGATCGTCTACGTGAACGGTGCCAGTTCCGCCGAGTGCGAAGACGACGAATAGAGGAGGTCGACGATGAGAGAGTTCCTTAAGGACGTGTGGATGCACGGCGGTGAGGAAAGCCGCGCCATCACCCCCGAGAACATCACGGGCGAGAAGGGCCGTGCCGCCATGTCGGCCAGCCACCTCGGCGTCGGCCGCAAGGGCTCGTGCTGCGTGCCCCTTGAGTCCGGCGAGACCATCACGCTCGCGGACATCGAGGGCCCCGGCATCATCCGCCACATCTGGATGACCGTCCCCGACAAGACCGCCGCCGGCAGCTTCGTCATGCGCGACCTCGTGCTGCGCTTCTACTGGGACGACGAGGAGACCCCCTCGGTCGAGTGCCCTGTCGGCGACTTCTTCTGCAACGGCTTCGGTGAGCGCGCCATCGTCAACTCGATGCCCATCTGCGTGAACCCGACGGGCGGCATGAACTGCTACTTCGAGATGCCTTTCAGGAAGCACGCCAAGGTCACGCTTACGAGCGAGCACCCCGGGTTCATTAAGTACATCTTCTACACGTTCAACTACGCGCTCACCGACGTGCCGGACGACGCCATGTACTTCCACGCCCGTTTTAACCGCGAGCGCAGCACCCGCAGGGGCGTCGACTACACCGTGCTCGACGGCGTGCGCGGTAAGGGCTACTACGTCGGCACCTACATGGCCCTGTGCGCCCTGGAGCGCTATTGGTGGGGCGAGGGCGAGATGAAGTTCTTCCTCGACGGCGACGAGGAGTTCCCCACGGTCACCTCGACGGGAGCCGAGGACTACTTCGGCGGTGCCTGGGCCTTCCTCGACAGGCCGCCCCACGCGCTGCCCGAGGCGCAGTGCTTCAACACGCTGTTCGCCGGCTACCCGTACCGCTCGACGCGCGACGCCACGCGCGACCGCTTCAGCGCGGGCAAGCCGAACCCGAACCCGATGCTCGCGACCAACGACGACGCGCTGCCCAGGCATGGCCTCTACAGGTGGCACCTTCCCGACCCGATCTCGTTCAAGGAGGACCTGCGCGTGACGTTCCAGGACCTCGGCAACGACGACATCAAGCTCTACGAGCGCGAGGACGACATCTCCACCGTCGCCTACTGGTACCAAAGCGAGCCGCACGCCGTGCTCGCCCCGTTTGCCGCAAGGCAGGACCGCGTGCCCAGGTAGGGTCGCCTCGAAACAAGCCAACGTTATGGGCGCCCGCGGTTGACCATGACTGCGGGCGTCCCTTTGTAAGGAGGATCACATGAGCGAAAAGCAAATGAGGCTCGGCGCCCTCGAGGCCGGCGGGACCAAGATGGTCTGTGCCGTGGTGTCCGGCGACGGCGAGGTCCTCGACCGTATGGAGACCCCGACGCTTATGCCCGCCGAGACCGTCCCACAAATGGTCGAGTGGTTCACCGCCCGTGATGTGAACGCGTTGGGCATCGGCGCCTTCGGCCCGACCTGCGTCGACCCCAACGATGAGCGCTACGGTTCCATCCTTCAGACGCCCAAGCTCGCGTGGCGAGGCTATGGTCTTCGCGCCGCGTTCGCCGACGCCCTCGGGATTCCGGTGGCCTACGACACGGACGTGAACGTTGCCTGCCTCGGCGAAGTAGTCTTCGGCTGCTGCAAGGGGCTCGAGGACGCCGTCTACGTGACCATTGGCACCGGCGTGGGCGCGGGCGTCATGTGCGCGGGCAGGCTCCTTCACGGCATGCTGCACCCCGAGGCCGGCCACATGCTGGTAAGGACCCGTCCCACCGAGGAGGGACGCTGCGTCTGCCCGAGCCACGCGAGCTGTCTCGAGGGCCTCGCCTCCGGCCCCGCCATCGCCGCGCGCTGGGGAAAGCCCGCGGCCGAGCTCGCGGACAACGCTGAGGTGTGGGCGCTCGAGGGGGATTATCTGGGGCAGATGTGCGCGAACCTCGTGCTCATGTACTCGCCTCGCCGCATCGTCCTCGGCGGCGGCGTGATGCACCAGGAGCAGCTCTACGGCATCGTCCGCAAGAAGACCCTCGAATATCTGGGTGGCTACATCCAGACCGCCGAGCTTAAGGACATGGAGAGCTACATCTGCGCCCCGGGCTGCGGCGGCGACCAAGGAATCCTCGGCGCGGCCGAGCTGGCAAGAAGGGCGCTCGCGTAACTTGCGCTCTCTCCGCCATACAACGCGTTAAGAAAAGACGAGCGCTTCTTGCCAATTGAGCGGCAAGAAGCGCTCGTCTTTTGCATTTTTGCCTCTCAAAATCTTATTTTCACGATTTGCATTTTCATCCCGTTGTCACCGACCCTTGCGAGAAACCGGAAAAAGCCGCTGACAGAAGGGTCTCTCAAATCGTTGTAACCCAGCATATAGCCGCGACTTGTGACCTGCAGACGGCTGTTCCACGTGCCGATTTCCTTGGCGGCATCCGAAACCGCAAAATAGGCCCCCACATCCTTGATTTTTGCAGTCTTAAGCCATGTTTTTGCGATCATCTTTACTGCTGTCCGATTGGCAGCATCAAAGACCAGCACACCG
>CABUXM010000001.1 GCA_902495545.1 uncultured Collinsella sp. | reverse complement strand
GCTTCCATCCTGGGTATGTTCATCATCGGCGCCCTGGTCGAGCGCTGGGTGTCCATTTCCTTCACCCCGATCGTCTCCACGGTCAAGCAGTCTGCTGGCGCCTTTATCGACTGGGCTAGCCTGCCCTCCGGTTCCGAGGGTATCAAGGAAGCGCTGACGATGTACAACTCCGTCGGTGCTACCGCCCTTGATCAGATGAAGGTCACCACGCTTCAGGCCAACCTCGATCAGCTCATCCCCGGCCTTGCCGCCGTGTGCCTGACCCTGCTGGTCTGCAAGCTCCTCAAGAAGAAGGTCAGCCCGATCGTCATCATCCTGGCTCTCTTCGCCGTCGGCATCATCGGTCGCTTCTGCGGCTTCATGTAAGTACGCTTCGGCTTAAGACCGAGAATTGCTAGGCAAGGGCTTTTGAGCCATTGAAACGGACCGCACCCGGTGGGTACACTGGATGCGGTCCGATTGTTTTATTTGGAGGGCGAGGCGCGCATGGCGCAATCTCAGAACAGCACGGTCGATCTGGCAACGCCGGCGACCTGCCTCATGGGGCTTACCAGCCACGGTAACGTGATGGTGGGAAACAAGGCGTTTGAGTACTATAACGAGCGCAATCCCGAGGATTATATCCAAATCCCGTGGGATGAGGTCGACTACATCGCCGCCGAGGTTTTGCGCGGCACCAAGAAGATTACGCGTTTTGCCATCTTCACCAAGGACAACGGTCACTTTACGTTTTCGACGCGCGACGACAAAGAGACGTTGCGCGCGGTCCGCAAGTACGTCGACGAGGATAAGCTTGTGCGTTCGCCCGACTTTATCGATGTGACGGCCAAGGGCGCCAAGAGCATCCCCTCCGTTATCAAAAACCTCTTCCACAAAGGCAACTAGTCGTCTGCGATAGATGGCGGAAAATGCATCCCGGAATTCGTTCTCATTCCGGGATGCATTTTCCTTTTGAGCGCCAGTTGGGAAAGCTTGTCCCATTTTTTAGCCGAATACCGGGATGGAATTTCCCTTACATGTGGTTAGAGGAAACCCCATCCCATTATTTTGCGTTATTCTGGGTTATAATTTTCCGTTATTGAGAAGGCTCTACGGCGATAATTCGCTGCAGAGCCTTCTTGATGAGTGGCCATGCGCTACATGGCCAAGGGGCAAATCTGCTACACTAGTACAACATGCCTCCGTAGCTCAGGGGATAGAGCACCGCTCTCCTAAAGCGGGTGTCGACGGTTCGAATCCGCCCGGGGGCACCAGGGAATATGACGGCGTCGCGGGAGCGGCGCCGTTTCTGGTTTGCGGGGGCCGCCGGCGGATTCGGGCCGTCGACACCCGCGTCACCAATTGCGTCTAGAGCCCTCCGGTAGAGTGTCCAAGCCCTAAAGCCCAGTTGATGCTACGGGGTTTAGAGGCGGACTGAAGCAAGGGGAAGACATGTCCGCTCGGGGTGATAGACTAACGCTGTGGTAAATACAGGACAGTTTGACCGTTTTTCAACCAAGATAGGCGTCCCATGCAACTAAATGCAGCTGATATAGCGCAAAAGAGAATTGACCTCGGCCTCACCCAAAAGGAGTTCGCCGCCGCCCTTGGTATGGGCTCGTCTGGCGAACGCACCGTTCGGCGCTGGGAGTCTGGGGATACTAGTCCAACGGCGGCTGAATGCGCCTTTATCGCATCGCTCGATGCGGGGGCTCCATTTGACCAAGGGGAGCGCAGCGACGCGCCTTTTACCTTCTGCGATCTCTTCGCGGGCATCGGCGGTATACGAATGCCGTTCCAAGAGCTTGGCGGTAGGTGCGTCTTCTCTTGCGAGTGGGATAAGTTCGCCCAGAAAACCTACCGGATGAACTATGGAGAGACCCCGGCGGGCGACATCCGTCAGGTCGCATCAAACGATATACCGGACTTCGATGTCCTGCTCGCAGGCTTTCCTTGTCAGCCATTCTCCCTTGCAGGCGTTTCGAAGAAGCAATCTTTGGGGAGACCCACCGGCTTTGAGGATAAAACGCAGGGAACCCTCTTTTTCGAGGTCGCTCGCATCATACGCGACAAGCGCCCGAAGGCCTTCTTGCTTGAGAACGTTAAGAACCTTACGAGTCACGACGGCGGGAAGACCTTCAAGGTCATACGACAGACGCTTGAGGAGGACCTTGGATACCATATTTTCTGGAAAGTGCTTGATTCAAAAAACTGGACGTGCCAGCACAGGGAGCGCATCTACATCGTGGGGTTCAGGGAGGAAGTTCCCTTCTCGTGGGATGACCTTGAGGTGCCGGGACCGGGACATACGCTAGGGGAAATCCTCGAAGAGCAACCAAACGAACGCTACACCATTTCGGATAAGCTATGGGCCTATCTGCGCGCCTATCGCGAAAAGCATGAGGCGGCGGGCCACGGCTTTGGATACTCGATGGTCGGCCCAGAGGACACGACAAGGACGCTTTCCGCCCGGTACCACAAGGATGGCAGCGAGATTCTGGTCGGGCAGGAAGGAAAAAACCCTCGTAAACTCACTCCCCGCGAATGCGCGCGCCTGCAAGGATTTCCCGATGAGTTCATCATCCCGGTGTCGGATACTCAGGCATACAGGCAGTTCGGCAACTCCGTGACCGTGCCGGTCGTGCGCTCGGTCGCGAAGTTGATGATGGAGGTGTTCTAGGATGGACTATGGAGTACTTGGCGCGTATTTTGACGGTGCTGTCGCGAAAACCCTCGCGGGCGTTGACATCATGGGGGCCAATAAAAGCCACCAGCACGAATTCAACGGCGTGGGGCCTTTGCGCGCGCTTTTCGGAGACGATGACATAAAGGGGATGCGAACTACCTTCGCATATCTCGATGATGGTGCAGACCCTATATTCGACCATGGTTATACCACTTGGTACGACGCCCGCAGGAAGCATCCAACTAGAACTGAGTATAGGCTCTACTACAACGATAATGCTGCCATGGGCATGGCCCGTCCGGGCGACCTCATGGTTTTGGCCCTACACGAAGCCAAGGAGGTCGTAATCCTATTTGCCCGAGCGGGGAGTACGGCGGAATCTCAAGTTCGCTGGCTCTTCGCGCTCGACGGGGTTGGCGAGAAGGGTTTTACGCCCTCTGCTCGGGAGGATACGCGCATCACGTCGATCGCCGCAAGGATTTTGGAGTCCATCGGCATCGAAGTTAGCATGCCGATCGCAGCGGAGAACTTCCTCGACGGTATGATCGAGAAATTCGGCGAGTCCTTCCCCAAAGGGGCAGACTTCTCAGCCTACTCAGCTTCCACCCTTGGAAAGCTCGATTGGACGGGCGACCCGGATGGCTGCTTGGTCGCTTGTTACGAACGCGAAGAGATGCTGTTCCGCGTCTTTGAGCGGCATCTCTTGGAGCGCGACCTCGCGCCATACCTTGGCTCGGCGCTTGATGTTGATGGCGTGCTGCGCACCACTATGTCGGCCTTCCAGCGCCGCAAGTCCCGTGCGGGGACGGCGTTCGAGAATCAACTCTCGATGCTATTCGATGCTAGGGGCATACGCTACTCGGCGCAGAAATACACCGAGGGCAAATCAAAGCCGGATTTCATCTTTCCCTCTATTGACGATTACCACGACCCCAAGTTCCCTGTCGCTCGACTGACGATGCTCGGTGCCAAGACAACCATCAAGGAGCGTTGGCGTCAGGTGCTTGATGAGGCTGACAGAATCGAGGACAAGCATCTTGTAACACTTGAGCCCGCCGTAAGTGAGGATTACACACGAGCTATGGCTAAGGACAGGCTCAGCCTCGTTGTGCCCTCATCGCTGTTCGAAACCTACACGCCCGCGCAAAGGGAATGGCTCATGAGCGTCAACGACTTCTGCAGGCTGGTAGAAGCCCGACAGCACGAGTAGAACCACGAGACGTTTTTTAGAAATGAGGCCGGAGACCAGTTGAGTCTCCGGTCTTCTTTTTTTCACTCGCAACAGATTCGTCGATCACGAGGTGGGATTTGTATTTGGACTGCGCAAACTCTTGGGCAAGGGTGCTTTTTCCAACGCGGCGGGCCCCCTCGAGCATGATGGCTCGGGATCCATTGCTCGCTTTCCAATCGAGGAGTTTATTGTAGGCCGTACGTCTGAATACTGACATGATTGCCCAATCTAGCTGCTGTATACACGAAATGGGAAGTGTGGTTACCTGATTCAATACACGAAATGGGAAGTATATACAGGCCCTTTTCTACACGAAATGGGAAGTGCGGGTACCGCTGGAGCTTGTTGGGATAGATGGAGCGCATGTGTTGCGTCGCTCAGGTAGCTCATATGTGCCTAGAGTTTCACATGCCGAGAAAGGTTGATGGCTGCCATATCCACATACCAAAACACGGAGCGCTCAGCGCCGTCGACACCAGCGTCACCAATTTCCCCGCGGGGGGGGAGTTTTCGAATCCGCCCGGGGGCACCAGGGAATATGACGGCGTCGCGTGAGCGGCGCCGTTTTTGGTTAGTGGGGGCCGACGGCAGATTCGGGCCGTCGACGCTCGCGTCACCAATCGCGTCATTCGAATCGGCGCTGGGAATTCAGTGCTTTTCCTCATGCAAGTATCTTCCATCTTGCGTCGCCGTCAGCCGTGAGCGGTCGATTTTTACCGATAAACGGCAAATTAATTCAGAAAAAATCAGGTAACTTCAAGAATGGTCAAACTTGATTAACAGCAAAACCACAAGGTAGATGGCTTTATACGGTGAAAAACTCTGACACAATGAGAAAAAGAGTGAAAAATACTGATTGAAAATGAACTTATGTGGCAGTAATCTACATGTCACAGGGTAAGCCCCGGCGCGCAGGCGGCGGCCCTTATCGAATTACGGATATAGATCAGGTGCTCGAACGGGCAGAAACGATCAAGGACGAAGGTAAAGGACGTAGAAGCATGAAGCTTGCAACTCGTATCAACTCCTATTTTCGCGATGGCGACAAGAATCTTGATCGCGTGTTCGCGGAGTTCCAGAGCGTGGGCCTCACGCACGTCGACCTCAACTACCCCGAGCACTGCACAGGTGTCACGGCTGAGGACATGGCCGCCAAGCTCGCAGCTCACGACCTGCAGCTGAACGGCTGCGCGCTGCGCTTCCGCAACGCCTTCCTCAACGGTGACCTGGGCAATGCCGATGATGCCCTTGCCGCGGAAGCCCTTGAGCTCTGCTACGAGGCGTGCGACTACTGCCGCACTGCCGGTGGCAACACGGTGACCATCTGGCTCGGCCACGACGGCTTTGACTACAGCTTCCAGATCGCCTACGCTCGCGTCTTCGACCAGCTCGTAGCCGCATTCCAGAAGGTTTGCGACTACGCGCCCGACCTCAAGATCTCGATTGAGTACAAACCCTACGAGGAGCGCGCGTACGCGTTCATCGACTCCATGGGTATGACCGGCATGATTCTCAACGCTGCAGACCGCCCGAACCTGGGCGTCACGCTGGATTACTGCCACATGCTCATGAAGCACGAGAACCCTGCCATGGCCGCCGACCTGTTCGGCCGCGAGGGCAAGCTCTACGGCATTCACCTAAACGACGGCAACGGTCGCTTCGACGATGGCCTTATGATTGGTACGTCCACGCCGGTGAAGACCCTCGAGTTCCTCTACTACGTGAAGAAGCACGGTTACGACAGCGCAATCTACTTCGACACGTTCCCGGTCATCGAGCCCGCTGCCGGCGAGGCTGCACAGAACGACCAGATGATCCATCTGCTCAACGACGCCATCGAGGCCGTAAGCATGGAGAAGATCCAATCCGTTATCGATGCAAACGACGCGATTAAGGCAGCCGAGCTTGTCCGCGAGCTCTTCTGCGCAATGGGGAGGTAACCAATGAAACGCGACTGGAACGCGATGGCTCAGGGGATTCTGGACGCCGTCGGTGGTCCCGAGAACATCTCGGGCATGACGCACTGCGCGACGCGCCTGCGCCTCAATCTCAAAGACGACGCGGCTTGCGACGACGCTGCGGTCAAGGAAGTCGAAGGCGTTGTGAACACGCTGAACAAGGCCGGTCAGTACCAGGTCCTCATCGGCACTGAGGTCCCGAAGCTGTACGAGAAGTTTGAGCCGCTGGTCAAGGGTTCGGGCGTGGAAATCTCCGCTGCTACCAAGGACGAGGGCGAGAGCATCGTCAGCCAGGTCTTCTCCGCGATCTCCGGCATCTTTGCCCCGCTGCTGCCCGCCATGGCCGGCTCCGGTATCCTGCGCGGCTTCGTTATCCTGGCCGCCCAGCTCGGCATCATCGCTGAGGGCACGGGTACCTACACCATCCTGTACACCCTGGCCATGAGCATGTTCTACTTCCTGCCCGTGCTGCTCGGCTTCTCCGCCGGCAAGCGCTTCGGCGCGAGCCCGTACCTGTCGGCGCTGCTCGGCGCGTGCCTGCTCTACCCGGACTTCATCGCCCTCATGGGCGACGCGGGCAACGGCGCCATGACGGACTTCTTCGGCATCCCCGTGGTTCTCATGAACTACAACTCCACGGTTATCCCTGCCATCTTGTCTGTCTGGGTCTACTCGTACCTGTACAAGTGGCTCGATGAGCACGTTTCCGAGATGCTCAAGCTCGTCGTGCTGCCCGCCATCTCCCTGATCGTTATGGTTCCGCTCACCATGCTCGTCATCGGTCCCCTGGGCGTCTACGCTGGTGAGGCCATCGCCTTCGTGGTCAACTGGCTGATCGAGCGCAGCTCCGTGTTCGCCGGCGTGCTGGTTGGCGGCGGCTGGTCCGTGCTGGTGTCCATGGGCATCCACTGGGCCGTGAACCCCATCATGATCAACAACATCGCTCAGAACGGCTTCGACTACATCTGCCCCTTCACCTTCGCCTGCAACTTCGCCGTTATCGGCTGCGCCTTCGGCGTGTTCCTCAAGGCCCGCGACCAGAAGCTCAAGAGCTTCGCGATGACCGGTGTCGTATCGATCGCCCTGTCCGCCATCATCGAGCCCACGCTGTTCGGTATGCTCGTGAAGAACAAGAAGGTCTGGCTTGCGCAGATCATCGGCGGTGCCGTCGGCGGCGCGTTCCTCGGTATCATGAAGGTCGTCACCACTGCGTTCACCTTCGGTTCCGTCACTACGTTCCCGGCTTTCGTGAGTTCCGACCCCATGAACTTCGCTTGGGCTATGGTCGGCATGCTCATTTCCGCCGTCGTGGCCGGTGTTCTTGCCTTCGCCTTCACCGGCAAGGAGGATCAGCTCGCCTAAGAGCCCCGGATGCGCCGCCTCTCCTAGGGTCGTTCTCTTCGCTTGAAGAGCGTCGCGCTTACGCGAGGTGTGTCAACCTCGTTCAAATTGTGAACGAGAGGGTAGGTCAATCGATTAAGCGGTCGTCATCGCAACAGGTGGCGGCCGCTATTCTGCTTGTGCGTTACACTTTTCGAAAAGAAATGAACGAGCGTGAAGCAGAGTGGTTTGGAGAGGTTCCCAATATGATTCCGTATGAGCGCCAGGAGCGAATTGTAGAGTGCCTGCAGAAGTCGGGCCTCGCGAGGATTTCCGAGCTGCAGGAGGAGCTGCCGGGCGTCTCTATTTCGACGCTACGTCGCGACCTCAAGGAGCTGGAGGCGCTTGGCAAGGTTGAGCATCTTTCGGGCGGCGCGGTGAGGCTCCTCTCGGCTGTCCACGAGGTGAGTATCTCGACGCGTTCGGGCCTACACGGGAGTGAGAAGGAACAGATTGCCCAAGTCGCCTTGCGTTTTGTTGAGGACGGGGACACGCTCTACTTGGACTCGGGTTCCACCTGCACGGCGCTGCTGCGTCTGCTGCTCGACCGCGACGTGACAATTTACACGACGGATGCCTCGGCGTGCCTGATTAAGAGCGAGACGCGCGCCCAGCTCATCGTGGTGGGTGGCGAGTTCAACTATGTGAACTCCTCGTTCTGCGGTTCTATGACCGAATCGATCCTGCGCGATCTGTACTTCGATAAGGCGTTTATCGGGACCAACGCGATTGACGAGGACCGCGGCGTCATGACGCCCTCCTACGTTGAGGCGGCGAAGAAGCGCATCGTGCGCGAGAATTCGAATAAGGCGTACGTGCTGTGCGACAGCTCGAAGTTCCATCAGTTCTCGAATGTTCGCGCGTTTGGGTTCGATGGTGTGTCGATTATCGCGGAGTCCTATGACGAGAAGATCGCCCAGTGCGCGCGCCTGATCACGCCTGGAGCGTAGGGGGTCCGGGCTCAGGTCTGCGGATTGCGGCCCCTGGCTGCTGCTGTCCGCGTAGCGGGATTTCTTCCTAGGGAATACGACAGCGTTTCGTGGTGCGGCCTCCTGCATGATACCAGCTAGATAGGCAAATATGGCAACGTTGTGAATCTGGAAAAGCCTGCAGGTTAACAACGTGGTTAAACGATTAATCAGCCAGACTGTAGATAAAGGTTAAACGATTAATTACCACCGAGTAGATAATCACCGAGCAGATAAGGAGTTCACTATGCTGCTCTGCCCCAGTCTCATGTGCGCCGACTACGGCAATCTGCGTGCGACCGTCGAGGATCTCGACGCCGCCGGCATCGACATCTTCCATTGCGACGTGATGGACGGCAGTTTCGTTCCCAATTTCGCCATGGGTCTCGAAGACATCAAGGCCGTGCGAGCTGCCACCAACAAGCTCGTCGACGTGCACCTTATGGTCGAGAATCCTGCCAGCAAGGTTGAACTTTTCGCCTCCGCCGGCGCGGACATCATCTATATCCATCCGGAGTCCGAGCGTTACGTGGTCAAGACACTCGCCGCGATTAAGTCCCTCGGCAAGAGCGCCGGTATCGCCGTGAACCCCGACACCTCTATCTCCGAGATCGAGGAGATGTTGAACCTCTGCGATTACGTGATGGTCATGACGGTGAATCCGGGTTTTGCCGGTCAGAGCTTTATCGAGTTCACGAACGACAAGGTGCGTCGCCTTGCCGCGCTGAAGGAGCGCTTTGGCTTCAAGCTCATGATCGACGGCGCCTGCTCGCCCGAGCGCGTGCGCGACCTGTCCGCCATTGGCGCGGACGGATTTATCTTGGGCACCAGTGCGCTGTTTGGCAAGGACGCTGGTTACGAGGAGTGTCTGCGCCGTTTGCGCGCCGGCGAGGTGTATTAGAAGCGGAACGGCGAATTAGGACGGATTGAGCGCGCGGCATGCGCGAATGGTTCTTATGGAAAGGGGTCTCTTTTGAAGATCGGTATTGGAAACGACCACGTCGCAGTCGAGTACAAGGAAGCCATCACGGCGTATATCCAGGAGAAGTACGGCTACGAAGTCGTGAACTTCGGTACGGACAGCACCGAGCGCTTTGACTATCCCATCGCGGGTGAGGCCGTGGCGGACGCTGTCATGTCCGGCGAGGTTGATCGCGGTATCGTTATCTGCGGTACGGGTGTGGGCATCTCGCTTGCCGCCAACAAGGTGCGCGGTATCCGTTGCTGCACCTGCTCTGAGCCGTATTCCGCTCGCCTGTCGCGCGAGCACAACAACACCAACATGCTCGCATTTGGTGCTCGTGTGGTAGGCATCGAGCTGGCCAAAATGATTGCCGACGCCTGGCTCACCGGCGAGTTCGAGGGCGGCCGTCACCAGCGACGCATCGATATGATTCGCCAGATCGAGGCTCGTCAGCTCGTACGTGCGGAGGAAGCACGCGGCTGGTAGCGGAAAAGCCCGTCACCCGTGTGGTGGCGGGCTTTTTGCATGTCGCGCGTGGGATAGAGCACATGCGAGAGAAAAACGCGGCTATTCGCTGCCCGCTGTCTAGCTGCTCGCGCGTTGCACGAGCTTAACGGGGACAAGCGTCTCCATCTCGGGCTCTTCGCCGCGCAGCAGGGCGAGCAGGGCCTGACATCCCTCGTGCGCGAGGCGCTCGGGGAAGCGGCGGATGGTGCTGATTTGCGGCGTCGGAAGCTGCGCGTAAACGGAATCGTCGAAGCCGATGAGACGGACGTCTTCGGGTACGCGCTTGCCGGCGGCAACGAGCGCACGCAGCGCGCCCACGGCTGCGTGGTCGCTATGGGCGAAGACGCCGTCGACGGGGTAGCCCGTGGAGAGGAAGTCGGTCACGAGCTCTTCCGACTCGATGATGCTCGGCTGCTTACCCGAGACAAACAGCTGGTAGTCGCGGCGTAGCGGCATTCCGTGCGCGGCGAGCGCCCGCTCGTAGCCCATCTGGCGCTCGTTGCCGGGGTAGTTGGCGGTAAAACTCGAGATGCTCAGGATGTCCTTGCAGCCGCGCTCGATGAGGTGCTCGGTCGCCATGTAGCCACCGCCGATGTTGTCGGAGCCCACGTGTGGGAAACCGAGGTCGTTTTCGGGCGCACGGTCGATGCAGACCACGGGGATTCCGTGGGGGACGAACTCGCCGTCGAGCCTGCGCAGGCCGGAGATACAGATGATACCGTCGGCCTGCTTGCTTGCCAGCGTGCGGAAGTAGTCACGCTCGCGGGCGGGGTCATTGGCGCTGTTGCAAACAAAGACCGAGTAGTCCTCGGTTGCCAGCTCGCGCTCCACATGCAGGGCGATCTTGGAAAAGAAGTCGTTGGAGATGTCCGGCACGATCATGCCGATGGTCCGGGACTGGGCCATACGGAGGCTCTTCGCCGCCATGTTCGTGACGTAGCCGTATTCCTTTAGGGCGGCTTCCACGCGTTTGCGGGTGTCTTCGGAAAAACGGCCGCTGCCGTTGATGACGTGGGAGACCGTGGCGACGGATACGCCGGCCGCGACGGCAATCTGGCGCATGGATGGGCGCTTGCCTGGTGTGGGCATGGGGCCTCCTGCTGCTTTCGGGTGGTTAACAGATTAACCGAGATTGTAGCGCATGCGCGATGCCGTAATGGGTCGCTTCGAAGTCGTTTTGTCGCGCTCGGTCTGCACCTTGGATAAGAAGGAGTTCGTCGAGCACTCCGATCCGGAGCGCACGCGCGCCAACATCCCGCTGTTCCAGCAGGGCATCATGATACAGCAGCTCAACTCCGAGAAGCTCGTGGTCGAGACCATGGTGAAGTTCTGCGGCTAGTAATTACTGCATTACATATTCTGTTGTCACCTGGGAGGCTTGTTTTTGCGGGCCTCTTTGTGTTGCTATGGAGCCCTGGCCTGTCGATAAACAAAGCGCCCGCTTGCCGGGGAGCAAGCGGGCGCTTCTGAGCGAATATGTTTGCGGCGAGAGCCGTAATGAGCGGTGAGGTGGCGACTAGTTGGTCGTACCGGAATCGTCGCCCGTGCCCGTGCCCGTGCCCGAGCCCGAGCCAGAAAGTGCGACCGTCAGCGTAATCGTGCTGTCGGTGGACTGCTTGCCGGTGGGGGAGACGCCCGTAACGGTGGCATCCTCGTTACCGCTTACGGGATTGCCGTTCTGGTCACAGAAGCCGATGTTATAGAAACCGGCGTTGTTGAGCGCGGTGACGGCGGCGGAGATGCTCTTGCCGTACAGGTTGCCCGGAACACTGGCCTTGCCGGACTTCTTGGCAATGACGACGGTAATCGTGGCGCCGGGCTTCTGCTTGCCGCTGGGGTTCCAGCTGATCACGGTGCCCTCGGTAACCGAGTCGTTCTCCTGGTAGCTCACGTCGACGCCAAAGCCTGCCATATCGAGGGCGTTGCGCGCCTGGGCCTCGGTCATGTCGGTCAGGTCGGGGACGGACGTGGTATCCGGGCCGCCCGAGACCTTGTACGAGATGGTCGTGCCTTTCTCGACTTCCTTACCGGCTCCGGTGCCCTGCTCAAAGACCTGGCCCTCATCGGCCTCATTGGCCTCCTCGGAGGCGTTGCCCTTCAGGCCAACGCTTGCCAGCGCGGCCTCGGCCTGGTCTTTGGTCAGGCCTACAAGCTGGGGAACCTCAACCTTCTCGGAGGGCTTGGGGCCCTTGGAGATTACTAGGTTCACCCTCGAGCCCTTGGCCTTCTTGGTGTTGCCGTTGGGGGTCTGCTCGGCGACCTTTCCCTCGTCGACATCGTCGTTGTAGCTCTGGTCGACGGTGCCAACCTCAAGGCCGGCTTCCTTGATCAGCTCAATAGCGGTTTCCTGGTCCTTGCCCAGCACGTCGGGCACCGTGACCTGTTCGCCACTGAACATGCCCGTGGCAAAGGCCACTACAACACCAATTACGGCGACGGCGGCAATCACGGCGGCGATGATCTTGTTCTTGTTGGACTTAGGCTTCTCGACCTCGTAGGAGCCCGTGGAGCCCGAGACAGCGCTACGGGCGGTATTCTGACCGCTCACGCCCGAGACGGGACGAACCATAGCGCGCGTTGAGTCGGAAAGCTCGCGGGTCTTGGTGGCACCCAGGTCGCCGGCGGCACCGATGATGCGCGTGGGCTCCGAGACGTTGACGGCTCGGCCGGACAGGTAGCTGTTGAGCACCTGGCGCAGCTCGTCGGCCGTTTGGAAGCGGTTTGCCGGGTCCTTCTCCATGCACTTGAGGATGATTCGCTCCAGGTCGGCATCGACGCCGGAGTTGATCTGGCTCGGCGGGATGGGGAGCTCGTTGACCTGCTTGAGCGCGACCGAGATGGCGTCGTCGCCGTCAAAGGGCACGCGGCCGGTGGCGCACTCGTACATGACGACACCCAGCGAGTAGATATCCGAGGTGGGGCCGAGGTCCTGGCCGCGGGTCTGCTCGGGGCTTACATAGTGGGCGGTGCCCAGAACGTTGTTGTCCTGCGTGAGATGACTGTTCTTGGCGCGTGCGATGCCAAAATCCATTACCTTGATGTTGCCGTCGGGCAGCACCATGATGTTTTGCGGCTTAATGTCGCGGTGGATGATCTCGTGCTTGTGTGCGACCGAGAGCGCGGAGCTGATCTGCGAGCCAATCTGTGCGACCTTCTTGGGATCGAGTGCACCGTGGCTCTTGATGCCGCTTTTAAGGTCGGTGCCGCGCAGGTACTCCATGACGATGTAATAGGTGTCGCCGTCCTTGCCCCAATCGTAGACGCCCACGATATAGGGGGAGGACAGGCCTGCTGCTGCCTGGGCCTCCTGCTTAAAGCGGGCGGCGAAGGTGGCGTCGCCGGCATACTGCGGCAGCATGATCTTGACGGCAACCGTGCGGTCGAGGACCTGATCCTGTGCACGGAAGACGGTCGCCATGCCGCCCGTTCCCACCTTATCCTTGAGGAGGTATCTTCCCCCGAGGACCCTCTGTTCCATTCCTGCTCCTAACATAACTATTCGCTCAACGTTGTGTGTAGTACCAAATATGTGGCCGCTGGGGCCGCGTGGCGCGTTGCCGCTAGCTCATCGGCCGTGGTGCGCCCCGAGTATCCGCTTCGATCACGGGCATCACGCTCCCTGTGCGGCGAGCGCCGCGGTCAGGACGATGCCGGCGATTTTGGCGGCCTTGACGTCATGCTTGTCGTAATCCTCCAAAGCCACCGAGATGGCGACCGTAGGTGAATCGTAGGGGGCAAAGCCGATGAACGTGGAGTTGACGTTGGTGCCGCCGGTCTCGGGCGAGCCGGTCTTGCCGGCAACCTTGACACCCGGAATCTGGGCATCGGTGCCAGTGCCAGACTGGACGACGGAGAGCATGGCCTGCTTGACCTGGTCGGCCGTGGCAGAGCTGACAGCCTGACCCAGCGAACGGGACTGCATGGTCTTAACCACGGTTCCGTCTGGGGCGAGCACCTGGGACACAAAGAACGGATCCATGACGACGCCGCTGTTGGCAATGGCGGCGGCGATCACGGCGTTTTGCATGACTGTGGTCTGCGGGCCGGGCGTGTGGTCCATACCGACAGGCTGACCTGCACCTGCCCAAGCGGTCTCCCACTCGGTCATAAGCGACGGGTCGGCCATGATGGAGGCCGCGGCGGTAAGGTCCTGGCCCAGCTTTTGCCCATAGCCAAAGGCGTTGGCAAACTGTACCAGCGAGCTGGCGCCGACCTCGTTGGCCACCTGGCCAAAGACGACGTTAGACGACACGGCGAAGGCCTGCTGCAGGCTGATGGTGCCGTAGCTTTCGTTGGCGTAGTTGGTGACCGGAGCGTTGCCGATATCCATGGAACCGGGCGCCTGGTAGGTGCTCGAAAGCGTGGCGGTGCCGGTCTCGAGCGCTGCGGAAAGGGTGACGACCTTAAACGTGGAGCCTGGGGTATACAGCGCATCCATGGCGCGGTCGTACAAGGAACCGTCCTCGCCGCCGCCTGCCTGTAGCAGGGCGTCGATGTTGGTGTTGTCGTAGGTGGGCGAGCTGGCGCACGCAAGGACGGCGCCGGTACGCGGGTCCATGACCACCACAGCGCCCTTAAAGCCCTTGAGTGCCTGTTCGGCAGCCGTCTGGATGCGCGAATCGATCGTGAGCTTGACGGTGTTGCCCGGCTGGGTTTGACCTGCGAGCGATGCGATGGCGTTGTTCCAGCTGGAGTAATCCTTGGAACCGGTGAGCGTGTCGTTCATGACGCTCTCGATGCCAGCGGTGCCATACTGCTGGCTCACGTAGCCCACCACGTGCGCGGCCATATTGCCGTTGGGGTAGGAGCGGGCGTAGGTGCCGTCCTCCTGCTGCAGCGACTCGGCCAGCGTTACGCCGTCGGACGTGATGATGGAGCCGCGCTGGATATACTTGGAGCGGGCGATGGTGTGGTTGTTGGTCGGCATGTCCTGATAGTCCTTGGCCTTGATGACTTGGACATAGGTGAGGTTGCCGATAAGGATGGCGAACAGCGCCGTAAAGGCGAACACGGCGCGAGTCAGGCGGTTGGCAAGTGCCACGCGGCCAAGTACGCCGGACTCAGGCGTATCGAGCAGGCGACGACGCATGCGAGAGCCGGCGGAGTGGCTACCGCGGCCGTAGGACGACGAGGTGGCAAATCGCGTGCCGGTCGGGGCGGCGGCAGATGCGACCTGGTCATCGGTGATGGCGGCCATGGTGCCGGTGCCGGTGAGTTCGGCCTCGCGTCCGGTTGCCTCGTCGCCGGCACGCAGTAGCAGCGCGACGATGATAAAGCTCGCCAGCAGCGAGGAGCCGCCCTGGCTCATAAAGGGCAGAGTGACGCCGGTCAGCGGAATCAGGCGGGTCACGCCGCCCACAATCAAGAAGGCCTGGAAGCTGATAGCCGCCGTAAGGCCCGTGGCGCTAAAGGCGGCAAGGTCAGACTTGGCGCGAGCGGCCGTGGTCAGACCGCGCACGGCAAAGAGCATAAACAGGATGAGCACGGCGCCGCCGCCCAAAAGCCCCATTTCCTCGCCGATAGCCGAGAAGATAAAGTCGGACTCGACGACAGGGATGTTGTTGGCCATGCCGTTGCCGATGCCAACACCGACCAGACCGCCATCGGCAAGCGAGAAGAGCGACTGGACGATCTGGTAGCCCTGGCCCTGGGCGTCCTTAAACGGATCGAGCCAAACCTGGAAACGCACCTGAACGTGAGACAGGAACTTGTAGGCGCCCACGGCTCCAACGGCTAAGAGCGCAAGGCCGATAACGACATACGAAAAGCGCCCCGTGGCAACGTAGAGCATCAGCAAGAAGATGGTGTAGAACAGCACGGCCGAACCCAGGTCGCGTTCGAAGACGACGACGAGCAGGCACACACCCCACACGGCAAACAGCGGCAGCAGCAGTCGCAGGCGAGGGATCTTAAAGCCCAGGATCTTGCGGTTGGAGATGGAGAGCAGCTCGCGGTTCTCGGCCAGGTACCCGGCCAGGAACAGCACGATAAAGACCTTGGCGAACTCGCCGGGCTGGATGGTAAAGCCCGCGATGCGAATCCACAGCTTGGAGCCCGAGATCGTGGTGCCGATAAAGATAGGCAGCATCAGCAGAATGATGCCGATGATGCCAAAGGTGTACTTGTAGCGCATGACTACGTCGAGGTTTTTGACCAGTGCGAGCGTTCCCACCATGAGCGCCACCGAGACAAACAGGATGATGAGCTGTGAGATGGCGAGAGCGGGGGCGAGACGCGTCACGAACGTGATGCCGATGCCCGAAAGTATAAATACGATGGGTAGGATGGCGGGGTCGGCGCCGGGCGCCAAGATGCGCACGGCGATATGTGCCGCAGCGAAGGCGGCAAAGAGGCCGATCGGCACGGCGAGCGTCTCAAAGGAGATGGCGGCGCCCGCGGTGAGCACGTACATCGCATACAGCAGGATGACGGGGAACGCCGAGGCGATGAGCAAGAGCAGCTCGGTGTTGCGGCGACTCATAAGCGGCACTCCCTTTCTAGTTCTTTTCGGAGGCTTCGGCCTCGGCGGACTGTTCGGCGGTTTTCTCGGAATCTGATTCGGAGGTCGATCCCTGATTGGTGTTGTCGCGAATCGTTTGCGCGTCGATCACCTGGCGGGTCTGCTCCTCGTCGATCTGGTGGCGGTACTTGGATATCGTGTCCTGCGCATCGTCGACACTTGTTTGCGGAATGCCCGCCTTGAGTCGGTTTTGCGTGTCTTCGGGCAGGTCGGACAGCTTGATGCTGGTTTCGCTTTCGAGCCAGTGGAGCTTGAGTCCGAGCGGCTTGCCGGGCAGGCCGCGCCAGACGGCGACATTGCCCTGGTAGGTACCCAGGTAGTACGAGCCGGTGACACCCGTGTAGGCCCAGACGCCAGCTGCCAGCACAAAGACGAGGGCCAGGATGGCGGCGATAGTAATGTTGCGGCGACGCACGCGTTGCGCCTCGCGCATAACGCCATCGTCAACCAGGTCAACGACTACTACGGTCACGTTGTCGTGGCCGCCGGCGGCAAGCGCCGCGTCCACTAGGTTGTCGACGCAGATTTGCGCGGTTGAGGACTGCGTGGCGATGTTCTCGATATCGCTATCGGGAATCATGCTCGAAAGGCCGTCGGAGCACAGGATCAGACGGTCGCCTTCCTCGATATGCAGAGTGAAGTGGTCGGCATACATGGCGGGGTCCGAGCCCAGCGCGCGGGTGATGACCGAACGGTTGGGGTGGACGCGAGCCTCGTCTGCCGTGATCTCGCCGGCGTCCACGAGCTCCTCCACGTAGGAGTGGTCGCGGGTCACGCGGATGAGCGTGCCCTCGTGGAGCAGATAGGCGCGAGAGTCGCCCACGTGGGCGATGGCGAGCGTGTCGTTTTCGATGTAGGCGCAGGTGGCTGTGCAGCCCATGCCGGGCTTGCCCAGGCCGTTCAGGGCCGCCTCGATTACGGCGGCGTTGGCTGCCTCGACGGCTGCGGCCAGGCGTGCTGCGTCGGCGGACTGTGGGGCCGTCTTGGCAATAGTCTCGACGGCGATGGAAGAGGCTACCTCGCCGGCAGCGTGACCACCCATGCCGTCGCATACGCAAAAGAGCGGCGACTGCACCAGGTAGGAATCCTCGTTGTGCGGGCGCACGCAGCCAACGTCAGAGCGGGCGCCCCACATGAGTTGCGTGGTGGTGCCGGCATCATAGGTCGAGTCGGTCTCGATGCGCTCCTCGGTCAGGGGCTCAAAGCTCATGGTCGAGCCGGGGTCTTTGAGCTTGGCCTCAACGGCGGCAACGTCGATTTCAGCTGTGTCACCGGGAGAGACGGTGTCGGTCACGGCGTTTGATTCGGAATCGCCGGTGTCCGGGGAGTCGGGCTCCTCGGAAACGCGGGCGGTCGACTCGTCGTCTTGCGGGCTGACGTCTATAGACTCGGGCGTCGGCGTAGACGCGGGCGCAACCTCGGATGCCGGGGCTATGGGAAACGCCGGCGCGGCGGGCTCGGGTGCCGCAAACACTGCAGCGCTCTCGTTGATTGCCGCGGCGACGGGCTCTGCAAAGTGAGCCGGCGCCGGGGTTGCTTCGGGCGCTGTGGGCTGTTCCGCAGCATGTGCGCCGATGGGCGCCGCTACGGCATCCTCTTCGTCCTCGTTATCGGCGAGATCCGAAATATCATGCGTTACATGCGAAAGAGGCAGGGAGAACACGGTGTCCTCGGGCTCCACGGGTGCGGAGCCCGCCGGAGCGGCGTGGGCCGGCGCAGCTGTGGCGGCGGCCGGTGCCTCGGTCATAGTTGCGGACTTGTTCTCCTCGTCGATCATCGACGGTTCACCTTCATGACCACGTCGCCAATCTGGACTTCGTCGCCCTCACGCAGCGTCGCGGGCTCCACGAGCTGGCGGCCGTTGACGAGCGTGCCGTTAAGCGAGTTGAGGTCCTCGATGATGAGCGCCGGGCCCTGCAGCGAAAAGCGCGCATGCGAGGCCGAGACGAACGGTTCGTTGATGCAGATGTCCGAAGATGGCGAGCGACCGACGATGACGGGGCCGAGCATGTCTACGTGGATGCCGCGGATACCGCGCGGACCCTTGTCCACATCAATCGTCCAGATAGCCGAGTCGCGGCGCTGCCCGCGCACAAGTCCCACGCCGGTCTTCATGACGGCGAACAGGAAGATATAGAGCAGGGCGACCAGGACGATGCGGCCTGCAAAAAGGACGATATCGATGTTCATAAGCGACTATCCCCTAAATTCAAAGGTACTCAGGCCAAACGTCAGCAGATCGCCGTTGCGCAGCGGGCAGCGCGTAATGCGGCGGTTGTTGACGAGCGTGCCGTTGGTGGAATTGAGGTCCTCGATCGACCAATCCGAGCCCGTAAAGGTGAGCTGGGCGTGGCGGCGCGACACGTTGGGGTCGCGCAGGGCAATGTCGGAAACTGAGCGCTCGCGACCGATGGTCACCTGTGCGGAGGTGATGCTATGGCTCTCGCCGCTCACGACGTCGACGAGCTGGGCGAGCGGGCGCTGCGGGGCGCGAGTGCTCGCCATGTTGGAGGCGATGCCGGCTGCGGCGCCTAGGCCCACGGCGGCACCGGTCGCGGCGGCTCCGCCCATGCCGGCAAGCGCGTCGCGCGAGACGGTCTGCGGCACCGGGATGGGTGCTGCGGCGGGGTCGGGGACGCTAGGCGCGAAGGGGTCTGCCACGGCAAGCGGGTCGGGAGCGGCGGCGCGAGGCGTCGGCTGCTGCTGGGGCATGGCGGCGGGGCGCTGCTGCTGCGGGGCAGCAAACTGCTGCTGGCCGGCGCGCGGGGCGCTGGCGGCACGGCTTGCCGCGGAGTTGTTCTGGCCCAGGCCGTTTTGATAGGCGCGCTCTTCTTCGTACAGGCGGCCGAGCGTGGGGGCATCGACGTTCTCGGCAAAGACCGAGAACTTGCCGGCGCGCAGCTGCGGATCGATCATAAAGCGCACGAGGGGCTCGCCGACAAAGACATAGCGGCGCTTTTCGGCCTGCGCCTTCACAAACTCGCGGACCTCGCGCGAAAGCTCGGGGTAGAACGGGGCGAGCATGGGATCGTCGTCGGCGGCGATAAGGATGGTATAGAGTGCCGGCGCCGTGTTGACGCCGTTAATCACCAGAGTCTGATCCTCCATGTCGCGAGCGGCCTGCTTGGCAAGCTTCTTAAAGGAGAACGGGGCACGGGTGGCACCGAAGATGCCGGCCACGTGGTCCTCGAAGATGTTCAGGAAGTTCACGAAAGATCACTCTCCGTATAGGTTCTTTGGTATCCGAGCAAATATAGGCATATCCCAACGATTATAGAGGATAGGGTTCCCGCAACCGCCGCCTTGGCGACGACCGCGGCTGCAAGGCTGGCAATTTCCATATGGTGTGCAAGACAGGACGCCGCTGCGCAGCCGATGCCGGTGACAGCGATGGCGGCGATTGCGGCAAGGTTTGAGCCCTGATCGGCACGCTTGGCATGGGCATTGAGCAGCGCGGATGACGCTGCGGCAGTTGCCGCGACCAGCACAAAGGCAGCCCAAAGGAGCGGGTCTCCCAGCGCTGCGGCAACGTTACCGAGCCCCAGCACGCCTCCGGCTGAAAGCGCGACCGTGGCCAGACGGGCAAAAAGCGCGCCCATGCCCGTTGCCGCGGCGGCGCTTGCCGGGCCGAGCCAAAATGACGCGACGCCGGCGGCGACCCCAGCTGCCAGGAAGGTATTGCCGGTCAGACAGCCAAGCGCGAGTGCACAGGTGAGCGTGGCGCTCGCGGCAGTCTCGGTGCGACCCCAGGCGATCCACCAACCGGACATGGCGGCGGCAAAGATCACCGCGACGGGCAGCATCGACAGGATGCCTTGTGCCTGCATGGTGGCGTTGGCCATGAGCACCAAAAAGCCCACAGCCGAGATGGCCGAGCCAATCTGGGGGGCCAGGCCAGCCGCCGCTCCGATCGCGATGGCCGCAATGACCAGGCCGGGAAGCGCCGCGACCCCGGCCGTTTGCATCAGTAAAAAGCTAAAGGTGCCGCACGTTAGCGCCGAGATAGTGCGCATGGTGTAGTCGCGCGCATGGCTCCAGCGCGTGCCCGCCCAGCCGAGTGCGGGGTCGACCTCGATGGCGTCGTCCTCGTAGTGCGACGGCTCGATATCGTCGAGTTCCTGCTCGTCATCCGAAAGCTCGCCAACCATTTGCTCCAGGCTGCGACGGCCCTCGCGCACGCTGCCCAGACCGGCAAGGAGCTGGTCGCAAAATGCCTCGATGCTGTTGGGGCGGTCCTGCGGCATGGGGGAGAGCGCGCTCATGAGCGCGGCCTCGGCTCCCGGGGGAAAGTGTGGTATCAGCTCGCTGGGATAGGTGGCGCCGCCGATGATGCGGTCGAGCGAGTCGGCGGGCGTGGCCGCCATAAAGGGAGCGCTGCCGCACAGGCCCTCGTAGATCACACAGGCGAGGGCAAAGACATCGGCGCGCTCGTCGACCGTGCCGGTCTCGATATCGAGCTGCTCGGGCGGCATGTAGCCGATGGTGCCGCCGCGTGAGCCGCCAAAGCCACCGGCGGACGACAGTCGCGCCATGCCAAAGTCGGTGAGCTTTACATTGCCCGAGTGGTCGATGAGCACGTTGGCGGGCTTAATGTCCAGGTGGAGTACGCCATTACTATGAGCGAAGGTGAGCGCCTGGCCCAGGGCATCGGCAATGGCCGCGGCCTCGTCAAAGGTAAGTGAGTGGCCGTCCACGCGGTGCAAAAACTCGGCCAGCGACATGCCATCGACATATTCCATAACCAGGTAGGCATAGGCTGTGTCGTGCGTAAAGTCGATGACCTGCACGATGTTGGGATGTTGAAGCATAGCGGCAGTGTGCGCCTCGCGCAGGACATCCATGATGTCGCTGGCGGGCATGCCGGCACCGTTGATAAGGGGGATGCGCTTAATGGCGACGCGGCGGCGCAGATGCGTGTCGCGGCAGATCTCGATGGAGCCAAAACCGCCGGTCGCAAGTGTCTCGAGCGGCTGGTACCGCTTAAGCAGCTCGCGAGAGCTGGTGCCCTCCAGAGGAACGTCCGGCGAGAACCGGGCGGTATGTTGCGAGAAAAGCGGCATGGCCAACCCTCGTGCGTTTAAAGTTCGTTTGCGAGTGGCGGGCGCGGAGCCGAGCCGTTCGCGGTGGCATAGATGCTGCTAGTGTAGCACGCTCGGGTGCATGGGGAGGATAGCGGGATGCGAGGCTGCCTGCCTGGCTTGGCCTTAGCGCTTCTTCTTGTTCTTCTTCTGCTTGCGCTGCTTGCCCTTGGTCTCCTGGGGCTTGTCGCCCTGTTTGGCTTCGGCAGCGGCCTTTTCTGCCTTCATCTTCTTGCGCTTGGTCTCGATGCGGAGTTTTTTGTTGATGCGCGCCTTAAGGAAGGGACCGAACTGCTCGGCATCGCCGCGGACAAAGGTGTCCTTAGGGATCGTCACGCCCTGGTCGGCGAACATGGCCACAAAGATGCGCTCGCCGTCGAGCACGTGGTCGAGCTTTTCAAACGGGAAGAACTGTGACTTGCCGCTCTTGCCCCAAACCATCAGGCCGTCCTCGTTGGCGGCGACGCGGCGATAGCGGCCACCCATGGACTCGTCGGCCTCAACGGCGTCGATAAAGTCGCGGGCGAGGGTGTGGTGCAGGTTTTTGCTCCACCAGGCCAAAAAGGTGCCGAACACGATCAGGACGACGCCAAACTTGATCCAGTTGCCGCCGGCCACCAGCATGCCGATGCCGATGAGCGCGGCAACTGCCGCGGCGACATACAGCGAGCCGCGACGCCTGGGCGAGGCGACCAGGCGGGCGAAGTCGGTGACCAGGTCGTTTTCGTACTGGTACTCGTTGAGGTACAGGATGCCGTCATCGGCTGCGGCCTGCTCCTCGAGCGCGACCTCGACCTGGTCGGCTGCTTCGGAGGGAACGAGGTTGCTCTCTGCGTCTGCCATGCTCTTTGGACTCCTATCGCGGCGGGCTCGCCGTACGGGTTATTATGGAATGCAGTATGCCGTGCGACCGCATGGCCGCCGCGGCAACAAGACTCAGTATACCCGGGGGAGCACCCATGGAATCGTTGTACCGAAAGTATCGCCCGCTCACCTTCGACTCCGTGGTGGGCCAGCAGCATATCGTCTCGACGCTCGAGCACGCCATCACCGAGGGGCGCCTGTCCCACGCCTACCTGTTCTGCGGACCGCGCGGCACGGGCAAGACCACCATGGCGCGCATTCTGGCCAAGGCGCTGCTGTGCCGCAATGCCGAGGCGGCGCGCGCCGAGGGTGCAAGCGGCTGCATGCCCGACGGTACTTGCGAGGAGTGCGAGCTCATTGCCGAGGGTAACCACCCCGATGTCTACGAGCTCGATGCCGCAAGCCGTACCGGCGTGGACAACGTGCGCGAGGAGATCATCAACTCCGTCAACTTTGCCCCAGTGCGCGGCAAGTACAAGATTTATATCATCGACGAGGTCCACATGCTCACGACGGCGGCGTTCAACGCGCTGCTCAAGACGCTTGAGGAGCCGCCGGCACACGTGATCTTTGTGCTGTGCACCACCGACCCGCAAAAGATTCTGGAGACCATTCTCTCACGCTGCCAGCGCTTCGATTTCCACCGCATCGGCAACGAGGATATCGAGCATCGCCTGTCTTACGTGTGCGAGCAGGAGGGCTTCGATTACGACGACGAGGCACTCGCCATTGTGGCGCGCCATGCCAAGGGCGGTATGCGCGACGCGCTTTCCACGCTGGAGCAGCTGAGCGTCTTTGGCAACGGTTCTGTGCATGCGGACGACGCCCGCTCGCTTTTGGGCGAGGTTTCGGACCAGATTCTGGGCGAGTTTTCCCGCGCCATTGCCGATCGCGATGTTGCCGAGCTCTATGGACTGATCCGTGCGCAGGTCGAGGAGGGCAATGACCTGCTGGAGCTGACGCGCGACCTGGTGGCGCATGTGCGCGACGTGTACGTTGCCTGCGTTGCCGGTGCCCGTGCCGAGCTGTTTGAGGGCGGCTCCGAGCGGGCCGAGGCGCTTGCTGCCGAGGCCGCTGCCTTTGGCGAGCATCCTGCCGACCGCCTGGCCCGCGTGCTGACGGTGCTCGACGATGCCGCACTGGAGATGAGGGGCGCGAGCGACGTGCGCCTGGTGCTCGAGATTGCCTGCACGCGTCTGGCGCGTCCCGAGGCCGATTTAACGATTGAGGCATTGGCCGAGCGCGTGGCACGCCTGGAGGCCATGATTGCCAACGGCGCCGTGCCGGCGAGCGTGGCTGCTGCTCAGGCCGCCGCGCCTGCAGCATCCGTACCCGCTGCTGCCCAACAGCCGACGCTCATTTCGGGCGCTCGTGCTGCCGCTCCGGCGGCATCCGCTGCCCCCGCTGCTACGTCCGCGCGCCAGGGCGGTATGCCTTGGGACCGCGGCGCTGCTGTTCCGGCTGCCCAGCCTGCGACCAAGTCCGCGGCTCCTGCGCCGGCGCCCAGACCTGTAACGCCTGCACCTCAGCCCGTTGCGGCTCCGGCTTCCGCGCCTGCTGCATCGACCGTGTCGGTGTCCAAGCCCAACAACGCCGCCCAGGTTGCCGCCGCCGGTGCTGCCGAGACCCCCGCGGTTGAGGACGCCGGCGAGCTCCAGCGCAAATGGGCCGAGGTCGTCGAGCGCGTCAAGGCTCGTCAGGCCTCCTACGCAGGGCTTTTGCTCAACGCCCGCGCCACGGCCGACGACGGCTCCAAGCTCACGGTCTCGTTCCCCGCGGGTTCGACTTTTGCCATCAAGATGCTCGGTCGCGCCGATACGCAGTCGGTGGTCCTGCCGACGGTCTGCGCGGTCTTCGGTCGTCGTACCGTCGACTATGTCCTGGATGGGGGTGGCGCGCCGGCTCCTCAACATGAGGAGCATTCTCCATCTGCACGGGCTGCGGTATCTGCGGACCCGCAACCCGTGTCCTCGGTGCCCCCTGCATCCTCGAGCGCCAGCGCGACGCAGCCAAAAGCGGCGGCGGTAGCGGCACCGACCCCGTCGGCGCCTGAACCCGCTGCGCCCAAACCGGCTGCTCCGATCCCCGCGCCCAAGTCCGCTGCCGCGCCTGCGCCCAAGTCATCCGACCTGGCCAAGGCCCCTTGGCTGCGCTCCGACAACCCTGCCGGTGCTCCTGCCACGGGCAAGCTCCCGACCGAGCCCGCGCCCCGAGCGCCCGAGCGCGCGTCCGTCCCCATGGCTCAGCCGCCTGCGCAGGCTGCGCCATGGGAATCCGAGCAGGTGCCCTACGACGATGCTATGGTCGGTGGTTTTGCTGCCGATGCCGGCGGGGACGATCTGCCCCCGTTCGACGTGCCGGGTGCGGCGTCCGCGACCAAGGCCGCTGCTGTGGCACCCGCAGCCTCTGCAAACGACGACGTCCCCGCCGCTCCCTGGGAATCCAATCCCGGTGCTGGCAGCCCCTTCGGCCATCAGGGCGCAGCCCCGAGCATCCCGCAGACCGAGGACGAGGCCAAGGCCCTCATCCGCAGCGTCTTTGGCCAGGCCACCATCTTCAAGCCGGTGGAGTAGCTGCGCAGGCGGGTATACTGCTCAAGAAGAGGACCCCTTGTCCGGGCGCATCTGTATTTCGGACATGTGTAGTGTGGTGCCGCGTATGTCGCATTTGAGCAGACAGGTGCGTGACGGTCGGCCTAGGATGCTGAGGTCGATACGATACGTCGCATGGCTGTCCGTGTACTCGACTTGCTCGGCGTTAATGGTTGCTCCGATTGCCAAATAAACGCCTAGCTCGGCATCGACAATCTTGAAGTCCTTTATCTTGACCTTGAACTCTTGATAGAGGGACGGGCTGTTGTAGTAGACGGTTCGGGTTCCGTCGGTGCACTCATCGGTCGTCTCCCATTTGACGACGGGCTGGTCCGAGCTGGCTATCAGCAGTTCTGCTCCAAAGGCTATAGCATGGGTGATGACAACCAGCAATGCCCAGCCGACAAAGAGATAGAGAACCACATATGCAACGGGGTGTTTTGAGCGGATGTTTTGGAGCGCGTTGGGGGCATTCATGGGGCACCTCCAAATTACTATCTATGGCAATCAAATTATACCCTGCCGCCATGTGCGCCGCCTCGAGCAGCGGTTCGGCATTTAGCTATTTAGTGGCGCACATGAAATGCCGGATTCGGCTCTACTAGATTGAGTGTGCGATATTATGCAACCTTGCATAATTCGACCTTGCATAATCTTTGAGTGCGGTTTGTATTGGAGGACATGTATATCGACTGAGGTAACACGTCCGCCCCGCTCTCTCGCCGCGCGCCGTGGTACGATTTTTGAGTTTGAAAGTCCCGCCGTGCTCCGGCTGCCCTTGCAGCTCGGCGTGCGGCCGCACGTAAAGGAGCCATCATGGCCGGTATGAACATACAGCAGATGATGAAGCAGGCTCGCAAGATGCAGGAGCAGCTTGCCGCCGCGCAGGAGAACCTCAAGTCCCAGACC
The DNA here is from genome assembly GCA_902495545.1 of uncultured Collinsella sp. GTDB lineage: Bacteria > Actinomycetota > Coriobacteriia > Coriobacteriales > Coriobacteriaceae > Collinsella. The sequence continues at coordinate 84,562 of CABUXM010000001.1, read as the reverse complement.
GTCGACGCCTCTGCCGGCGGCGGCATGGTCAAGGTGACCGTTAACGGCGAGATGGAGCTCGTCAACCTCACCATCGATCCCGATGCCCTCGATCCCGAGGACGTCGATATGCTGCAGGATATGATCATGGCTGCCGTCAACGAGGCCGTCCGCGGCGTCAACGAGCTCGCCAACAAGCAGATGGGCGCCATCACCGGCGGCCTCAACATCCCGGGCATGCCGTTCTAAGACACGCATATATATGAGTGCGAATCACAGTCTGCAAAAACTGCTCGATGAGCTGGGCCGTCTGCCGGGCATTGGTCCCAAGTCGGCCCAGCGCATCGCCTATTACCTGCTCGAGGCCGATGCCGAGGAGGCCCGCCGCTTGGCCGAGGCCATCTTGGAGGTTAAGCAGGAGGTTCACTTTTGCAGCCGCTGCTTTAACTACGCCACGGCCGACGAGTGCTCCATCTGCCAGGACTCGATGCGCGATACCACTCGCATTTGCGTGGTGGGCGAGCCGCGCGACGTCCAGGCAATCGAGCGCACGGGCAGCTACCATGGCCTGTACCATGTGCTGGGCGGCGTGATCAGCCCCATGGACAAGATTGGTCCCGAGCAGTTGCACATCCGCGAGCTGCTGGCGCGTCTGGGCCACGAGGATATCCATGAGGTCATCATCGCCACCAACCCCAATATTGAGGGCGAGACCACGGCGAGCTACCTGGCCCGCACTATCAAGCCGCTGGGCGTCGAGGTGTCGCGTCTGGCGAGCGGCCTGCCCGTGGGCGGCGACCTGGAGTATGCCGACGAGCTTACGCTTGGCCGCGCCATTGAGGCCCGTCGCGCGATTTAGGTGGCGAGCCTGCTCCTGCCGTATGTTTTCCTCGCGACGCACGGGGTAGTCATAATTTCCCCGTGCGACTGTAAGTTTGTTGTGCAACAAAGATGCTTTGTATCCGCTTATCGCATGGATGCTTCCACTCGCATCCTTAATTTGCCCATTCGTTGCGCAACCTTTTGGGTTCGCTGATACACTCAAATATGGATTCGAATGAATGCGCCGCTCCCGAGCGGCGTGTTTTTGTTGGAGGAGAACGCATGCGGCCCGGTGGCACTCAGACAAAGCGCGGCGCCGCGGTGCGCATGCGACGCCGACTGGGCTTGGCGCCTCGGGCGTTCGCGCTGCTGTCGTGCTCGCTGGTGCTGGTCATAGCTGGCGTTTCTGCCTATGGCATGACCGTGCCGTCCATGATACAGGCACATGCCGCACGCGAACCGCGCGTAGGGCATGAGGTCAAAAGTGACCTGGGCACCACGACTGGATATGCTTGGGCAAGTGTGGTCGCGCATATTGTGTTTGGCACTGACGACGCGGACGGCGCCGAGGCCCCGGACAACGAAGTCACGCTTGCCAATGGCAAAACCATCGTGCTCACCAACACCAAGATCATCGATCGGTTGTCCAACAATAGCGTGGCGGCAACGGTGAATAAGGTCGAGCAGCAGAAGGAGCAGGACGCCCAGCAGTCCGGAAAGCCCGGTAGCTCGGATACTTCTGGCTCCGGCTCGGATTCGTCGAGTTCGGGCGGCGGCTCTGGGTCGGGTTCCTCTGCCGGAGGGTCTGGAAACGGCGGCTCGACGGGCGGCAACACTGACAACGATGCAAACTCCGGTGGCCTTTCCGCTGCTGAGGAAGAGAGCATTCACAGTTGGCTTGTGACCAAGTACAACATGCTCGACGGCTATGTTTCTCGTGCCAATGACGTGGTCTCGACCTATAACTCTACGGGAGATCCCAGGCCGTGCGACAGCCTGGTCGGGGAGATGTTTGTCATTCGAGCCGAGTTCGGTCGTCAGACATTCTCGCCCCGGTCAAAGTGGTATCAGCAGTATGCCAATCTGTGGGGCTGTTACACCAACCTATGTCAATGGGTCGGCCATTACGGCGATGATGACGTCGCGCTCGGTAACTTCAACAATAACGTGGCGGCGCTTGCCCTATGATGACCGATCTTGCATCCACCACACCACAATCGCTCGGTCGCGATCCCATGGTCGGCCTGCGCCTGGCGCGTGTCGACGGGTTTGAGCCGGCCATTGCGCTCGGTCAGGACGAACTGCCTGCCTATCTGCGTCGTTTTACGATACTGTTTGCCGACGATGCCACCATGCGCCGTGGCGGTATCGGCCGCGTGACGCGTGCCGTCAACGCCCAAGGCGAGGCCGTGGCACTCAAGCAGCTCATCTTGCCGACGCGCGATGAGTTTGACGACGATGCCGCTCACGAGGCGCTGGTCGCCAAGTTCAAGGCGGCGTTTCGCGAGGAATACGAATGCCATCGCGCCCTTTCGGGCCTTAAGGGCTTTCCCCGCCTCTATGGCTGGGGCGAGGTCGACGGTGTGCCTGCAATTGTCATGGAATGGGTCGAGGGCGAGACGCTTGCCCGCTTGCGTTCGCGACTTGCCGTGGACGATGCCGGACGCCTGTCGCCGCTTGTGGCGGCGCGTCTGGGTCGCGACCTGTTCGATCTGCTCTGCCGTATGAGCCTGGTGGGCGAGGGCTTTGTCCATCGCGATATCTCGCCCGCTAATATTATGGTGCGCACGGCGCGTCTACCGCTTGACCGGCAGCTTGCCGAGGGCACCTTTGACCTGTGCCTGATCGACTTTGGCTCGTCACTGGCGCTTGAGCCTGCGTCGGCCGTGGTTAGTACCGGCGGCAAGGCGTCGTTTACGGAGCGTTATGCCACGCTGCGTCGCGCGACGGTTGCCTACGCCCCGCCCGAGATGCTCACCGACGATATTCCCGACCTGCGCGCTTTGCGTATGTCGCCGGCGATTGACGTCTATGCCGCGGCAAGCACGGTTTACGAGCTCATTGCCGGCGTCGTGCCATACGAAGCCGCGCCGAGCACTTCGGGCACCTCGGGTTCGCGCAAAAAGACGCGCGACATCGCGAGCCCCTACCGTCTCAAGATGGACATGCGGCCCGACTATCCCATTGGTGCCCATGCGCCCGGTTGCGATTTGACTCAGCTGCTTCGTCGTGAGCCCGATGTGGCGCTCGCCGCGGCCGAGCAGGCCCAGCAGCTAGGGCTTGAGCCGGATTCCGAAGAGCTACGCGATGCGCTGGCGTTTGTCGATGCCCAGCTGTTCGACGTGGTGATGGCCTGTCTGTCCAGCCATCAAAAAGATCGTCCCGAGCCGGCGGCGGTCGAGGCGGCGCTCTCGGCGTTTTGTGACCACTATGCGCAAAATGTCGGTCGTTCGCTTCGCGGCGAGCCGCTCACGCCGTGCCCCATGGATGCGTCTGGCCGCGCGGTTCGTCGCGCGCTGATGGTCGGCGCGACGGTCGTCTGTGGCGTGGTTTGGGCTGTGATCGTGGTTTCGGCCGCGCTGCTGGCGTCGGGCGCTCGCGTGACGGCGACTTTGGGATCGCTCGTGTGGTCTGGGTCGCTACCGGGTATTATTGCCGCACTGGCGTTGGCGCTGCCAGGCATAGCCGGCGTTGCCGCGGGGGCGCTTGCGCGCGATCGGCGCTCGGGCTTCCTGCAGGGTGTGCTTGCGCTTTCTGCCTGCGAGGTTCCGGTGCTGGTTGTGGCTGCATGTAGCGTATTTTCCCAACGCGCCGTGATGGGCGGCCTTGTTGCCGCTCTGGTTGCAACCTATACGCTTACGTGGTTTTTGCTTGCGATGGGCTTTGCCTTTGAACTTCCCGTTTCGGCACCACGACGCACAAAAGCCCAGATGGCGACTCCGCTTGCCGGTGGAGCCGCAGCTGCCCGTACTTTTGGCGGACCTGTCGAAGTATCGTCCGATTCTATTTCTACGACCAAGGAGGCCTAGGTCATGGCATCTCAAGTTGAGCTCACCCCATGCGGGGCTATGTTTGACATCTTTAAGCGCGCGGCGCATCTGAGCCATATCGAGCTGTGCGGCTTGGTGCTTTCGTCCCGTCCGCTCGCCGACGGCCGCAGCCCGCAGAGCCGAGCCGCCGATCGCTCTTGGGTTTCCCGCTTTATCGTTCGCGCGCCGGTCGGCACGCTTCAGCAGCGCTACTTTGCCGAATACGGTACCTCGGCTGCGCGCATTATGTCGCAACTGGCCCTGCGCCAGCGAAATCCCATGGACTCCACGGCTGTGATCAATATGGTGTGCGGTCCTGCAGGTGAACCGATGGTACGCGCGCTCGAAGAGTGCCACCAGGACACGAATCTCTATCGCAACGCGCTCGATCGCCTGTCCCAGGCGGCGGAACTCATGCCCGCCGAGCGCGCCGAGGCCGTGCTGGTGCTGTTTGTCGCCGTCGGTTGTTCGGCGGATGTGCGGTCCTCGGTGAACTATGCCATCGACTACGCACACGCGACCTGTGGCGGAGGCACATCCACGCCGCGTTCGCTTGGCATGTCGCTGACTGCGGGCGAACGCGAACCCGCCCCGGCGCACCCCTTGGGCTTGCTGCGCGTGCAAAACAGTTTTGTCGTGAGCGCCCCGCGCTGGATTCAGCCGAGTGAGCAGGGTGTTGAGATTGGCGCGCTGGCCACTGGTGAGGGCGATATTACCGACGTCGGCGACGATGTCTCGGCCCGCCATGCCCATATCTGGTGCGATGCTCAAAATATCTGGCACGTCGAGGACTTGTCGTCCACCAACGGAACCGTGGTGGTAAACGGGGCCACGAGTGTGTGTATTCAAGTAGAGCCCGGCCGCTCCGCCCAGCTCAACCCCGGCGACGAGCTCAAACTCGGCGAATCCACCACCTACGCCATCCTCTTCGGTGCTCTCTAGCCAACCCCTCGATAAGTTGCGGTGAAATAGTTCTTGTTTAAGGCTGCGAACAGCAAAAAGGCGACAAAAGGCAAAGGATTTGGTGGGTGTAAAACGAGGTCGTTTGCGGGCGGACGCTCCAATCTATTGTGGCAATCGGGCGGTTGAAAAAGATATTTCAACCGCCCGATTGCCAGATTCGTCGGAGGAGATGTCCGATTCCGACTCTCTTGTAGGAAGAACTTGAGATCGTATTGGCCCAAGGCAATCTAAAGCAGTCTCATTGGCAAATCTTCGCTCCTGTTGTGTTGAGGTGTAAGGTATCAGTGATTGATGTTTTGTGGCGGGTAGATTGGGGCCTTCCTTGATTCGATGCGTTCTCTCGAGGTTCATCAGAGCAAAAGGGGCTTTCGTCTTCATTGCTATCACGGTGATTGGAACCGCTCTCTCCTATGCCATGCCATACGTGAACGGGAAATTCTTAGATTTTCTTCTCGGTAACCGCAGCGAAAGAGACGCCGTACTCTTCGCGCTCCTGGTTGCGTCAATAGGAGTTTTCTCCACCCTCTTTACTTATTTTGCAGGAACACTTTCCATTCGCATAACCACGAGACTTTCCTTTGATCTTCTCAGGGAGGCCGTCTTGCGTTTTGAAAGAGACGATTACTTGGTGAGTCGGACCATCGATCCAGCCTATACAACGCAACGGATTATTTCCGACTCCAGCGTGGTCTCATCCTTCGTTTTGGCGAATTTTATCAGTGCGCCGCTGTCCATTGTAGCCATTCCCATCGTATTGCTTATCATATGGTCAATTGATTCAACTCTCGCGGTGTTTTCCATCATTCTCCTCATCGTGTATTTCTGTGTAATTACTGGGTTGAGGAAACTTTTGTATAGGGTCACGTATGAGAAGAAAGAGGCGGACAGCGCCTTTTACGCCGCAATTGCATCGCAGCTTAATCAGATTCTCAACATTCAACTGACATCTTCGTACGGCAAGAGCGAACAAGCGCTCGACGCTGGGTTTAAGAGCTATTTTCCCAAAGTTTTGCGCTCCGGAAAGCTATCATATTCTCTGACATCGCTCGATGGTCTTTTCGCAGCGTTGTTTCAAGCGGTGATACTTGTTGTTTCCGGAGTACGAATCATTAACGGAACTATGTCAATAGGCGAGTACACTATCATCGGTACATACTTCGCGGTTCTCTTTAAGACTTTGAAAAGTATGATGTCATTGTTCAAATCCTATCAGGACGCCAAAGCATCATGGGATAGGACGGCTATCGCGACGAGGGAAAAGGCGAGATCGGGGTGGAATCGGACCGATTTGGCGAAACTTGATGGAATAAATGACATTTCGGTATCTGATTTGGAATTCTCGGTTGTCCTTCCAGACGGATCTGTCCGAGAGGTCCTCGGCGGGTTTTCTTTCAAGTTTTCCGGTCCTGGTACATATTGCATAGTTGGGGAAAACGGAAGAGGCAAGACGTCACTTCTTTACTTGATGCTCGGGCTATACTCATCGAAAGGCAAAGTAAAATACAACGGCGTGCCAATCGAAGAATGCGACTTGGATTACATACGTGCGAGAGAGATATCGTGCTGCCCACAGTCGTGCTTCGCGCCGGACGAAACGGTGAAAGAGCTGTTAGAGTATTTCGACACGCCCTTTTCTTCCTATCACCGGGGTGTAGATGGCCTACTTTCGCTGGAAAACAGCGTGAAGGAGTTGCTCGGGAAACGTTGCTCCGCGCTTTCGGGCGGTGAGCTGCGCCGAGTGTACTTATGGTCGGCGATTTCACGCAAGTCGTCAGTTTTGGTACTCGACGAGCCCACGACTGGGTTAGACGCTGTAAGCCGCGCCGAGCTTGCGGCCTATGTTAAGCGCAACAAGCAAAGCCAGCTGATCATCGTTGTCTCTCACGATGAAGAGATAGTCGGCGCGGTAGAAGGGGTAGTGGATTTAGACAGCATGTACCAGGGTAAATGATGACAAGTGTAGTGCTACCCAACTGGCAGAGATAACAAAAAGGCGATGCAGATGCACGTAGCATTCAGGCGGTTCGGACTCGGTGCCTTCACGCCATCGCAACGCTTTCAGATATAGTTCTCGTTCTCTTACTAAAGGAAACTTTAGTCTACGTCGTCTTGTCGAGACAGAGGTGAAGTGAAGTGTTGTCGCGACGTATCTTATTCCAGGTGGCTCAGTATCAGCGTGAGAATCGCACCAAAGTGTACTTACGATTCTCGTGTCCCACGGACAACATGAGCTGAGCATTGAGGTTCCACCCTTTGCTGCAACTACACGGGGTTGGACGGCAATGAATATGCCGGGCCGCATACCACGCGCAGCGGGGGTCCATGTCCCAGTATGTTGCCTACAGCAGCCTCGATGTCCACGCACACATCATCTCTGCCTTCGCGTTCAATCCATTTGCCGGAGAGTGCGAGGGTTGCCAGGCCGTAGAATTCGAGCCGAACAAATGAAATGCGGTATCAGCGCATAGGATTAAACTGACGATTGCTTTGCACTGAGAATACGCTTGGAAAGCCGCTATGGGTGGCGGCCCAGGTTAAATAGAGAAGCCCGTCCGATCACTTTCATGTGGCGAGCGGTCGGGCTTCTTATTCCACTTGCCAATGCTCGGCTCATATTGGAAGAAAGCTACGCTAATGTTTGCGTGATACTCCTATTTTTTCCGAAGAAAGAGTCGGATAATGAAGAATAGAATTAAAAAAGGTGCCAGATATAACGCAAGTATAAAGGCTAATCCAACGAGACCTTGCAATAATGGCATAACTCCTCCCAGACACGAGATTTTGGTATTTGTTCCCATCTTATTCTGAATTGGATCAAATAGTTTCTAGCCACAAAAACTACTCGTCAACTGGATCGCACCAATCTGCTGGCAAAACACAGCTTGATTCTTTATCGACATAGCACCAATCCGCAACAGGGCACTCGGCGATGTCGTAAAAATTGCATATATCAACTCCAAGACAACAAGGCTCAACGGGAGGATGTTCATTTGAGCCAACAGGATGGATATGCTTCATAACAGCTCCTCACCTTAATCCAATTAGAGACTACGTTTGATCAATGCCACAGTGATCTACAACGCAGATGCTGCCGCCATCCATGTCATAGTCGCAGTAATCGTATGCACCACAGCCATCTGCTTTATCATAAACAGTACAGATGTCAGTAATGCCCAAGAGGCAGTCAAAAGACATCGGCTTCACGCCTGCCTCGTCGCCACTTCCTGGATTAATCGGATGAATATGCTTCACGACTACCTCCCTTTGAGTGCAGAAAAACCTCAATATTGTGTATAACAAACCAAGATGTCTAGTTCACCATATTTCTAGAATGGTTTCGGCGAACGTAGCAATAAGCTTTGCAGACGGTAATCAGAAGAACGAACACCTCCACAATGGTGACAGCAATGCGCTGAACCGCTTATTCCGATACAGTAGCTTCTCGTTGATTTTTCTCCTGCGAAGATGAGTGGCGGGAAATAAGGTCAAAAGCCATCTCGTAGCACATTTTTCTATATTCACATGATGCAGGGTGTAGACTCTTGGGCAAGTAGCCGTGCTCGTCTGCAGCCTCCCAGCTACAGCCCCCACCACAGAAAGACCGAGCCCAACAGTCCGTACAGTCAATTCTTTTTTCGACACCCTGACTCCAGTTTTCAATATACCTAGTTTCGTCAATTCCGGTGACGATGTTGCCCATTTTGAATCGCATCATCCCGACAAACCTGTGACAGGGGTATACGTCCCCTTCGGGAGTCACGGAAATAAAACGCCTGCCAGCCCCGCATCCGACAAAGGCGATCCTGTTGCTCATAATCAAATCAACTGCAGTTTTCAATGTTCTAAACAAGGGCTTTTCCCCTTGATCAATCTGTTTGAGATATTGATCCGCCAAATCTATTAGGCCCGCCCTGATTTTGTTTAATGAGTGTTCGTCGAGTTTGATATTCTCATCGAATGAGCTCACGGGCGAGAAGTAAATCCTTCTGAAGCCCATCTCTTTAAACTGAAGATAGTCTTCAACAAGGTTACAGTTATTATTTGTTAAGGTCGCTCTTGCGCCGAAGGGGAACGACTCGGAAAAACGACGAACGTTTTTGTCGATATCGGAGAAAGAGCCGCCTCCCGTCTTGTACGGGCGCGATGCATCGTGCTTGCATCCTGTACCATCGAGACTAATCAGAACAGAAAACCCGTGCTCCTTGAAAGAATTCACAGCAGTGTCATTCAAAAGCGTTCCGTTGGTCGTAATAGAATAGGTAAAGTTTCTATTGGGGTATATTCTTTTTGAATAGTCGACCGTTTTCCATATCAGCGGCTCGTTAATCATGGGTTCCCCACCAAAAAAGACGATCGCAAGCGTTTCGTTTTCCGATGAACTTGCGACGAGGTAGTCGACCGCCTTGAAGGCTATCTCGTCTGTCATCAGCAGAGGAGACGTTCCATAATCTCCTTTACCGGCAAAACAGTAACTACAACCAAGGTTGCATGCATGTGAAACGTGGAGTTCGATGGATCTAAGTTTTCGAGGCGTGTCTTTTGTTAAGAAAGTCCGCTCAGACAATCGTTGATACTCATCAATGTCGTCTTCAAGTTCTGCTATGGTCGTTTGGTCGTAGCCTTTCGCAGCAAGTGACTTTGTTAGCAACTTCGAGTTGACCGTTCTTCCCGATGCTTCAAATATGCGAAGCGCATCTTCTGATGCTTGGTCAACCTGAAAGCAATTGCGAGTGACCTCATCGAAGCAGTAACGACGATCACTTACTGAGAAAAAATGCATACGTTCCTCAATTTCATGCTGGACTGGCACTAACCTTGTTTATTGTTGCGCAGCTATAAAAAACCACCAGCGGGGATTCGGTGTGCGGCCCAATCGGACTCCCAAAAGGTTCTATTTGAGACTGGCAAGCTTTGTGTTGTTGGCACTTCGACAGCGCTCTTTATTCCAACATGGAGCCTCGCAGTTTGAGTCGACTTGCCTCTGGAAGGTCCGATCTTAACTTGATTTAGGATGAAAACAGATTACAGGCGCGCTCCTCTAGAAAGAAAGGAAACCAATCGCCGCCTTTCACCAGGAAAGTTTTTATAGCCCACCTCGAGCAAAATGAAAGATGCGAGAGCGATTGGGGAACAACGCGAATCTCCCCTTTTGGGTGGGAGCGAGCCTTCAGCCACCGGCGAACGACTCGCCCTGGTCAGAATCTGGAAGTGGTGCCGGGCCGCTTGGGCCTTCCCGGTGACTTCGTGGGGCTTACCTGCCTGACGTCGAGGAGTACATCCGCAAGATTCGTTCCCTATGCCGTTTGCTCTCACGCCCGCCTTAGTTCCAAGTCGGGCGAGCCGCCGCGCTCATGCGACCCGTGGCGGCGACACGTCGACGCCGCGCTCGCTGAGCACATCTTCGGTCGCGGGCGAGCACGAGGTCGCGCCGGCGCATCCGCTGGGACTGCTGTGCGTGCAAAACGGCTACGTGGTGAGCGTCCCGCGCTGGATTCAGCCGAGTGAGGAAGGCGTTGAGATCGGCGCGCTGGCAACGGGGGAGGGCGGCATCACCGACGACGTCGGCGACGATGTCTCGGCCCGCCATGCCCATATCTGGTGCGATGCTCAAAATATCTGGCACGTCGAGGACTTGTCGTCCACCAACGGAACTGTGGTGGTAAACGGGGCCACGCGCGTCTGCATTCAGGTCGAGCCCGGCCGTTCCGCCCAACTCAATCCCGGCGACGAGCTCAAGCTCGGCGAATCCACTACCTACGCCATCCTCTTCGGTGCTCTCTAGCCGGCAGATAGGGGCGTTCCTTTTCTGCCGGCTGGGGACACTCCTTGGCGCTCCAGAGCCGGTCGCCTGGGGATGGAGGGGCCATTTTGGCCCTTGGCGGTCACCCGAGGTAAACCTTTACCGCCCGCCTATATTTGCCGAAATTACACTTGACGGCGGGGTACAATAAACCCGCATGCGGATTTCCGTTGCGGGCGCTTCCCATCGCCGGGGCGTGCCCGGGAGCATCCGGCATGCGGCCTTTGCGGCGCTCGGTCATGTGCAAGACGGGTAGCTGGGCCTGTGGAGCGCGTGCAGCCCTCCTCGCCTTGGCATGCCTTCTCTCCACGCCATGTACCTGCTGCTCAGTCTGCCTGCCAGATGATTGGAAGCAACAGCGAAAATCCCATCACGCCAACATCCCGGCGATCGCCGGGGCCTGTATACCTATATGAGAGGAGAGGGGTATATGGCGCGTAAGTTTAAGTCTATGGACGGCAACGAGGCGGCCGCATATGTTTCGTATGCGTACACCGAGGTAGCGGGAATTTATCCCATTACGCCGTCCAGCCCGATGGCCGACCATGTCGACCAGTGGGCGGCCCAGGGTCGCAAGAACATCTTCGGCACCCCGGTCAAGGTCGTCGAGATGGAGTCCGAGGCAGGTGCAGCCGGTACCGTTCACGGTTCGCTGGGCGCCGGTGCTCTGACCACCACCTACACGGCTTCTCAGGGCCTGCTCCTGATGATCCCGAACATGTACAAGATCGCGGGCGAGCAGCTCCCGGGCGTCTTCCACGTCTCCGCGCGTTGCGTCGCTTCGCACGCCCTGAACATCTTTGGCGATCACTCCGACGTCATGGCCTGCCGTCAGACCGGCTTCGCCATGCTCGCCGAGGGCAACGTCCAGGAGGTCATGGACCTCTCGCCGGTGGCTCACCTTGCCGCCATCGAGGGCAAGACCCCGTTCCTTAACTTCTTCGACGGCTTCCGCACCAGCCACGAGATCCAGAAGGTCGCCATGTGGGACTACAAGGATCTTGCCGAGATGTGCGACATGGACGCCGTCCAGGCTTTCCGCGATCACGCGCTCAACCCTGAGCACCCGCATACCCGCGGTAGCCACGAGAACGGCGACATCTTCTTCCAGAACCGCGAGGCCTGCAACAAGGTCTACGACGAGCTTCCCGCCGTCGTCGAGGGCTACATGAAGAAGATCAACGAGAAACTCGGCACCGATTACGGCCTGTTCAACTACTACGGCGCTCCCGATGCCGATCGTGTCGTCGTGTGCATGGGCTCCTTCTGCGACGTGCTCGAGGAAGTCATCGACTACCTCAACGCTCACGGCGAGAAGGTCGGCTTGGTCAAGGTTCGCCTGTTCCGTCCGTTCTCCATCAAGCACTTTGTCGACGTTCTCCCCGAGACCGTCAAAAAGATCGCCGTCATGGACCGCACCAAGGAGCCGGGTTCCATCGGCGAGCCGCTCTACCAGGACGTCGTCTCCGCTCTCTACGAGGCCGGCAAGACGGGCATCAAGGTCGTCGGCGGCCGTTATGGCCTGGGCAGCAAGGACACGCCTCCCGCGTCCGCGTTCGCTGTCTTCGAGGAGCTTAAGAAGGATGAGCCCAAGCGCGAGTTCACCATCGGCATCGTCGATGACGTGACCAACCTGAGCCTGCCTGAGGCCGAGGATGCGCCCAACACCGCAGCCCCCGGCACCATCGAGTGCAAGTTCTGGGGTCTGGGTGGCGACGGTACCGTCGGCGCCAACAAGAACTCGATCAAGATCATCGGCGACCACACCGACAAGTACGTTCAGGCCTACTTCCAGTACGACTCCAAGAAGACCGGCGGCGTCACCGTCTCGCACCTGCGCTTTGGTGATTCCCCGATCCGTTCGCCGTACTACGTGACCAAGGCCGACTTTGTCGCCTGCCACAACCCCAGCTACATCGTTAAGGGCTTCAAGATGGTCCGCGACGTCAAGCCGGGCGGCACCTTCCTGGTCAACTGCCAGTGGAGCGACGAGGAGTTCGCCGAGCACATGCCCGCCGTGGCCAAGCGCTACATCGCGAACAACAACGTCAACGTCTACCTGATCGACGCTATCGACCTGGCCGCCAAGGTCGGCATGGGCAAGCGCACCAACACGGTGCTCCAGTCCGCCTTCTTCGCGCTGGCCAAGGTCCTGCCCGCCGAGGACGCCCTGCAGTACATGAAGGACGCGGCCACCAAGTCCTACATGAAGAAGGGCCAGGCCATCGTCGACGCCAACCACAAGGCCATCGATGCCGGCGCTACCGCCTTCCGTAAGTTCGAGGTTCCGGCCGACTGGGCAACTGCCGAGGATGCCGCTCCCGTCGAGCTCTCCGAGGAGACCAAGTCCGCCATCGCCCAGCAGGTCAAGAACCTGCTCGAGCCCATCGATCGCATGGATGGCGACAGCCTGCCCGTTTCCGCCTTCGTCGGTTGCGCCGACGGCCAGTTTGAGCTGGGCGCCTCCGCATACGAGAAGCGCGGCGTCGCCGTGGTCGTTCCTCACTGGGACGAGACCAAGTGCATCCAGTGCAACCAGTGCGCCTATGTGTGCCCGCATGCCACCATCCGTCCGTTCGCGATGACCGAGGACGAGGCTGCCGCCGCGCCCGAGGCTACCCGCACGCTCGACGCCATGGGCCCCAAGGCCAAGGGCATGAAGTTCACCATGGCCGTGTCCCCGCTCGACTGCATGGGCTGCACCAACTGCGTCAAGGTCTGCCCCAAGGGCGCCCTCGAGATGGTTCCCACCGAGCAGGAGATGGACCAGCAGCCCGTTTGGGACTACATGGTCGAGAACGTCTCCGAGAAGAAGGAGCTCATCGCAGCCAACGTCAAGGGCAGCCAGTTTAAGCAGCCCTACCTGGAGTTCTCCGGCTCCTGCGCCGGCTGCGCCGAGACCGCCTATGCACGTCTGGTGACCCAGGTCGCCGGCGACCGTATGTTCATCTCCAACGCCACCGGCTGCTCCTCCATTTGGGGCAACCCCGCTGCCACCGCTCCTTACTGCAAGGACAAGGACGGTCACGGCCCGGCGTGGAACAACTCGCTGTTCGAGGACAATGCCGAGCACGGTCTGGGCATGGCCGTTGGCTATGAGGCCGTTCAGCACAAGCTGATCGCCGCTACCCAGGACATCATCGCTGCCGATGGTCCGTCCGATGAGCTCAAGGCCGCCGGCCAGGCTTGGATCGACTCCGTCAACGACGCCGAGGCCTCCAAGACCGCTGCCGCTGCCTACGTTGCCGAGCTCGAGAGGTGCGGCTGCGACGCTTCCAAGGCGATCCTCGCCGACAAGGCTTACCTCACCAAGAAGTCCTTCTGGATCTTCGGCGGCGACGGTTGGGCCTACGACATCGGCTTCGGTGGCCTGGACCACGTCCTGGCTTCCGGCCACAACGTCAACGTCTTCGTCTTCGACACCGAGGTCTACTCCAACACTGGCGGTCAGGCCTCCAAGGCCTCGAACCTGGGCCAGGTCGCTCAGTTCGCCGCTGCCGGTAAGGTGACCAAGAAGAAGTCCCTGGCCGAGATTGCCATGAGCTACGGCTACGTCTACGTGGCGCAGGTCGCCATGGGCGCCAACCCGGCTCAGACCCTCAAGGCCATCCACGAGGCCGAGGCCTACGACGGCCCGTCCCTCATCATCGGCTACAGCCCCTGCGAGATGCACTCCATCAAGAAGGGCGGCATGCAGAACTGCCAGGCCGAGATGAAGAAGGCTGTCGAGTGCGGTTACTGGAACCTCTTCCGCTTCAACCCCGAGGCTGCTGCCGGCAAGAAGTTCTCGCTCGATTCCAAGGAGCCCGCGGGCGGTTATCAGGAGTTCCTGATGAACGAGGCCCGTTACGCTTCGCTGACGCGTTCCTTCCCCGAGCGCGCCGAGGAGCTCTTCAAGGAGAACGAGCAGGCCGCTATGGACCGCTACGCTCACCTGCTGAAGCTCAAGACGGTGTACAACGAGGCCTAGGTCTCCCACCGCAGGATCTGAGGGCTGACCTTCGCGGACGTCCTCGGACATGAAAGAACCCCCGCTGCGCACTACGTGCGGCGGGGGTTCTTTCGTCCTGCGGAGTGTCCGCGAAGGTCAGCCCTCAGATCCTGCTACGACTACGTCCTCGGATTGTGTGGCTGAATGAAGGACGTGGTTGTGGGGGCCTTTTGTCCCGGTCGCTGTTTCGCGGCTTTGCCGCGAAAGGCGCGCCACTTTGGGGATGGATAGGGGACGGGGCTGGATTGCGGATTCAAATGGCTAGAGAGATATGGGCGCGAACGAGAAATCGTTATTGGGGTCATCCTTTTCCATAAACTCATCGAGACAAAACGTCATGTAGATTGGAACATACAGAACCTTGCCCTCTTTGCTGAGGTTCTCGTGGCTCAGTACAACGGCCTCGGGAATTTTATACTCGCCCACACTCATCAGGCGATCGAGGGCCGCATGCGCTCGAACTTTCTTGCCCGATTTGACCTCGATTGGGACAACATGCCCGTGGGCGCCTTCGATCACAAAGTCAACTTCACCGACCTCACGCGTTTGGTAGTACCATGCATCCGCCCCGAGGGCAACGAGTTCCTGCGCGACCACGTTCTCATAGAGACCACCAAGGTTGGGAGTTTTCATATCAAGATAGACAGCGCGTGCAGTGCTGCCGGGGTATCGCGATGCGAGCATGCCTGTATCAGACTCGTATAGTTTGAAGGCTGTCGTTTTCTCCGTCCTCTTGAGAGGACTCCGTGGCTCCGTCACCCTGGCGACCATCAATCCAACGCCTGCGTTAACAAGCCACAGGAAATCCTGCTCATATTTTTTAAGGCGAGCTCCCTCACCCAGAGACGAAACAACAAAGCGATGAGACTCCGCCTCAAGCTGAACGGGAATTTGCTCAAAAATCGACCGAACGTTAAACGCTCGAGTCGATGCATATTTTGAGATATCGCTTTTGTACTGATCGACCAGCTGAGTTTGAAGCTCACGTGTGCTCACGAGCGAATAACCCGAATCAATATAATTCTGAACGACCTCCGGCATGCCGCCGCAAACGATATAAGCTCTATAGTTCTTGAGCATCGCCTCATGAATATAGTTTTCGACAGGATGTTTCTCGACAAGGCAGCTGCGAATGCCTGCAAGCACATTCTCGCTAACGCTGTTTGCCCAACAAAACTCTTCAAAATCCATCGGGCGCATAACAATGTGCTCTACATACCCCACCGGAAAAGAAGAGATCCCCTTAAACTCAGTCCCAAGCATAGACCCCGAGAAGACATAGCTAAAGCGCCCATCCTCGACCAACGCCTTCATGAGGGTAACGATCTGCGGATACTCCTGAATCTCATCGACAAAGACAAGCGTATTGCCCTCAACAAGCGGCGCATCCGCAAGAAGGGCTACGCGGTTGATAAAGTCAACGGAGTTCTTTGCGCCAACAAGCACATTCCTTGCCTCGACATCGAGAAGTAAATTGAACTCAAAATACGATGCGTAGTTGCTTTTTCCAAACGCGCGAATCGCATAGCTCTTGCCAATCTGACGCGCACCAGTAACAAGTAATGCCTTATTGGAGTTATTCTTCCAGCTCAAAAGCCTATCAGTGACCTTACGGCGTAGCATTAAACCCCCAAATGACAAAAATTGACAGATAAAATCGCCTAAAATCATACAAAAATTGGCAGATAATAATGTCGTAAATATACAAAAATTTGGAGATAGCAAAGGTTCGAATAGGTCTCAAAGCCACTGAAACAGTGCTCTACTTTGCGAAGGGGCTGGGGACGCTGTTGGGTGCGTCTCCAGCCCTCTGATTCTTACTTTGGATCTCGATGGTGGGATGTTGTCGGTGCTGCTTGCTTGGTTACCTTGTCTCGCCGCTCTCTGTGCGTAGGCGGTAGCCGTGGACGAGGTCGCTAATAGCCGGCCAGGGAATCTGGCGGTCGACCCAAAATTGGAGCTGGACCAGATAGCGCTCGGTGGCGCGGGTGAGGGCAGCGAACTGTTCGTGAGTCTCGACCTGGGCGTAGAGGTCACGGCTGTGGGCGAGGATTGCCGTGGTGTCATCCATTTTGCCGGTGACGTCGAAGGCGCCCGAGAACCAGTCGCATAGGCGCGCGGCGCTGTTGTTGATCGTTGCGAGGTCGGCGGTGCCGTCGTTGGCATTTTCGTTGGCCTGGGCTCGCAGGAGGGAGAGGGCGTCGGCTGCGTTCATGCAGTAGCCGACGGTGAAGTTCCAGACGGCGAATTCGCGGCCGGTGTCGAGCTTGCGGCGGCGCATGTAGTCGATATCGCGCGGTTCCTCGAGCATCATTTGATCGGCGAGGGCCTCAAGTGCAGTGGTGTACTCGGCAAGGTCGAGTGCGAGCAGGGTGTTGATATCCATCATCTTTAGGCCTCCGTTTCGATCTCGACGATTTCGTTTTTGATGTACATACCCTGGTTATCCCAGACATTGCGGCAGGCAGCGGCAAAGCGCTCGCGGTCGGCTTCGCAGATGCGGGCGAACATGTTGCAGGTGCCAAAGGGCTCGCACACGTCAAAGAAGATGCAAATTGACGACCAGCCGCCATACCAGCTCACGGCGCCCGCCGGCTCGTGAAAGACGGGGTTCTCGATGTGCTCGTAATTGGCGATGGGGCCCGAGACAGGATACGTCACCTCGGCATCGCAGATCTTGGCCGAAAAGATACGTGACTCGACTGGACAGGATGATTCGAACAGCTTGCATGCCTCGGGAGCCTTGTCCCAGAGCATGTCGGCGAGAAACGTCTCGCCATTCAGCGTGATCTTGAGCATTTTTGTCATAGTAAGGACCTCCTCAATCCGTCGCTCAAGGGGTTCGCTGGCGGATAAGGAGAAGACAGCAGCGGGGTCGCCGAACCCAAACTTCACGACAAATCTCTGTCGCCCCAGCCCGCGCTGTTCTTCGCTAAAGTACCATGCAGCAATTGCGCGCGCAATATCAGTTTTTGATTTTCTGGAAGCGGCAACCGACGAGACGGCTCGCCGGCTACCGGCCGACGCGCGGCAAAGGCACTCGTCTATTCCTTAAGTTGGATGAAAAACGCCATGTTATTGCAGGGCTGCATACTCGTCCAATAAGTGCATAGAATCTCGTATAGTGCGAGTAAGATACTACGCTGCCTGTTTTGTGTTTAGCAAAGATACAGTTTGCATAATCTGGTCTAATCCCTGCTCTATTAAAATAAAGTCGCACGTAAATGGCGTAAACATATCTGAGCTGGGGTTCTGTACGCTGAGCGGATAAAAACGACCGTTCACCGTTCAACTATTTTCAAAATGAATAAAATGAGCGATAAAGAGAATATAAACCTTAATAAACTCGCGTATTGCACGGGCGCGGGTTATTAATGGGTTGTAGGCCTTTTACAGAAAGGATTCCAGCAATGTCTAAGCCTCTTGGCAAGCCCGATCGTATTGTCGTCGCCCTTGGCGGCAACGCCCTCGGCAACAACCCCGTTGAGCAGATCGAGGCCGTGAGCAACACCGCTCACGCCCTTCTCGGCCTGATTGAGCAGGGTAACGAAATCATCATCACCCACGGCAACGGTCCGCAGGTCGGCATGATCCAGAACGCCTTCGCCGCCGCCCACGACGCCATCGGCACCCCCGAGATGCCGCTGCCCGAGTGCGGCGCCATGTCCCAGGGCTACATCGGCTATCACCTGCAGCAGGGCATCGGTCGCGAGATGCACAAGCGCTATAAGCGTTGGCACGCCGCAACTGTCGTCACCCAGATCGAGTGCGACCCGGACGATCCCGCGTTCAAGAACCCGACCAAGCCGATTGGCCCCTTCTACACCGAGGAGCAGGCCAAGGAGTTCATGGCCGAGGATCCTTCCAAGGTCTTCGTCGAGGATTCCGGCCGCGGCTGGCGTCGCGTTGTCGCTTCCCCCGATCCCAAGAAGATCGTCGAGGCTGATTCCATCCTTAACCTGCTCGACAACGAGTTCATCGTCATCGCCTGCGGTGGCGGCGGCATCCCCGTCGTCCGCGACTACGAGAACAAGGGCTGCTACAAGGGCGTTCCCGCCGTCATCGACAAGGACCTGGGCGGCGAGCTGCTGGCCGAGGACTGCGACGCCGACGTTCTGTTCCTGCTGACCGCCGTTGAGCATGTCGCCATCAACTTTGGCAAGCCCAACCAGGAGGAGCTCGAGGACATCACCGCCGACGAGGCCGAGCGCCTGGCCGACGAGGGCCAGTTCGGCAAGGGTTCCATGGAGCCCAAGGTCCGCGCCGCCATCAAGTTCGCCCGTTCCCGCAAGGGCCGCACCTGCATCATCGGCGCCCTGGACAAGGCCGCCGAGACCATGGCCGGCCTCTCCGGTACCCGCATCCACGAGTAGCCTCTACTCCATTGCCTCTCTCGTGGGCGCCAGGCAAGGCGCCCACAAACTAGCCTCTCTTCATGAGTCCCGCGGTCCGCTCCGACTGCGGGACTTTTGCTATTCACCTAGTCATTGGGAACCCGGCACTTGGGGACGTTCCTTTCCTGCCGGCAGCTTGGGACAGTCCTTAAAGGCTGTCCCCAACGACCACTCATTTAAGTCTGTCCCCAATGACTAGTAGTAGGCCCACATGGCTTCGACTTCGTTAAGGACCTCTACGGCGCCCCAGCGGCGGGCGCTGCGGCTGGCCGAGTTGGGATCGAAGACTCCAATCTGGTCGGCGTCGTCAATACCGTAAAGCACAATGTAGTGTCCAACGCTGGTAAAGGTGCCCGGCCGAACGGCGGCGATAACGGGTGCTCCCGAGCGCAGCGCCTGGGTGATGGAGCTGCGATCGATATGGAGTTCCGTTCCGTTAAGTCCCAACTGCCACGCGCCACTCGTCATAAACGACCATTCGGTTGCGCCGGTGGGGGCGTAATTGCCCGCCTCGGAAAGCGCGCACATATCGACGGGGGTCATATTGGTGCGTCCCGTCTTAAAGATGTAGACCATGGTGAGGCACGTGGGCCCGCAGGCATTTTGGCGGATGGTGCCGCCGGCGTAAGGCAGCTCCGACCACGCAGGGTCGATCTGATAGATATGGGGCATCGTGCCGGCTTGCCATTGCGAGCGTGGGGTCGAAAAGGCGAAAGAATAACCGGGTGCGACGGGGGCCTTGAGCAGCTTATCCTCGGCGGTGGGCTCGAGACCGGCCGACCCGTGGGACATACAGGAGCTCATAAGCACAAAGACCAGACAGGTAAGGATAGAGCACAGTGCGAGGCGAAGTCGACGAGCCGGCAGGGCGGGGGCATTCGCGTGCGATGTCGAGCGGTAGGGCTTGCCGTCGCGTCCGCCTTGGGGATGCGAAAAGAAGCGGTTGATATGGATGCCGGGCTGACGTGCGCCGTTGCGGCGCAGTTGCGGAACCTCGGCCTGACGCTGTCGAGTGCGCGCGCCCAAGCGGCTATCTTGCTGCGCGCTTGTGCCCGTGCTCAGACGGCCACTCTGCCGTGTTCTGCTTGCCTGCTGCCGAGACGAAGGCCTGGGTTGCTCTTGGAGGCGTTGCGGATTGCTGCTCGTGGCATTTCTGGGCGTAGGCGTGGTACGGCCAGCAAGGCGAACGCTTTGTCGCCGTTGATCGCCGTCGTTGTATCCGTATGCCATTCGTACCGCCTTGTCTCATGTATAACCTGTCCATCCTACAAAAAAGATGTGCAACAAATGGGTCTGCGCGTCAAAAGCTCGGTAAACGGTACGAAAGGCGCAAAACACACGGTCTCAAAAACATCTCTATATGCGTCCGATGAGCGTACGCCCGTCGGACGGGCGGCAACAATGAGCGGCAAACCGTGCCGTTCGTCCCAAAAACGGCGCCGCTCGTTTTGCAGTTCTGCCTTCGGTCGAGCTACAAGCGGAGCTGCTGCGCCAAGGCCGTATCTTAAAGCCACGAAATAAAAGAGCGCGGCAAAACAGACCGCGCAAGGGGTGACGTCAAGGGGCGTCAAAAAGGAAAGGAGGGGAACAATGGCGGACAAGAACGCAGAAGTTGCAGTCGAGGATAACGGCGGCATGAAGAAAACGCTTTCGCTCTGGAACTTCTTCACCATCGGTTTCGGTGCCATCATCGGTACCGGTTGGGTTCTGCAGGTCGGCGACTGGATGGTCGTGGGCGGCGGTCCCGTTCCCGCTATGATCGCATTCCTCTTGGGTGCAATCTTCCTCGTGCCCGTCGGAGCTGTTTTCGGTGAGCTCACGGCTGCTATCCCCATCTCGGGCGGCATTGTCGAGTATGTCGATCGTAGCTTTGGTCGTACGCTGAGCTACATCACCGGTTGGCTTTTGGCCCTGGGCAACGGTATCCTGTGCCCGTGGGAGGCCATCGCCATTTCGACCCTCGTGTCCGAGATGTTCGGCAGCCTGCCCGGTCTTGAGTGGCTGCGCGCCGTCAAGCTCTACACCATCCTGGGCGCCGACGTTTACCTGTTCCCGACGCTGATCGCGCTCGGCTTCGCAGCCTACGTCATCTTCCTCAACTTCCGCGGCGCCAGCTCGGCCGCCAAGCTCCAGGCCTTCCTGACCAAGGCTCTGCTCTGCGGCATGCTGCTCGCCATGGGCGTCTCGCTGTTCACCGGCTCGCCGGACAATGCCATGCCCGTGTTCTCCCAGGTCACCGGCGCTGGCGGCGGCAAGGCCGCTACCGAGGGCGCCAGCCTGTTCGCCGGCATCGTGTCGGTCCTGGTTCTGACTCCGTTCTTCTACGCCGGTTTCGACACCATTCCTCAGCAGGCTGAGGAAGCAGCCGAGGGCCTCAACTGGAACAAGTTCGGCAAGATCATCTCCCTGGCCCTGCTGGCCGCCGGCGGCTTCTACATGGTCTGCATCTACTCGTTCGGCACCATCCTCGACTGGCATGAGTTTGTTAAGAGCCCGGTTCCCGCGCTTGCCTGCCTTAAGGGTATCAACATGCTCCTGTACCTGGCCATGCTCGTCATCGCCACGCTTGGACCCATGGGCCCGATGAACTCCTTCTACGGCGCCACGAGCCGCATCATGCTCGCCATGGGCCGCAAGGGCCAGCTGCCCGAGAAATTCGCCGAGGTCGACCCCAAGTCCGGCGCTCCCAAGCTCGCCTGCGTCGTTCTGGGCGTCATCACCGTCATCGGTCCGTTCCTGGGCAAGAACATGCTCATTCCTCTGACCAACGTGTCGGCTCTCGCCTTCATCTTCTCCTGCGGCATGGTCGCCCTCGCCTGCCTGCGCATGCGCTTCACCGAGCCCGACCTGCCTCGTCCCTACGAGGTGCCCGGCGGCAAGTTTGGCATCGGCCTCGCTATCGCTGCCTGCGCCATCATCATCGGCCTGCTCGTGATTCCGTTCTCTCCCGCCTCCCTCAACATGGTGGAGTGGAGCATCGTAATCGGCTGGTTGGCTATTGGCCTGGCTCTCATGGCTTTCACCAATTCCCGCAAAAAGTAACGCCTAGCCGGGGCGGATCGGGTGCGCGGCGCCCTCTCTCCCGCGCACCGAACCCGGCACCACTTGGGTAGCTTTGTGAGGCCTTAACCCAACACGGCCTCGCCCACTATATGGATCCATAAGGAGGAACCATGTCCACTAAGTATGCAATCGTTGGCGGCAAGCTCATCGACGGTACCGGTGCCGAGCCGGTCGAGAACTCCCTCGTTCTCGTTGACGACAACGGCAAGATTGAGTACGCCGGCACTATGCAGGACCTTCCCGAGGGCGTTGAGGTTATCGACGCCGCCGGCAAGACCGTCCTTCCCGGCCTGATCGACACCCACCTGCACTTCTCGGGCAACCTGACCGACGATGACACCGATTGGGTCATGCAGCCGCTCCTCGAGAAGCAGGCCGTCGCCGTCAAGCAGGCCTACGACTGCCTCACCCACGGCCTCACCACCGTCTGCGAGATCGGCCGCTTTGGTATCCAGATCCGTGACTGCATCGACAAGGGCGTCTTTAAGGGCCCGCGCGTTCTGGCCACCGGCCTCGGCTTCTGCCGCGTTGCCGGCCACGGTGACTCCCACCACTGCACCCAGGAGCTCAACAAGGAATCCCACCCCTGGGGCGACCAGGTCGACGGTCCTTGGGATCTGCGCAAGGCCGTCCGTCGTCGCCTGCGTGAGAACCCCGATGCCATCAAGATCTGGGCTACCGGTGGCGGCATCTGGCGCTGGGACTCCGGTCGCGACCAGCACTATTGCTCCGAGGAGATCCAGGCCGTGGTCGAAGAGGCAAAGATGGTCGGCATCCCCGTGTGGAGCCACTGCTACAACAACCACGCCGCTGCCTACGATTCCGTTCGCTTTGGCTGCGAGCAGCTGATTCACGGCTTCGATATCGATGAGCGCACCATGGACCTCATGGCCGAGCAGGGCACCTTCTTCACCCCGACGATCGCCTTCCTGCCCACCTGGTACGCCACCTATCCGCCCGTCTACGTCCCCGAGCTGCACGACAAGTACGAGGGCACCCTGGTCGAGAAGGAGCTGCAGCGCAACTACGACTGCCTGCGCGAGGCCAAGAAGCGCGGCGTCGTCATGACGATCGGCTCCGACTCCTTCTCCTTCGTCACCCCGTACGGCACCTGCTCCATTGAGGAGATGTACGAGTTCGTCGACAAGATCGGCTTCACCCCGGTCGAGACCATCACCTGCGCCACCCTCAACGGTGCCAAGATGTGCCACATCGAGGACGAGACCGGTTCCATCGAGGCCGGCAAGTGCGCCGACCTGCTGGTCATCAACGGTGACGTCGCCGCCGACATCCACGTGCTCAACACCGACAACATGGACGTCATCATGAAGGACGGCTGGATCGTCGAGGCTGGCACCTTTGGCGAGGCCAACAAATACAGCGCCTAAACTACCGTTCATCGACGACTGGATGTAAAACACAGTATTTGATTGCATAATGCAATGGAGAGGGTCGCTTGCGGCCCTCTTTATTGCTATGGGTGCGATAGATAAAAGGGGATGACGGTGGATTTAAACAGGCTGATTCTGGGCAAGAGCTACAACTCTACCAAGGTCTTTCGTACGGCCCGGCATGTGGTCCAGGCCATCCTGCTCGGTGTTGTCGTTCCGGCGCTTATCCTGCTGCTTATCTGGGATTTAACCGATAATCCCAATCCCGTTCCGGGCGTTGTCGTTATTGCCGGCCTGGTCATGCTGTGCTTCTTTTTCTCGTATGTCTTTGTGGTCCCCGACGACCTCACATCGAGCGCAACCGACCGTACGCTCGCCATCGCATCAAAAATATTCGCCTACACGTCGCGCGGCCTTACGCCCGAAGCGGCCCTGGGCGCCTCTAAAATCATCCTGTCCGAGACCATCGCCTCGGCCATCTGCTTTACCGATGGCAAACAGGTGTTGGCAAGCTGGGGCGAGGACTCGGCAAAGTGCCCTGCCGGCACCCCGGTCGTGCTCAAGACCACGCTCAGTGTGATTGAGACGGGCGAGCAGAGCGTGTTTTCGCGTGACACATCCAATGAGACGGGCGGCTATTTTCCCCGCCTGCGCGCCGGCATTGTCGCGCCGCTTACCGTGCGCGGACATTGCGTGGGTACGCTCGAGCTGTACTATCCCCGCCTGAGCAGCATCGATATGCGCCAGACGGCGTTGGCCTCGGGCTTTGCCGATCTAATTTCCACGCAACTCGCGAGCTTTGAGCTCGAGCGCCAGGATGAGCTCACAGCCCGCGTTGAGCTTCGTGCCCTGCAGTCGCAGGTCGACCCGCATTTTCTGTTCAATACCATTAGCACGATCGTGTCGCTCGTTCGAACCGAGCCCGACAAGGCGCGATCGTTGCTCATCGATTTTTCCAATTATTACCGTCAGACGCTTTCTGACTCCGATACGCTCACCACGCTCGAGCACGAGGTGGAGCAGGGCACTCGTTATATCAATCTTATGCAGGCCCGGTATGGCGACGGCCGTCTGCGTGTTTCGGTCGACATCGACTTTGAGGTGCGCGACAGCCTAGTACCGCCGTTTATCTTGCAGCCGCTGCTCGAAAACTGCATCAAGCACGCGCAGCGCGAGACCGAGCCGCTTTCTATTCATGTTAGGGCTTTCGAGACCGATGACGGTTTGGAAATCATCGTCGAGGACGATGGCATCGGTATGAGCGAAGAGGTCTGCGCGCATCTGTTTGAGCAACATCGCCGAGAGGAGCCCGAGAGCATTACCGCCGACGGCTCCGTCAAGCGAGGTTGCGGCCTGGCGCTCTTCAACGTGCTTCAGCGCATCCATTTCTTTTACGGAGAAGATTCCGGCATGCGCGTGAAGTCCCAGGAGGGCGTGGGAACGCAGGTCATCGTCGAGCTGAACGGCGAGCCGCATGAGCCCGCGCCGTTGACGGCGTAGCACGCGGTTGGATTGAGAGAAAAAGAGGGGAAGCACATATGTCCGAAGGCTGGAACATCTTGGTGGTTGATGACGAGCCTCCAATTAGGGCTGAGCTACGCTATCTGTTGGAAAAGGATATGCGTGTGGGTCAGATTGCCGAGGCGGGCAATGTCACCGAAGCCGTGGAGTCGATTCTGTCGAATAAGCCCGACGTGCTGTTTTTAGACATTACCATGCCCGGTCGCTCGGGAATTGAGCTTGCCGAGACGCTGCAGAACCTAAAGACGCCGCCGGTGGTTGTGTTTGTGACGGCGTTTGCCGAGTTTGCCGCCGATGCGTATAACCTCGATGCGGTCGACTATGTCGTCAAGCCGGTCGAGGACGCACGCCTGTCAAAGGCACTCGACAAGATTGAGGCAGCCTTGGGTGCCCGTCGTGTTATCCACGCTCCGCGCCAGCCTTTGCGTCTGACGGTGGACCGCGGGGGCAAAAAGGTGTTCATTCCCGCCGCAGACGTCTGCTACTTTGAGGCGCGCGCCGATTTTTGCAATGCCATCTGCGCCGAGGGAACGTACCTGATCAATGAGTCGATCTCTTCGCTCGAGCGTCGCTTGGTCTCCGAGGGCTTTATTCGCGTTCATCGCAGCTATCTGGTCAATTTGGAAGACGTGCACAATGTTGAGATCGGTTCCACGGGTCTTATGGAGCTCAGGCTCGACCACGTGAACTCGACGGTGCCGGTGTCCCGTCGTCGTGCCGCCGAGGTCAAGTCGCACCTGGGGCTTGCGTAAGAGGCTTGCGTGCCGTCGTTTACCATCGCAGGTTTGGCATGGGCGCGCGGTGGGCATAATGGGTGGCATCGAATGAAATCGAAAGGATCATTATGCCCGCGCTTATCACCCATCATCTGTTTGGCGAGGAAAGCATCGACCGTCTTCCGCAGGGCGTCATCGCGTCCGATGAAGAGCGCATTGCCTTTATCTTGGGCAACCAAGGCCCCGACCCGTTCTTCTTTCACATTCTGACACCGCGTGTTTCCGACTGCACGCTGCTGGCACAGGTCATGCATCGGTCGCGCATGTCTCGTCAGTTTGCGTGCCTGCGCGACGGCGTGTCACATCTGCTGCCGCGCGACGCCAGCTTGGGTCGCGCCTTTGCGCTGGGCCTACTGTCTCATTACGTGCTCGACCGCAACGCCCATCCCTTTGTCTATGAGCAGCAGTTTGGCATCGTGGAGTCCGATTCAGAGCTTGAGGATTCGAGCAGTCAGGTCCATGCCGTGATCGAGAGCGACCTGGATGTACTGATGCTGCAGCTTAAACGCGATGGCGCTACGGTCGACGATTACCCGCCGGCGGGCGAGATCGTCACCACCGATCGCATCAATCGCGTGGCCGGCGTGCTGATGAGCTATGTTGCCGGACGCGTGTACGGCATTGACATTCCGGCGGGGGAGTACGGTGCTGCCGTTGCCAATATGCAGCGACTTTACCGCGCGATTGAGCCGGCCGGCTCCGCAAAGACGCGCGCGATCTCGCTGGTTGAGGGCTTGGTGCACGACTACTCGCTGCTCGACGGCCTTGCCCATCGCGTGACGACGGAGCTGCCCGAGCGCACCGGTAACCTGGGCCATCTGACATGGAAGAATCCCTTTACCGACGAGGTCTCGAACGAGAGTTTCCCCGAGGTCTTTGATCGCGCGCTGGTCGATTACGAGTGCACGGTCGCACGTTTTATCGAGACCGGTGACATGGATGCCGTGACCAGTCACGTCAACTACAGCGGTCGCGTGCTCGAAGCCGATGAGGAGTTCGACCGCGAGGAATAGGGCCCGTGCGTGCCCCTTTGCCGAATCCTTACCGGCGGTTCTGGACAATTGGGGTACGATGAACTAACTGCATATCGGGCGAATACGAAGGGTCCCTGTCCATGAAATACACCAAGCTCGAGCGTAACTGGGTTATGTATGATGTGGGCAATTCGGCCCTTGTGCTGCTCAATACCTCGGTGGTGCCCATTTACTTTAACGCCATCAATACCGGCGCTTCCTCGGCCGACCTGGTGGTCGCCTGGGGCAATGCGCAGACGATCGCCTCGCTGGTCATTGCCATGCTCATGCCCATTCTGGGCGCGCTTGCTGACTACGCAGGCAACAAGATCAAGTTCTTCTTGGGCTTCTTCCTCACGGGCCTGGTGCTTTGCCTGGCGCAGGCTATCCCAATGTCCGCCATGGCATTTTTGACCGTGTACGTGCTGTGCACCATCGGCCTTAACTCTTCTATGACGTTCTACGACGCCATGCTGCCCGACATTACGACCGACGAGCGCATGGACGCCGTGTCCAGCTCGGGCTATGCCTGGGGCTATATCGGTTCCACCGTGCCGTTCGTCATCTGCCTGGCGCTCATCATGGGTGGCCCCGCTCTTGGCGTCCCCACCATGCTGGCAACGCGTCTGTCGTTTATCATCACTGGTGCCTGGTGGCTCATCTTTACCCTGCCGCTCATTCGCACCTATAAGCAAAAGTACGGTCGCGAGCGCGGTCCCGAGGACACTATCGGCCACATCGTGGGCGGTGTGTTCTCCGAGGTCGGACACACCATGCGCGAGATCGCCCACAACAAGACCGTGCTGGTCTACATGATCGCGTTCTTCTTCTATATCGACGGTGTGCACACGGTCATTTCCATGGCCACCAGTTACGGATCGGCCTTGGGCATCGATTCGACGCAGCTGGTGCTGGCGCTGCTCGTTACGCAGTTCGTGGCCTTTCCGTCCGCCATCATCTACGGCAAGCTCGCCGGACGCGTGGGCACGCTCAACATGATCCTGGTGGCGGTCGCCGCCTACATGGGCATTGTGCTGTTCGCCGCGTTCTTCCTCAAGACCGCCTTTGAATTCTGGGTGCTTGCCATTATGGTCGGCCTGTTCCAGGGCGGCGTGCAGGCGCTCAGCCGTAGCTACTTTGGTCGCATTATCCCCAAGGAAAAGTCCAACGAGTACTACGGCTTCTTTGACATCTTTGGTCGTTATGCAAGCGTTATGGGCACCTTCCTGGTGTCGGTCGTCACCTCGCTGACCGGCAACCCGTCGCTGGGCGTCCTTTCCATTGGCGTGCTGCTGATTGTTGGCTTTATGCTGCTGGTCCGCCTGTCCCGCATGACTCGGGCGGCAGAGCATGCCGCATAGGAGCGAGCGGCTATTGTGCCTGTCCACGGTACTCTTTTGGGGTTATCCGCAATAAACATTGCGACTTGCGAGCAATGATTTGCCCAAGTGGGTATGATGGAATCAGCTAGGTCGCGGGGCGTCGCCTGTGTTTGGCGGCGTCCCGTTTTTGTGTTGCAGGGAGGGTAAGGCATGAACGCCACAGTCGTGATTCCAACGTATTGGGCGGGCGATGACGCTTGCGCAAACGCCCCTGGCACCTATGACCATTCGACGCGACTCAACGCCGACAATCCCGAACTCGACCGCTGCCTGGCCTCGCTTGAGCAGGTACGTGACATCCCGCGCATCATCCTTTTGGTGGTCTGTCCCGTTTCTGCCACAGCCGATGTGTCGCTGCGCGTGCGCGAGATTGTCGACGCGCATCCCACGCTCAAGGTCACCGTTGTCACCAACACCCAGGCCTCGCGCATCGCAGACCGGGTTGCTCAGATCGCGCCCAAGGGTTCGGGCGAGTGCGTGAGCCTGCGAGGCTACGGTGCCATCCGCAACATGGGGCTAGCCTGTGCCGCTGTGCTGGGCCATGACGCGGTTATCTTTTTGGATGACGATGAGACTGTCATCGACGCCGACTTTATGAAGCGCGCGACCTATGCGTTGGGGCAGCAGACGCGTCAGGGCTTGCCGATCTTGGTCAAGAGCGGCTATTTCTACGATCGCGACGGCTCGCCGCTGGCTCCCACGGACAAGGCGGGCATCTGCCATCGTTGGTGGACCAAGCGCATCGAGTTCAACCGTTGGATGAAAAAGGCGCTCTCGGGCACCCGCATCTCGCGCTCTAACTACGTGTGCGGCGGCCTGATGGCCCTGCACGCCCGCGCCTTTACGCGTGTGGCCTTTGACCCGTTTATCACCCGCGGCGAGGACTTGGATTACCTCTTTAACATGCGCATGTTTGGCTACGACGTGTGGTTCGATAACGAGTGGACCGTGCGCCATCTGCCTCCGGAGTCCGAAAAGCGCTCACCGCGCTTTATGCAGGATGTATACCGTTGGTACTACGAACGGGCCAAGTTGACATTCGCCGCGCATCAAAAGGAGCTCATTCCCGTTACGGCGGCATCACTCATGCCCTACCCGGGCCCGTGGATTTCGCGCGAGCTCGACGACCGCGTGCGCAAGACCGCTATGGTCCGCAGCGTGTTTACCCGCGAGCATGAGGGCTACCTGCGCATCTGGCGCCATGGTATCGGCGAGGCAAAGGCCTATGCGCGCCAAAACGCTGCAAGCTACCTGCGTTTCCAGAGCTTTTGGCCCAAGATCATGGACGGGCTTTGGCGTGACGCACAACTGATCAGTATCCTGGAGGGGGCCGAATGATCGACCGCCGCGCCCAGCGCGATAGTTCAATATCAATCTTTCGCATCATTGCCGTTGCCTGCGCCATTTGCGTGCTGGTGTACTTTATTTTTGCCTTGGTGACCGGTATCGAGCCGATCGCCACGGTGATTGCCTGCGCGCTGCTGTGCATCTTTCTGTGCATCTTTATCTTTTTGACGCTCAATCCCGATTCGGTGCGCTCCCAGTACACCGAGGAGACGCTCTCGGTGGCCTCGGCCATGCTCGAGGACATTAAGGGCGGTCTGACGCAGGAGTCGGCGCGTTTGGTGTGCCAGCGCATTTTGCCCGAGACGCGTGCCATGACGGTGGCCATCACCGACGAGGGCAACGTGCTGGCCTGCGCGGGCGAGCTTGAGAAAAAACTACTGCCAGATTCTCCCATCCACACGCTTGCCACGCGCTACGTTATCGAACATGGCATCGTGCAGTCGTTCAACCGTATGGTGGATGTCGTGGGCTCGGACGGCTCACACAACCAAGTCCCCGCCGGCATTATCGCCCCCATCAAGGTGGGCGATCGTACCGTCGGCACGCTCAAGTTCTACTACAAGACCCCGCGCGCCGTCGACCGTACCCAGTACGCGCTTGCCTCGGGCTTTGCCGAGATCTTGTCCACGCAGCTCGCCATCCACGAGCTCGAGGTGCAAAAGGAACTCACAGCGCGCGCCGAGGTGCGTGCGCTGCAGGCGCAGATTAACCCGCACTTCCTGTTCAACACGCTGAACACCATTGCATCGTTTACGCGCACCGATCCGCTGCGGGCCCGCGAACTGCTTCGTGAGTTCTCATCGTTCTATCGTGCCACGCTCGACAACTCGGGATCGCTTATTCCGGTCTCGCGCGAGGTTGCACAGACCAAGCGCTACCTTACCTTTGAGAAGGCCCGCTTTGGCGAGGACCGCGTGCTCGCGACGTTCGATGTGTCCGAGGACGTGGAAGATACGCTGGTGCCGGCGTTCGTGATCCAGCCGATTGTCGAGAACGCCGTACGTCATGGTATGGGCGATGACGACGCCCTGAGGATCGACGTGACCGTTCACCAAGACGGCGAGGATGCAATCTTGATTGCCGTGGCCGATAATGGCGTGGGCATGGATGAGGGTACCGCCGCCAGACTGTTTGACGAGCGTTCTGCCCGTCCCGACGCCAGCTCTCCCCAGGGTGGCGGCGCCGGTGTGGCCATGCACAATATTTCGGAGCGCATCCATCGCTTTTATGGGCCGCACTCCTATACGCGTGTCGAATCGGCGCCGGGCAAGGGCACCAAAGTGCTCCTTCATCTTGATTTGTCAGAGAGCATCTTCGACATTCAAGAGTAAAATAAAAGGCTACGGGCTCAACGTCATGCGACGGATGCCCGGCGTAGTTAGTTGACGAAAGGTTTTATCCCTATGCTGCGTGCGATGATTGTGGATGATGAGGCGCCGGCTCGCTCGGAGCTTCGCTTCCTGCTCGAGCAAACGGGCAAGATCGGCACGATCACGGAGGCGTCGAGCGTCCGCTCCGCCATCGAGATGCTTATGGAAAGTCGCGTGGATGTCGTGTTTCTCGATATCTCGATGCCCGGTGCCTCGGGCCTGCAACTTGCCGAGGCGCTGCATAAGCTCAAAAATCCGCCGGCGATCGTGTTTGTGACTGCGTATAGTGACCATGCGGTCGAGGCATTCGACGTGGATGCCGTCGATTATCTGATGAAGCCGGTCGAGGAAGCTCGCTTGGATCGCGCGATCGAGAAGGTCATGCAACGCACCAAGCCGGTTACGGACAGCAAGGTGACCATCGAGCGTATCCCGGTGGAAAAGGGCGGCCGCAAGGTGCTCATTCCCGTGGACGACATTCGCTTTATCATGGCCAAGGACGATTACTCCTGCATCTATACCGTCGATGATCGCTTTTTGTCGACGACCTCGCTGGCGCAGTTTGAGGCCAAGCTCTGCGACTTTGGCTTCTTCCGTGTTCACCGCCGCTATATCGTCAACTTGGCGTGCGTCACGGATGTGGAGACGGTGCCCTCGGGCGCCATCCAGCTGGGCATTACGGGCGTCGACGAACGCGTGCCGGTTTCGCGCCGCCGCGTCGTGCCGCTCAAGAAGGCTCTGAGTCTCTAGCACACTGGCCCCGCAGCCCTGTAGACCCATCGTCTGCGGAGCCGTGGGGCCTTTTTGTATGTATCTGCCGAATCGTTTTTTTTGCGGAAGGGATCCCATGAACAGTGCAAGCGCCAAGCGTATCGACATCATCTCGGACACCCACGGCTATTTATCGCCTGCGCTCCTGGATGAGCTTGAGGGCGCAGACCTGATCATCCACGCCGGCGACCTCACGTCAGAGATGGACTACGAGCACCTATGCACCATCGCCCCCGTGCGGGCCGTACTGGGTAACAACGATTACTACCGCGACTACGGCCCCGATGTAGACCGTCTTGCGCTCTTTACCTACGAAGGCCTTAAATTCGCCGTAGCCCACTACCGCGAAGACCTTCCGGTGGGATCCGTAGACGTAGCCATCAACGGCCACACCCACGTAACCAAAGAAGCCCAAGTGGGCCGTTGCTTAGTCCTCAACCCGGGCAGCGCCAGCTACCCCAGAGGCACCCGAGGCCCCACCATGGCCAGAATGCTAGTAAAAGACGGCAAGATCCTAAGCACTAAGTTTATTGACCTAGAGTAATCACAACAAAAACGGGGGATGCAGATGCGTCCCCCGTTTCCATTTGAGCCAATGGCCGAGCTTCAACAAAAACCTTAGACAACCCCGCCGCGGAGAACGGGGCCGCCGAGCCGCGAAACGGCGAGCAACAACAACGGCTCGAACAAAGTGACGGCAGGGAGGGCTTCCGGGGCTGAGGGCGGGGGTTAAGTTTGTCGCGAGTTCCGCACGCAAAGGAAAGCACTTAATGTGCTTTCCGTCTTGCGCAGGACTGTAGAGCAGCAAACTTAACCCCCGCCCTCAGCCCCGGAAGCCCTCCCGGATGGCCCCAAAAAATTTTTCAAAAAAGTTGTTGCGCGCCAGACAAACTTCTGTGTATACTAATCCCCGCAGCGCACGCGAGCGGAAACAAACGCGAACGTCTGCCTGGGGAGTTAGCTCAGTTTGGTTAGAGCGCCGGCCTGTCACGTCGGAGGTCGCGGGTTCGAGCCCCGTACTTCCCGCCAACGCAATTAAAGCCACGTCTTCGGACGTGGCTTTTTGCGTTTGATGTACTTTGCTTCGATAGAACGATCGCCCTGGTGCATCTTCGCCCAGAATCCTCGCGCCTTCGGGAACGCAAGTAAAATCCAATAAGTATATCTGTCTGAACAACAGCTTTGTTGCGCAACACCTGTTCTACGAGGCAGGGGGTTAGGTTATACTAAATTGCACTGTGCGCCGCATCTGATGCATTTCGCTCCAAGCGCGGCACTCAGTGGATATCCGATTTACCATTTGGATGTCCTGGCGGTCATTTAGCGTCTCGACACAAGCTCGGCCCCGGAGCTCGTTCGAGCTGTTCGTATTCCTTGAAAGGGGAAAAATGGACATATCGAGGAAGACTGATTACGCCCTTCGTATGCTGGCGATGCTTGCTGAGGATCCGGAGCGTTTGCTTTCTGTTCGCACCGCTGCCGAAGAGGTCAATGTTCCGTATTCGTTTGCCCGCTCGATTCAGCACGGTTTGGTCCAGGCCGGTATTGTGGAGAGCCTGCGTGGCGTCCACGGTGGCATGCGTCTCAAGGTCAGTCCGGACGACGTCACTATCCGCCAGGTCGTCGAGGCCGTTCAGGGCCCTATGGTTATGAACGACTGCACCGCCCCCGATGGTGACTGTGCGCGCATGGGCGCGTGCTGCTATCATCCCCTGTGGGCCGGAGCCCAGGCGTTGATGCGCGACTACCTCGATTCCGTTTCGCTCGGCGATATCGTCGCCCATCGCCAGTTTCCGGCTGTCGATCCCAAGTTCGCCGATCGCGATGCGTTTCCCGAGTACGCTGCCTGCGCGTACGCTTGCCGGGAGGAATAGCGCCGCATAAGGAGTATAGCTATGATTCAGGACCCCTTTCGTTCGATGATTCGTTCGGAAGGGGTCTTGCGTTATCGCGACCTTCCGTGGCGCCGAACGCGCGACCCGTATATCATCTGGCTCTCCGAGGTCATGCTGCAGCAGACGCAGGTGCCGCGCGTGGAGACGCGTATGCCGGCGTGGCTCGATCGCTTTCCGACTGTTCAGGCGCTCGCTCAGGCTGTCCCTTCCGATGTCTTGGATGCGTGGCAGGGGATGGGCTATAATCGCCGCGCCTTGGCGCTTCACAGGGCTGCACAGTGCGTTGTAGAGGACTGGGATGGGGAGTTTCCGCGCGAGACGCGTGACTTGGTCGCTCTGCCCGGCATTGGCCCGGCAACGGCGCAGGGCATCCGTTCGTTTGCATTCGATCTTCCGGGCGTGTATTTGGAGACCAATGTGCGCACGGTCTTTTTGCATCATTTCTTTCCCGATGTGCCGGCCGTTCCCGATCGTGAACTGGTGCCGCTGATCCAAACTGCCTGTCCGGCGGCCCCCGGTGCGGCGGCGGACGAGATCGCGCCCTTTGCCGCGCCTCAAGACGATGCCGACACGCCGCGCGCGTGGTATTACGCATTGCTGGATTACGGCGCGTATCTTAAAAAGACACTGCCCAATCCGTCCAGGCGGTCGGCGGGCTATAGTCGTCAGTCCAAGTTTGAGGGCTCGCGCCGCCAAAAGCGCGCGCATATCGTGCGTATGTTGTTGGCAGCGCGCGATGGGCAGCCGGCGGGGATTACGCTTGCTGATGCCGTGGTGGGCGTTAACGAGATGGAAGCGGCAGCCGGTCGCGGGCCGGTCGAGTGCGACTTGATCGCGGGCATTCTAGCTGACCTGGAGCGCGAGGGCTTTTGCCGAGCCGAGGGCGATTGCTGGTTGAGTGTGTAGCCCGCTCAAATCTGAAGAACGGGATTGTAAGGTTTAAATTCGCGGCTTGAGGGCATCCTAAAGACAAGGTCGCTCAAAGCCTATGGGCGGCACGTGTTGAAGGGAAGTACACCTATGGATTTTGAGAACTCTCAGACCAAGAAGAACCTCGAGACTGCTTTTGCCGGTGAGTCCCAGGCACACACCAAGTATCGCTACTATGCATCCAAGGCCAAAAAGGACGGCTACGTTCAGATCTCGAATATCTTTGCCGAGACGGCGGGCAACGAGTCCGAGCACGCCAAGCTGTGGTTTAAGTATCTGCACGACGGCGCCGTTCCGGGCACTCTGGACAACCTGCGTGACGCCGCCGCGGGCGAGAACTACGAGTGGACCACGATGTACGACGAGTTCGCCAAGACCGCCGAGGAGGAGGGCTTTGCCGAGATCGCCGAGAAGTTCCGTGGCGTCGCCGCCGTCGAGAAGGCCCACGAGGAGCGCTACAACAAACTCGTCGAGCGCATCGAGTCGGGCGAGGTGTTTGAGCGTGAGGGCGTAAAGGTGTGGAAGTGCCTGAACTGCGGGCACCTGCACGTTGGTGCTGAGGCGCCTGAGGTGTGCCCGGTGTGTAACCACCCGAAGGCGTACTTTGAGGAGCAGGTGGTGAACTACTAGCGCTTGGCGCTGGCTGCTGCGGAGCGCAGGGCGGGAGGCCGGATCGCCTTCCCTCCCCGCTCACGGCTTCGCAGGGTCGCGTTGAGGGAAGGTAGTCCGGCCCTCCCGGCCCGCTTTGGGTCGTCGCGTGCTCGCTACAGAAAAGCTGATAAGAAGTTTGTGTGCCGCCCCGATAGGGGCGGCACGTTTTTGTATGGGGGTTGGTTGGGACGGCACCGTTCATGGGTGGGGTACACTGGGTAGCGACTTTTAGTTTATCTACTACCTGATGGGGTGTTTTTTATGGGTAAGAAGTCTCGGGCTCGGGTTGCTGCGGCGGGGACTCGCAAGGATCCTGGTCGTCGGGTTGCCGAGGGTAAAAAGGCCGATCGTGCCGAGAAGGACAAGAAGGTCGGCGCGCATGCTCATCCTGAGTGGGCGCCTCACCTCAATACGGCTAGCGAGGATCTGACTGCTAAGTTGTTTACTCTGGTCGAGGTTATCTTGGGCGTGGTGCCCGTGGTGGTCATTGGCTTGTTCTTGGCTTCGAAAGATGCCACGAGTGTCGATAAACTTACCGATGTCTTATCTCAGGACCCCTCGATGGTGGTTACGTTTATCTCTGCGTGCCTGCAGCCGTTTGTGGCGTACATGTTGTACATGATTTATCGCAAATACTGCGAGGGCGACGCTGGTTTTGCCGCCGGCAACCTGATCGGTCTTTTGTGCTCCGAGATCCTACTGCTCAATATCCCGGGCGTCATCGGTATGGGCATCTTGCTGTGGCGTGTTTGGCGCAACGTTGCCCCGCACTTTGAGAGCTGGCTGTCTGAGCGTCGTGCAATGGGCGTGCTGGCAGACATTGCGGGCTCGCTCGTGATTCTAGCCTTGGCGTTTATATGCGCCACCGCCGCCCGCGGTCTCGCGGGCATGTAGTCTGTCCTCACCGACCACGGAGCGCAGGGCAACTGCTGGTTTCACCGCTCCGGACGTCAGACCCGCGGCGCATCCCTTTCCCTCTCGCTCACGGCTTCGCAGAGTCGCGCGAGGCAAAGGCATGCGCCGCGGGTCTGACGACGCGGGCTTGCCAACGAGTTTTGGCTAATAGATTGGTTTGTGTGCCGCCCCTTTGGGGCGGCACTTTTTGTGTGGGGTCCCGGTCTCCACAATTTTCGTCAAGCTTTTGGTTAGATTTTGGTCAGTTGGCGTAAGGGTGGAAGGCCAAAAGATTGCTGGCGAAAAAAGCTCAGAGAAAGTGCTGGTAGGGGAGTTGTTGAGCTTTTCGACAACTTTTGAGCAAAAGAAACTTTGTGGCTATTGCCGGCGATTGCGTTGTCGCGGTCATGGCGGTGCGGGATGCTGGTCGTAAGCGTCGAATGCTCCGATTTTGGAGGCCAGCATGGATCTGTTTCTTGAGACTCCGCAGCAACAAGCCGAGCGCATGCTGCGTCAGCAGCAACGACTCATGGAGATGCAAATGCAAGGGGCGGCAGTCCAGCCCTTTGCGCAGAATGTCGTGCCCGCTGCTGTACCCGCAGCTGTGCCCGGGTGCGAATCGGCACCAGAGGCCTATTCCGTACAGCAAGATTCATATGCGCAGGAGCTCGCGTTCGACAAGCGTCGTGCGCGTCGTCGCCGCGTGGGCCAGCGCCTGCGCACCTTGGCGATGATCGTGCTCATCCCGCTGGGGCTTGCAGTCATCTTTCTGGCGTCGTATGCGCTCACCTGCATTCTTAACGGTGCTTCGCCCAGCGAAGTGCTCCAACATCTGTCAGCCCTCGGCCAGCGCCTAGGCGATGTCATGACAACCATCCAGGTCGGTTGGGAAGGCTGACGTTTGCCACCATTGGTCTTCTTGGATGCAAGGATTATCGCCACGAGTGGAATCCTTGCATCTTACGGGCCCTATCGTGCGACTGAATAGTATTATTGTAGATGAATAATAACAGGATTTGATATGTATAAGCAGGATTTAGAGCAGACTCTGTTGGGCATTGACGAAGAGGCAGAGCTGGAAATAGGTCCAAGAGACGACAGGCCGAGCGTTGTATTGGTGGGAGGAAGCGCCTTCATGCTAAACGATGTGACGAATCGTTCGGTTACACATGACATTGATGTGTTTGAGGCAGACAGGTGCCTCCGCGAGATCATAGCTCGATACCCCGAGGTGAATGGTATGGCGGTGGCATATTGTAATCAGATGCCGTTCAATTACGAAGATCGTTTGATTCCCTTGGATATTGGGGCGCGCTTTATCAGGTACTTTACGCCATCCTTGGAGGACCTGGCGGTAATGAAGCTCTATGCCTACCGTCCGAACGACATCATCGATCTTCATAGTCAGGCATTCGTCGACCGACTTGATTGGGGGCTGCTCGAACGGCTTATATTCGACGAGGGAGAAGCACTGGCGTCGTCGCCTTCGGAGCGGAGTTATCAAGAGATGGTCTGTGCATACAGGCAATACAAAAAGGAGGTGCTCGGTTGAATCTGACCTTTGAGGGATTCTTAAAAGGCTATTGCCGAGAGCTATCCGGACAGCAGTCGCTGAGTTTTAGAAAATTGGTTGAGCAGGCGACGACGGATGCGCCGCGCGTGGCGGAGCCTCTGTTTTTGCTCGCTTTGGCGCAAGGAAAAGCCGAATACGTTCTGGGCTTATCCGAGGGCTCGTGGATGGAACAGGACTACCGAGACGTTTTATCCTTGTACGGCCAAGCGGGTAGCATGGCGTCTCTATGCGCCAAAAGTGAGCTCCCTAATCGTTATGCCAACGTTTGGCGTGCGTATAGAGCGGTGAAGGAAAAGCCGGCGGCCGATAGAAGGGTGAACGCCCTGATGAGAAAGAAAACGCTGGAAGCATTGGAGGAATCGGGTGTAACGCGCTATGGCCTCTGCCGTGCTCTGCGCCTGAATAAAGGAAACGTATACGCATACTTGGCCGGCGATGACTCAAAGGTGAGCAGGAAAACGGCGCGCCGCATTATGGAATATGCGGAGGAGAGGGGCGCCCAAGAAGGGGCCGGGCGCCCGGTGTGTGTGGCGGGGTAAGATTGATCGCGGTTTTGATTGGTGCTCGATTGGGTTTGTTGGGCGGAGTTTATGTCTGCTATTGATATTGTGCTTGTTGTGATCGCCTTGGTGGCGGTGGGGGCTGCTGTGGCTTGCGCCCTCCAGCTCAAGAGCCTGCGTGCCGAGCTGCGGGAGCGTGGCGACAGTAGCGCGGAAACGCTGGCAGCACTCGAGCAGGCCAACAACGCGCTCGATGCCCTGAACGTCGCGCTGGCCGAAACCCGCCGCACGGCCAATGCCATCGCGCAGCAGCAGACGACCGATGCGGCCGTGGAGCAGCAACGTTACCTGACCATCGCACGTGAGTTTTCGCAAGCTGGTGACCGGATGGATGACCTGCGCCGCGAGACGGCCCAACAGCTCGGCGCCAATCGCGAGGGCATCGAGCATCGCCTGGACAAGGTGCGCGAGACGGTCGATGTCCAGCTGGGCGCCATCCGCAAGGACAACAACGTGCAGCTCGATCAGATGCGCGCGACGGTGGACGAGAAGCTCTCCCGTACGCTCAACGATCGCCTGTCTGCATCGTTTAAGCAGGTGAGCGACCAGCTCGAGGCCGTGTACAAGGGATTGGGCGACATGCAATCCATCGCCACCGGAGTGGGCGATCTTAAGCGCGTGCTGGGCAATGTGAAGGCGCGTGGCATTTTGGGCGAGGTGCAGCTGGGTGCAATTCTGGCGGACATCCTTACATCCGACCAGTATCTGGAAAACGTCGCCACCAAGCCCGGCGCCTCGGAGCGCGTTGAGTTTGCCGTCAAGCTGCCGGTGGACGAGGGCGACCCCGTGCTGCTGCCGATTGACTCCAAGTTTCCGGGCGACGCGTACGAGCACTTGCTCGACGCACAGGAGTCGGGCGATGCTGAGGCCGTCGCCGCCGCACGCAAGACGCTCGATATGATGGTGAAGCGCGAGGCTAAGGACATCTGCGAAAAGTACCTGAGTGTGCCGGCAACGACCAACTTTGGCCTCATGTTCGTGCCGTTTGAGGGGCTGTACGCTGAGATCGTCAGCCGCCCCGGGCTTATCGAGACCCTGGGCCGCGACTATCACGTCAACGTTGCCGGCCCTAGCACCATGGCGGCCATTCTCAACAGCTTGCAGATGAGTTACCAAACGTTTAAGCTGCAAAAACGCACCGATGACGTGCTGCGCGTGCTCTCCGCTGTCAAGGCCGAGCTGCCGCGCTATCAAAAGGCGCTGCGCCGCGCCCAGCAGCAGATCGAGACCGCGGGCAAAACGGTCGAGGGCATCATCACCACGCGCACCAACGTTATGGAGCGCAAGCTCAAGGACATCGACGCGCTGGAAGATGCCGACCAAGCCGATGAAATCTTGGGACTCACGTCCGCAAGCCTTCTCGCAGACCAAGAAGACGAGGACTAATTGCAACAAGACGGTGGGGCACCGGCGCAAACGCGGGCGCCCCACCGCTTTTCGTATCGCACTTGTCTGGAGCGTGCTCCAATGTGCAACAATGGCGTTTCGCCCTATCAGATGCGAAAGGAAGCCCATGTCTCAGAGAAGCACCAGCCCGCTCAGCCGCTCCACCGTGCGCCGCACGCTGCAGCGGTTTTGGGGTGTCACGCGCACGCAGCCGCTGATTGTCTTTCTCTCGGTGTTCTCGTCGGCGGGCTACATCTTTTTGCTGACGTTTGCCAATACCTATGTGATGGCCCTCATTGTCGACCGCGTTCAAGCCGGTCCCGTGGTGGGTGACCAGGTGTTTGAGGTCTTCGGCCCCTATATCCTGGCGCTCGTACTCGTTAACCTGGTGGGTCAGATCCTCTCCAAGCTACAGGACTACACCGTCTACAAGCTCGAGATCGCAGGCAACTATCACCTGGCGCGTCTATGCTTCGACACGCTCTCCAACCAATCCATGACATTTCACACCAGCCGCTTTGGCGGATCGCTCGTGAGCCAGACGAGCCGTTTTATGAGCGGCTATACGGGGCTGGTGGACGTGACGGTGTATTCGCTCATCCCCACCATCACCTCGGTCATCTGCACGGTGGCGGCGCTCGCCCCGGTGGTACCGACGTTTACCGTGATCCTGGTGTGCATCATGGTCGTCTACATTGCGTTTGTCTGGCTTATGTACAAGCGCATCATGCCGCTTTCGGCCGCGACGTCCGCCGCGCAGAACAAGCTCTCGGGCGTGCTCTCCGACGCGGTCACGAACATCTTGGCCGTCAAGACCTGCGGGCGCGAGGACTTTGAACGCGATCTGTTCGACGCCGCCGATCGTGCCGCGCGCGATGCCGAGACGGTCTCGATGCACGCCATGATGCAGCGCAACTTTACGACCTCGGGTCTTATCGTCATCACCATGGCCGTGGTGAGTGTGTTCGTGGCGGGCGGCAACGCGTGGTTTGGCATCTCGGCCGGTTCGCTCGTCATGATCTTTACCTATACCTATAACCTCACCATGCGCCTGAACTACGTGAGTTCCATGATGCAGCGCATCAACCGCGCTTTGGGCGATGCGGCCGAGATGACGCGCGTGCTGGACGAGCCATGTTTGGTGGCAGACGACCCGGACGCCCCTGAGCTCAAAGTGACCGAGGGCGCGATTGATTTTGAGCACCTGAGCTTTGCGTACCGTGACGCTGTGGCGGGCGAGAGCGTGTTCGATGACCTGACACTTCATGTGGCGGCGGGCCAGCGCGTGGGCTTGGTGGGCAAATCGGGCTCGGGTAAGACGACGCTCACCAAGTTGCTGCTGCGCCTGGACGATGTTCAGGGCGGCCGCGTGCTCGTGGACGGTCAGGATGTCTCGCGCTGCACGCAGCAGAGCCTGCGCCGCCAGGTTGCCTACGTGCCGCAGGAGGCGCTGCTGTTCCATCGCTCCATTCGCGAGAATATCGCCTACGGCCGCCCCGACGCCACCGACGAGCAGATCCGCGAGGCGGCTCGCTTGGCTAATGCGACCGAGTTTATCGACCGCTTGCCTCGTGGCTTTGACACCATGGTGGGCGAGCGCGGCGTCAAGCTCTCGGGCGGCCAGCGTCAGCGCGTGGCTATCGCCCGCGCGATTCTCACCGACGCGCCGATTCTGGTGCTCGACGAGGCGACCTCTGCTCTCGACAGCGAGTCCGAGGCGCTGGTGCAGGAGGCGCTCGAAAACCTGATGCGCGGACGTACCTCCATTGTGGTGGCGCACCGCCTGTCCACCGTGGCGGCACTCGACCGCATTGTGGTGCTGGCCGATGGCGAGATCGTCGAGGACGGCACGCATGCACAGCTCGTCGAGGCGGGTGGCGAGTACGCGAGCCTGTGGAGCCGTCAGACCGGCGCATTCTTGGAGGCGTAAGCGTCTCGGACGTGGGACAATTGTGCCCATAAGTTTATTGTGCCGTTGAGCCGAGGAGTCGTTATGCCACGCGAGACCAATGCCGCCAAACGCGAGCGCGCCGTTGAGGTGTGCGAGCGCCTCAACCGTCGCTATGGCCCGGTCGAGTGCTTTTTGGACCACGAGAATCCCTTCCGCCTGCTGATCGCGGTGCTGCTCTCGGCGCAAACGACCGATGCACAGGTCAACAAGGTGACGCCGCGGCTGTTTGCCCAGTGGCCCACGCCCGAGGCCATGGCGGGGGCGAGCGTGGCGGATGTGGCAGACACCATCAAGTCACTCGGCTTCTACAAGAGCAAAGCCAAGCATGCCGTCGAGGCCGCGCAGATGATCGTCGCCGACTATGGCGGCGAGGTACCGGCCGACATGAAGGAACTCGTGAAGTTGCCGGGCGTGGGACGCAAGACGGCGAACATCGTGCTCAACGTGGGGTATGGCATCGTGGAGGGCATTGCGGTGGACACACACGTCAACCGCATTGCGCACCGCCTGATGCTGAGTCCCAAGACGCATGCCAAGGAGCCGCTCAAGACCGAGCAGGATCTGCTCAAGATTTTGCCGCACGAGTATTGGGAGTCGGTCAACCATCAGTGGATCACCTTTGGTCGCGAGATCTGCGATGCCCGCAAACCCAAGTGTGACGAGTGTCCGCTGGCAGATTTGTGCCCCAGCGTGCGCGTAGCGGGGTAGGGCGGAACGCATCTTCGTCTGGCGTTTTTTGCGGGGCTGGGTTTGCCCTTGAGCTGGAGTCCTCTCCATGCGCTACCATGACAGACAATATATTTGACGTACGACCCGCCGAGCTTGCCTCGGCGGGCTTTTGGCGTTGCAATGCCGGAGGAACAGCATGCTCATTCACCGTATAGCCGCGCAGCTCTACACTGCCGAGGCGCTGCAGACCGTCGAGGCCGGGCTCGATTCTGGCGAGGACGTGACGCTGGCCGTGTCTCAGTCGGGTCGAACGCTTATGGCCGCCGCCCAGTTTGCGCGCCGCCCGCGCCCCACGGTTTACATCGTGAGTGGCGAGGATGCAGCCGATCGCGCCGCGCGTAGCCTTGCCGCCTATGTGGGCCTGGCGCACGTGTGCCGCTTTCCCGAGCGCAAGGACTATCCTTGGCGCGAGCAGGCGCCCGACGACGCCGTGGTGGCCCAGCGCTGCGAGGCGCTCGGGCGTATCGTGCGCGGGGACAACTGCATCATGGTCGCCTCGGCCCGCGCACTGCTGCGCTGCGTGCCGCCGGTCGAGAGCCGCTACTGGGAGTCCACTACTTTTGCGGTGGGCGAGGAGATTCCCTTTGACGAGGTGCCGCAGCGGCTGGTGGGCATGGGCTATACCAATGCCGGCGCCGCCGACGCGCCCGGCCTGTTCCGTGTGCACGGCGACACCGTCGAGGTGTTTCCGGCGCAGGAAAAGGCGCCCGTGCGTATTGAGTTCTTTGGCGACGAGATCGACCGCATCCGCCGCATGGTGAGTTCAACGGGCCAGACCATCGGCAACGAAGACAGCATCGAGATCTTCCCCTGTCGCGAGCTCGCGCTTACCGACGAGGCCGTCCACAACATGCATGTGGCGCTCTACCGCGCCAGCCAGGACGACAGCAAGTTGGCGGCGCTGCTCGAGATGGTGGATGCACGCATTGTCACGCCCGAGCTCGACCGCTTTTTGCCGGTGATGTACGGCCAGACCGTGAGCCCGTTGTCGCACGTGAGCGGCAAGGCGCTCGTGGTGCTGTCCGAGCCGCGCTCGCTGTTCGACGATTGCCTGCGCGCCTACGAGGATATCGAGGCGCGTGCCGGCGAGGCGGGGGTCGACCGTCTGGACGGCCTGTACGTGCGTGCCCAGCAACTCGACTTTGGTTCCCAGCAACGCCTGAACTATGTGAGCCTCATCCGTGCCGGCGGTGCGGTGACGGCCGAGCTCAAGATTGAGCAACCGGCCATCGCAGGCTCGGACAACCGTTTTATGACGCGCATCCAGGAGGTCGTGGGCAAGCGCTATGCCTGCGTGTTTGCCATCCCCGACCGCGGCGCGCGCGAGTCGATGGAGCTCACCTTTGGCGACGAGGGCATTACCTTTGAGGAATCGCTGACCGCGGCGCCCGAAAATGCCGGCGCTATCGGCGACCGCGTGCGCGTGGCAGCGGCGGATTCCGCCGACCGTGCCGCACGCCAGGAGGCCCATGCTTCCATTCGCGAGCGAAAGGCCGATGCGCTCAACGCCCGTTCGCTCGAGGCGGGCGCCGCGCAGGCTGCCGCCGGCGCCGCCGTGCCCACCATCTCGCGCGGGCGCGTGACCTTTGTGGACGCTGCCCTGCCACAGGGCGTGGTGGTGCCCGACGCCAATTTGGCCGTGTTCTCGATCGCCGACCTCAACGCCCGCATGGATGCCAACCGCGCGCGCAGCCGCCGCAAGGTTGACATTACGCAGATCACCTTCCCGTTTAAGCCGGGTGACTACGTGGTGCACGCTACCCACGGCATCGCGCTCTTTAGCGAGATCGCGCGCCAGGAAGTGGGCGGCAAGGAACGCGACTACTTTTTGCTGGAATACGCTGATGGCGACAAGCTCTACGTGCCGCTGGAGCAGGTTGACCGCATTACGCGCTACGTTGGTCCCGACGGCGATAAGCCGCGCTTGACCAGGCTCAACACCGCCGACTGGACGCGGGCCACCAACAAGGCGCGCAAGAATGCCAAAAAGCTGGCGTTTGACCTGGTCGACCTGTATACGCGCCGCTCGTCGATTACCGGTATCGCCTGTCCGCCCGATACGCCCGAGCAGATCGAGATGGAGGAGAGCTTCCCCTACGACGAGACGCGCGACCAGCTGGAGGCTATCGCCGACATCAAGGCCGACATGGAGGCGCCCAAGCCCATGGACCGCCTGCTGTGCGGCGACGTGGGTTTCGGCAAGACCGAGGTCGCTCTGCGCGCGGCCTTTAAGTGCGTGGACTCCGGCCGCCAGGTCATGGTGCTCTGCCCCACGACCATTCTGGCCCAACAGCACTACGAGACATTCTTTGAGCGCTTTGCCCCGTTTGGCCTGGAGGTCGAGGTGCTCAGCCGCTTCCGCACCCCGGCGCAGCAAAAGCACGCGCTCAAGGCGTTTGCCGAGGGCACGATTGATGTGCTCATCGGCACGCACCGTCTGCTTTCGGCCGACGTGAACCCCAAGAACCTGGGCCTGGTGATCATCGACGAAGAGCAGCGCTTTGGTGTGCAGCACAAGGAGCAGCTC
Organism: uncultured Collinsella sp.; assembly: GCA_902495545.1. GTDB lineage: Bacteria > Actinomycetota > Coriobacteriia > Coriobacteriales > Coriobacteriaceae > Collinsella. Next base: position 39,854 of record CABUXM010000001.1, on the reverse strand, counting down.
AAGAACCTGCGCGAGCAAATCGACGTGCTCACGCTCTCGGCAACGCCTATTCCGCGAACCATGCAGATGGCCACGAGCGGCGTGCGCGACATGAGCCTGATCACCACGCCGCCGACCGGGCGTCGCCCCGTGATCGTGCACGTGGGGGAGTACGACCCCGACGTGGTGAGTGCGGCGATTCGCCTGGAGGTGGGCCGCGGCGGTCAGGTGTATTACGTGTCCAACCGCGTCAAGACCATCGACGATGCCGTGGCGCGCGTGCACGAGGCCGCGCCCGAGGCGCGCGTGGGCGTGGCACACGGCAAGATGAGCCCGCGCGAGGTCGAGGACGTGATGATCGAGTTCGCGACCAAGAAGATCGACGTGCTTATCGCCACGACCATCGTGGAGAGTGGCATCGACAACGCAACGGCCAACACGCTCATCATCGAGGACTCGCAGCGTCTGGGTCTGGCACAGCTCTACCAGCTTAAGGGCCGCGTGGGCCGTTCTGCCACGCAGGCCTATGCGTACTTTATGTTCCCGGGCGAGCTGCCGCTCACCGAGGAGGCAACGGCGCGCCTGACCGCGCTTTCCGAGTTCCAGGACCTGGGCAGCGGCATGCGCATCGCCATGCGCGACCTTGAGATCCGCGGTGCCGGTTCGCTCATGGGCGCCGAGCAGCACGGCAACCTGTCGAGTGTGGGCTTTGACCTGTTTACGCAGATGCTGGGACAGGCCGTGGCCGAGGCGCGCGGCGACGACGATGCCGGCGTGGAGGCGGCGAGCGTGGGCATCAACCTGCCGGCCGACTACTTCTTGTCCGAGGAGTACATGCCGGCGGTGGACCAGCGCGTGCTCGTGTACCGCAAGCTCGCGGCGGCTGAGGACCTGGAGAGTATCGACGAGGTGCAGGAGGAGACCGAGGCTGCGCATGGCGAGCTGCCGTTGGCGGGACTCAACCTGTTCAACCGCGCTCGCATTCGTATTCGCGGCGAGCGCCTGGGGCTCGAGAGCGTCACGCTCAGCGGTGGACGCATTACCTTCCTGGGTGTTGACGTGCCCAAGAAGGTGGCCTTTGAGCTTAAGACCCGCTATGGCGCGGTGAACTTTCCCAAGAGCCGCAAGCTGTCGGTGCCCTACAAGGCGGGCGCCGGCGCGGGCAGCGGCCTGGGTCGCGGCCTCGACGCCAACGACGGCACCGGCCCCGTGGCCGCGGCACTCATGCTGCTGCAGCAGTTGGGTGCCAGCGACGACGACTAACAAGTAGGGGGCGTGGCGGGATGAAGTCGTCTTTGTCCCGCCACGTTGCAGGTTGATTCCAGCTCCATCGAAAGGAAAGCATGTTCGGATACATCTATAAGAAAGATGTCGCCATTATCGCGGTTGTCCTGTGTCTTTGTCTGGGCGTGGGCAGTTTCTTCGATTATCAGATCTCGAGCGCGCTGTTCAATATCGGCAGCATGTACGGTCGCTTTATCGAGGCCGCCGGCGAGCTGCCGTTCGAGCTGACGGCGAGCATCGCGGGCGTTATGCTCGTGCGCGCGGTGCGTCCCGACTCCAGGGGGAGCAAATGGCTCGCCGTGCTGGGCGTTCTGATCAACGTTGGCCTGGCCGGCTACGAGATCGTTTCGTCCCTGCGGGTTGGCGGCAAACTCATCGCGGTTCAGTTGGTACTGACGTTTGTGCTGGTCATCGCCGCCAATCTTATCGTCTATCGCCTCACGCGCACGACCGAGCCCGACGAGCTCACGCGCTGGGCGTTGATGGTGCTTGTCGTGTGGGTCGCTCAGGCCATCATCCTCAACGTGATTGTCAAGCCGCTGTGGTCGCGCCCGCGCATGCGCGTGATCGAGGTGACGCAGGGACTCGAGTTTCAGCCGTGGTGGGTGATCGGCAACCCCGACAAGTGGGCCTTTATTGCCGCCGGCGTGATTAAGGACGGCTTCAAGTCGTTTGCGAGCGGACACACGGCGCACGCGGCGATCGGTCTTATGCTCGCCGGGCTTCCCGCGGCGGCCTTTAAGGAAAAACCGTCGCGCCGCCGCGTGGCCTTTTGGACGGCGGCTGCGGTCGCGGCGCTCGTCGCGTTTGGCCGCATCGTGATCGGAGCGCACTTTTTGAGTGACGTGAGCTGCGGTTTTGCCCTGGTACTGGCGCTTGAGTGCCTTGCCGCGCGCATTGCCTATCCCAACGGCGTACAATAGCTCCGTTTGAATCATCTGGCCGATACCCGGTAAGAGAGGATTGCCATGCTCGCGTTTAACAACGACTATTCCCACGGCGCACATCCGGCAGTGCTGCAGGCGCTCGTCGACACCAATATGGAGCCGCAGCCCGGCTATGGTACCGATGTGCACACCGAGCGTGCCAAGCAACTTATTCGCGAGGCCTGCCAGGCCCCCGATGCCGACGTGTTTTTTCTGGTGGGCGGCACGCAGGCCAACGCGACGGTGATTGATATGCTGCTTGCGCCCTACGAGGGCGTCGTTGCTGCCGAGACTGGCCACGTCGCTTGCCACGAGGCGGGCGCCATCGAGTTTGGCGGCCACAAGGTGCTCACCATCCCCGGCTACGAGGGCAAGATGCACGCCGAGGACCTCGAGAACTATATCCAGGTGTTCTACGAAAACGAGAGCTACGAGCACACGGTGTTCCCGGGCGCCGTGTACGTGAGCCTATCGACCGAGTACGGCACGCTGTACTCCAAGGCCGAGCTCGCGGCGATTCATGCGGTATGCCAGAAGCGCGAGATTCCGCTGTTTGTGGACGGTGCTCGCCTGGCCTATGCGCTGGCGGCCGATGAGTGCGACATTACCCTGCCCGAGCTGGTGCAGCTGTGCGACGTGTTCTACATCGGCGGCACCAAGTGCGGTGCGCTCTGCGGCGAGGCTGTGGTGTTCTGCGGCATGCACGCCCCGGCACATCCCATTCCGCGCATTAAGCAGCACGGCGCGCTGTTGGCCAAGGGCCGCCTGACGGGCGTGCAGTTTGAGGCACTCTTTACCGACGGCTTGTATTTTGAGATTGGTCGACAGGCGATCGAGACGGCTCAGGCGCTGCGTCGTGTGCTGCACGAGCGCGGCTACCAGTTCTTTTTGGAGACGCCCACAAACCAGCAGTTTGTGATTCTGCCCAACGAGGATATGGCCCGCATTCGCGAGCATGCCTCGATTGAGTACTGGGAAAAGTACGATGAGACCCACACGGTGGTGCGCTTTTGCACCAGCTGGGCCACGACGCAGGAGGACATCGACGCGTTGGCGGCTGTCCTGTAGCCTGATGTAATGACGAGGGGCCGCCTTGCGCTTGGTTTGGCGCAGGGCGGCCTTTGCTTTTGAGAGAGAAGGGTTGTATGACCGAGATGTCCGAGCCGACGATTCGCCTGGCGACGCCCGATGATGCGCCGGCGTTGCTTGCCATCTATGAGCCGTATGTGCGCCAGACGGCGATTACCTGCGAATACGAGGTGCCGAGCGTTGAGGAGTTCGCCGGGCGCATCGAGCGCACGCTCAAGCGCTATCCGTATCTGGTGATGGAGCTGGACGGGCGTCCGGTAGGTTATGCCTATGTGAGTCCGCTCAACAGCCGCGAGGCCTATGACTGGTCGGTCGAGACGTCGATCTACCTGGCGCGCGACGTGCGCCACGGCGGGCTGGGCCGCAAGCTGCACGATGCGCTCAAGCAGTGCCTGATCGCGATGGGCATCACCAACATGTGCGCGCTCATCGCCGTGCCGCACGACAAGGACGATGAGTACCTGACGCACAACAGCCAGGATTTCCATGCCCATATGGGATATCGCCTGGTGGGCGCCTTCGATCGCTGCGCCCAAAAGTTCGGTCGTTGGTACGATATGTGTTGGATGGAGTTGGTCCTAGCCGAGCGCACACCCAACCAACCCAAACCAACCTGGTTCCCCGACCTCCCCAAACCTACCATTTAGGGACAGGTTAGCCGATGGGCTCGGTGTATTTGGCGCGGTCGGTGCGTTGGATGCGCTTGGAGACATGGAGCGGGCGGCCGTCGGTGTCGTAGACGTAGTCGGTGATCAGGATCAGCGCCTGCCCACGCTCAACGTTGAGCAAAAACGCCTCGTTTTGCGAGGCATAGCACACCTCAAAGGTCTTGTGCCCCTGTGCCGGCGCGCGATGGAATTCTTGGCGCAGCGTGGCGTAGAGCGAACCGTTGATATCGCGGTCGATGAGTGCCTCGAAGCTTGGCGGCAGATAGGTGGTCTCCAGGCACAACGGCGCATCGTCCAGATAACGCAGGCGGACAAGTTTGACGAGCTTGCTGCCCACGGCGGCGTCAAAGAACTTAGCTATGCTGCCGGCCGCCTTGGCAAAGCCCGAGTCCACGGTGCGCGTGGTGGGCTTCATGCCCTGACCCTGGACCTGCGCTGTGTAGCTCGAAAACACCAGGTTGTTCTCGTGGAGCGCCGGCGTGTCGGCCACAAAGGCGCCGCGCCCGCGCTCGGTGCGCACCAGGCCCTCATCAACGAGCACCTTAAGGGCGTGGCGCACGGTGCTGCGCGACAGCCCCGATTCGTCCACGAGTTCCATCTCGGACGGCAGCCTGTCTTCGCGCGCGTAGACGCCGGCAGCGATACGGTCACGCAGCATGCCCGCCAAGCGCTCGTATTGGGCCAGTTTCTTTTTAGACGAAGCGTTCATGCGATCAACCTGTATCTAACTTGTATGCGAGTCTAATCAAGCATGTATTCAATACAACAACAAAACAGCTGGTAGCTAGTTATCGAAAACCGCATCAGCAAAATTTCTAAGACAAATATAGCATACAACTAGTCGACATAACCAAAACATGTATGTAACTTGTATGTCTGTGATGAGCATCAAACGAGAAGAAAGGCTGATGCACGATGACTACTCAGGAACAGGTTAAGGATGTCGTTTCCCAGGTTTTGGCTGACAAGGCAGACAAGGGCGGCATCAAGCGCGTCGTGTGGATTGGCGCCGGCGGATCCAACGGCGGCAACTATCCTGCTCAGTACTTTATGGAGCACGAGGCCACGCAGGTCGTGAGCTCCAGCTACACCAGCAACGAGTTCGTGCACGCAACCCCCGCCTACGTTAACGAGAACACCCTGGCCGTCGTCGTGTCCATGCGCGGCACCAAGGAGACCATCGTCGCCGCCCAGGTCGCCAAGGACCACGGCGCCAGCACCATCGCCATCTATGTTGACGAGTCCGCCCTCACCGAGGTCTGCGACTACAAGATCCAGTACGACAGCCTGGCCGTCGACGAGTCCTGCATGGGCCGTACCAACTCCGCCGTCGTGACCATGATCGCCATGGAGCTTACGCAGCAGACCGAGGGTTATGCCGAGTACGAGACCGCTATGGCCGCGTTCGACTTGGTCGACCCCATCTATCGCAAGGCCGTCGAGTACACCCGTCCGCTCGCTGCCAAGTGGGCCGAGCAGAATGCCGACAAGCCCTGCATCAACGTCATGGCCCAGGGCCCGCTCTTTGGTGCCGCCTACGTCTTTAGCATCTGCAACGTGCAGGAGATGCTGCAGATCGATTCCTGCACCATCAACACTTGCGACTTCTTCCACGGCCCCTTCGAGATTCTGGACAAGCGCACCTCGCTGTTCCAGCTCATCAGCGTCGGCCGCAGTCGCTGCAACGATGAGCGCGGCATCCGCTTCGTCAACCAGTACGGTGGCGAGCGCGTCTATCAGCTCGACGCCAAGGAGCTCGGCCTCAACGACATCAAGGACAGCGTGAGCGAATACTTCAACCACCTGATCTTTGCGCCGATTCTCAACAACGTGTACATGCGTGCGCTCTCTGCCGTCACCCACAAGGACTACATGACGCGCCGCTACATGTGGAAGCTGGACTACTAAGAGTTACGCGGTTTTACCAAACCGCGTAACGGCTCGACGCTGCGCGGACCGCATTTGGACAATCTGACGTTCAACTTCAAGGGCGCGACCAGAAGGTCAGCGCCCTTTCGTTTCACGCCACCTTGCCTCAAATGCGGCCCGCTCGCTGACTTATGCTCAACCAGCGGTGCCTTAGACGTTGGGGACGTTCTTAAATGACTAGTCATTTGGGAACGTCCCCAATGAGTATGTGGGGAAGCAGATTTTTCCGTTCGGCGATTTGTGTCTTGAAAAATGTATATAACGACTATAACGTAGTGTGAAACATATTGGAAACAATATCGAGGAGGCTGCGTTGAAGAAAAGCAATCTGGGCTATGTGCTGGTGCTGATCGCCGCGCTTATGTGGGGCACCATCGGAATCTTTGTTAACGGAATATCGGCCCTGGGTGTTTCGTCTCAGAGCATGGCGGCCTTTCGCCTGTTGTCGGGTGCCGTCTTAATGGCTCCGGTCTTGGCATTTATGGGTTGCCAGGGAGGTGCTCGTGAGGGAAAAGCCTCGGGTGCCATGGCACTGTTCAAGGCAAGTCCTAAAGAGCTTGTTCCCTGCGCGCTTCTTGGCATTATCGGCCTCGCCACCGCTAACACGCTTTATTACGAGTGCATGGGCGAGGTGGGTATGTCCACGGCCTCGGTGCTGCTTTACACCTCGCCGGTGTTTGGCGTCGTGCTCGGCCGCGTGCTTTATCGCGAGGACGTGACCCCCAACAAGCTCGTCGCCATCGTTTTTAACATTGTGGGTTGCGTGCTCGCGGTGACGAGCGGCGACCTGTCCGGTTTCCATTTCTCGGCTTGGGGCGTCGTGTCGGGTGTGATCGCCGGACTTTGCGGTGCGCTACTGGCTGTGTTTAGTCGCATGGCCACCAAGACGTTGCATCCTCTGGCGGTGACGTTTTGGGGCTTTGTCTTTGGCGGATGCTTTATGGCAGTGCTTTCGGCTCCGTGGTCCGATGTGGCCGCGGCAATGTCCCCGCAGCTCATTCTGCTGTTCGCGGGCTTTGGCTTTATTCCGACGGCTCTTGCGTACATCTTCTATATGCAGGGCCTTTCGATGGATCTTGAGACGTCGAAGGTGCCGGTCGTGGCTTCGTTTGAAACCGTGGCGACCGTTTTGGTCGGTATTGGCATCTATGCCGAGCCCGCCGGCGCGATCAAGGTCCTGGGCATCGTGCTGGTGCTCGCGTCCATCCTGATTATGAACACCGATTTCTCCAAGCTGCGCAACAGCGCCTTTGTCGGCCATATCGTTGAGAGCATGACCTTTAAGCCCAACGCGTGGTGGACGGAGAAATCGCAGGACATGGATCTGTTCCGCGAGCGCACTGGCATCGCGCTGGAGCCCACCGTGCAGGAAAGCCCCTGGTACTTCGTGCGATAGGGGATTGAGCGCGGCGTCCGACCTGGGGTTATCCAGCCAGCGCCGGCCTGCCCTGCCCCAACGTTTCAAGTACGTTAAACCCGTCAACGGTCGATTTTCACCCGCGAACGGTCTTTATACTAATTAGCAATATAAGCAACGTATAAGACGTTATAATGACCATAACGAAAAGGAGGAGGCAAGATGAATCAGATCATTCTCGCATCTCATGGCGGCCTGGCCGCAGGCGCCAAAGACACGCTCGAGATGGTTCTCGGCGACGTGTCGAACGTCCACGTCGTGTCGCTTGCTCGTGACGACAAGGAGCCCATCACCAATAAGGTGGACGCCATGATCGCCACGTTCAACGCGGACGACACCGTCTATGTGCTGACCGATATGCTCGGCAGCTCGGTCAACAACAACATGGTCGAGCTTTCCAAGAACGGCACGAAGTTCACGGTTGTCAGCGGTTTCAACATCCCGCTGGCGCTCACGCTCGCTATGAGCCCCGTCCCCGTCAAGGGCGCCGAGCTCGCGGCCCTCATCAATGAGGCCCGCACCGGCCTGACCAACCCCAACGCACCGGTCGAGGCCGCCGCGGCTCCCGCCAAGAAGGCCAAGGCGTCCCGTCACAGCTCCGGTCCCGCCAAGATCGTCCTCGCACGTCTTGACTACCGTCTGCTGCACGGCCAGGTCGTCTTTACCTGGACCACCAAGGTTCAGGCCGAGCGCATCATCGTCGTCGACAACGCTGCCGCCAACGATGACATCAAGAAGGGCGCTCTTAAGCTGGCCAAGCCCCAGGGCGTGCGCCTGAACGTCTTCACCGTCGAGCGTGCCCTCGCCAAGATGGACAAGCTCAACACCCTCGGCGAGCGCGTCATGTTCGTCTTTGGCAACACTGCCGAGATGCTGCAGTTCTGCCAGGGCTACAAGCTCGACGCCATCAACCTGGGCGCCACCGCCAACCACGACGGTGCCGATCAGGTCGGCGGCAAGGACAGCTCCGTCTTCCTCGACGCCACCCAGAAGGCCGACGTCAACCAGCTGCTCGACATGGGCATCAAGCTCTATGTCCAGCAGACCCCTACGTATCAGAGCGTCGACATCGACGCCAAGCTGTAATCAACCAGGCTTTTGCCTGACTGAAAGGAGAAGGGTATGAATACGTTCATCAGTGCGGTGCTCGTCGGCCTCGTCGGCGTGTTCTGCATGTGGGACTCCCGCCTGCTCGGTCGTCTTAACTTCGAGCAGCCCCTCGTTGGCGCTACACTCGTCGGTCTGCTGCTGGGCGATGTGCCCACCGGCCTTGCCGTCGGTGCCGCCGTCGAGCTCGTGTCCATGGGCCTGGTGCAGGTCGGCGCCGCCGTTCCGCCCGATATGGTCCTGGGCGGCATCGTGGCCGCTGCCTTTGCGTGCCTGACCGATGCTTCCGCCGAGACCGCCATGACGATCGCCATCCCGGTCGCCGTCCTGGGTCAGCTCCTCGGCATCGTGTTCCGTTCCATCATCGCCGCCCTCACCCATGTGGCCGATAGCGCGATCGATAACGGAAAGTTCAAGACCGCCTACCGTATGCACATCTGCGCCGGCTCCGGTCTGTACGCCGTCATGTACTTCCTGCCGATCTTCCTCGCCGTCTTTGTTGGCACCGACCTGGTTCAGGCCATCGTCAACATGGTTCCCGAGTGGCTGTCCACCGGTCTTAACGTTTCGACCAAGATCATGACCGCCTACGGCTTGGCCCTGCTGCTCACCATGATGATCAAGAAGGGTATGACTCCGTTCCTGTTCATCGGTTTCCTGCTCGCCGCTTACCTCAACCTGTCCGTCATCGCGGTCGCTCTGATCGGTGTGTGCCTGGCTGTCGTCTTCATGGGCTTCAAGTTCAACGGTTCCCATGCAGCTGCCGGTGTCGATTCCGACTACGATCCGCTCGAAGACGACGAAGACTAAGGAGGAACACACTATGGCAACCGCAACCAAGGACGTGTCCCTGAACAAGAAGGTCAGCCAGTTCTTCTGGCGCTCCTGGGCCATCCAGGCCTCTTGGAACTACGAGCGTCAGATGAACATGGGCTTCCTCTACGGCATGGTTCCCACGCTCGATCGCCTCTATCCGGACGAGTCCGACCCCAAGCAGCTCGCTGCTAAGAAAGAGGCTTACCACCGTCACATGGCGTTCTACAACTGCACCCCGCAGACGAGCGCTTTCATCCTGGGCCTCTCCGCCTCCATGGAGGAGGAGTACGCCAAGGATCCCGAGAACTTCGATCCCGATTCGATCAACGCGGTCAAGACCTCCCTCATGGGTCCGCTTTCCGGCATCGGTGACTCCTTCTTCCAGGGCACCATCCGCGTTATCGCCTTTGGTCTGGGCGTTCAGCTGGCTCAGCAGGGCTCCATCATGGGCCCGATCCTGGCCATGCTCATCTCCATCGTCCCCTCTGTGCTGATCACTTGGTTCGCAGCCAAGATGGGCTATCAGGGCGGCCACGAGTACCTGAGCAAGCTTCAGGGCGGCGACCTCATGGAGAAGCTCATGTATGTCTGCGGCATCGTGGGTCTTATGTCCGTGGGCGGCATGATCGCCACGCTGATCGGCGCCACCACCCCGCTGCAGTTCGCTGAGGGCACCGTCGTTATCCAGGACATCCTGGACGGCATGATGCCCCAGATGATTTCCCTTGGCCTCACCGGCCTTATGTACTGGCTCATCAAGAAGAACGTCAACACCGGTTGGCTTCTCGTGATCGCCATCGTGGGCGGCATCGCCCTCTCCGCGGCCGGCATTCTGGCCTAGTCGCGACCAAGCGCCTAACCGCTTTCCCCCGGGGGCCTGCCTGACATCCCATACCCCAGGCAGGCTCCCATCCCCAAAATGTGTCAAAGGGACAGTTCCTTTGACACATCCTCAACGGGCCGGCGACTCGGTCCAAACCACGGTAACCCTGCGAGCGCCCGGCAATGTGGCGCCGCAAAAATCGAAAGGAATGTGTCAGATGTACGAGATCGACCTTAACCTCCCTAAGCAGATCGTCGCTGACGTCCTGTCCAACCACGAGATCCACAGCGTCGCCTTCGTCGGCTGCGGTGCCTCTATGTCCGACCTTTACCCTGCCAAGTACTTCCTGGCCAACAACACGGACAAGCTGAACGTTCAGATCTTCACCGCTAACGAGTTCAACTACGACACGCCTTCCTGGGTCAACGAGCACACCTTCGTGATCACCTGCTCCCTCGGTGGCTCCACGCCCGAGACCGTCGAGGCCAACAAGACCGCCAAGAAGCACAACTGCCCGGTCGTCTCCCTCACCAACAAGGCTGGCTCCGCTCTGACCGTCGACGCCGACCACGTCATCGTTCACGGCTTCCACGCCAACTACGCAGCCAAGTGCGAGAAGCCCGGCTATGCCATCGCTCTTGCTCTCGAGATCCTTCAGCAGACCGAGGGCTATGACCACTACGAGGACATGATCACCGGCCTCACCAACGTCTTCGAGCTCTGCGAGAACGCCGCTCAGCACTGCAAGAAGCTCGCTAAGAAGTTCGCCGAGGACTTCAAGGACGACAAGATGATCTACTTCATGGCTTCCGGTGCCTCCGAGAAGATGGCTTATTCTCACGCCGCCTTCCTGTTCACCGAGATGCAGTGGATCGACGCCGCCGCCTACAACACCGGCGAGTACTTCCACGGCCCGTTCGAGGTTTCCACCGAGGGCAAGCCTTACGTCTTCTTCATGTCCGATGGCGCTACCCGTCCGATGGACGCCCGCGCCCTCACCTTCCTTGAGCGCATGGGTGCCAAGGTCGCTCTGATCGACTCCAAGGACTACGGCCTGGCCGACGCCGTGCCCGCGAGCGTCATCACCTACTTCAACCCGCTGCTGCACCTCGCCGTTATGCGCGAGTATGGCAACCAGATCGCAGAGGCCCGTCAGCACCCGCTGACCATGCGTCGCTACATGTGGAAGCTTTCCTACTAATCACAAGTAAGTAGACCTTACGGGTTGATTGAGAGGGGATGGGGTTTGCGCCCCGTCCCCTTTTTTGCTCTGGGGAGGGCGTGTCTGTTGCGTCGCAAATCCCAGATAAAACCTACCAAAATAAACCTGTCCCTTTTTGGCAGGTGGGAGGAGATGCGTATGATCAAGGCAGTGCTGTTTGACATGGACGGCGTGCTGGTCGATACCGAGTGGTTCTACAACCGTCGTCGCGTGGCGTTTATGGAAGAGAAGGGGTTCCATTTTGACGAGATTCCCGATCTTTCGGGGTCTAACGAGCCTGCCATTTGGAAGGCGCTGGTGCCCGACGATGTTGAGCTGCGCGAGCGTCTGCGCGTGGAGTACAAGCAGGTCTATAGCCCGGATCACCCCGTTCCGTATGCCGAGCTGCTCAACGAGCAGACGGAGCCGGTGATGCGCGAGCTGCACGAGCACGGCGTGAAGTGCGCCATCGCAAGCTCGTCCTATCGCGAGTTGATTGACGAGCTGGTGGAGATCGCTGGCATTGCCGATGTGCTGGATTACACCATCAGCGGTCACGAGTGCAGCGCGTTTAAGCCCGACCCCGAGATCTACCTGCGCGCCATGGAAGCGCTGGGTGTGGAGCCCGCCGAGTGCCTGGTTATCGAGGATTCGCCTTTGGGTATCGAGGCTGGCAAACGTTCCGGCGCCCGCGTCCTGGCGCTGCGTCCGCACGAGGGCGTCAACCTGGATCAGTCCGCCGCCGACGTCATCATCGACAATCTGGCCGACATCCTACCTGCCATTTAGGGACAGGTTTATTTTGGCAGGTTTTATCTGGGCAAACGTCGAATTCGCCGTGAAGGGATCGCTCTCTTCACGGCGTTTTTCTTTTGAGCGGCCTCACGGTCCTTCTAATGGTTGTCGAGAGAGGGTGAATTGAAGCGTCCCCGCACGCTCCATGTTACAATCGCGGACATATCCCACAACTACATCTGCCTTCGAAAGGAGCCTGCGTGGCGAACGCCATCGATCGGCTCACGGACCGAGTGCTCGTGCTCGGCCGCCTCACCATCGTCCGCCGCGCCATTACTGCTGTGGCGGTCACCATTTCCGCCGTTCTCCAGACATTTCTGATCCAGGCGTTCATTCAGCCCGCCGACCTGCTTCCGAGCGGTCTTACCGGCGTCGCGGTCCTGCTCGATCGCGTTACCTCGCTGGGTGGCGTTCATATCGACATCTCGCTCGGCATGCTCGCGCTCAACATCCCCGTGGCGCTCCTATGCTGGAGCGGCATTAGCAAGCGCTTTGTCATCTTCTCGATGATGCAGGTCGTGCTCTCGTCGCTGTTCCTCAACGTCTTTCACTTCGCTCCATTTTTGGGCGACAAGATCATGCTCATCATTTTTGGCGGCGTGGTCTCGGGTCTGGGCGCTGCCATCGCACTTAAATCCGGCGCATCCACCGGCGGCACCGACTTTATCGCGCTGTGGGTTTCCAACCACACGGGCAAGACCATCTGGGGCGTCATCTTTGGTTTCAACTGCTTTATCCTGGCGATCTTTGGCTTTATGTTTGGCTGGGACAAGGCGGCGTATTCCATCGTGTTCCAGTTTATTTCGACCAAGACCATCGACAGTTTCTATCGTCGCTACGATCGCGTGACGCTGCAGATCACGACGCGTAAGGCAGACGAGGTCATGACTGCCTACGTAAACCATTTTCAGCACGGCATTAGCTGCGCCGAGGTCGTCGGCGGATATAGCCGCGAAAAGATGTACCTGCTGAACACCGTTGTCTCGACCTACGAGAGCCAGGACATTATCAAGCTGGTGTGCGATGTTGACCCCGGCGCCGTGATCAACGTGTTCCACACGCTCAACTTTGTGGGCGGCTGGTGGGGCGGGCATGTCGACGAGCCCATGCCCACGGCCGTACCCGATCCCGACAAGCCCGCACGTATGGCCAGCAGGCAGGCGCGCCTCAGCGAGCAGGATAGCCTGCAGCAGGACGACGGCAAGTAGGGTATTGGCATTTTGCCGGCACGGCGCAATCCTGTCCGCTTGAGCCTCCCGAAAGCCTCGCTGCTTTCGGGAGGCCTTCGTTTGCCCAGTTAAAACCTACCAAAATGAAGCTGTCGCTTTTTGGTAGGGAGGGTGTATCGTTTTATCATTATGAGGTAACATGAAACTAGACGTTATATACGTATTAGTTATTTCGATATTTCGATAAGAGTGATTAGATATGCCTGCGCCCAAAAATGCACCGCTTTACCAGCAGATTTATGACGAAATCAAAGATGCGATCGAGAAAGGTGTTTATGCACCCAAGGAGCGTATTCCGTCCGAGCTTGAGCTAGCCGAGCAGTACGACGTGAGCCGAATTACGGTGCGCCGCGCCGTCGAGGAGCTGTGCTCCGATGGCTACCTGGTTAAGCAGCAGGGCCGCGGCACCTTTGTTTCCACCCCGCACATCAATCGCCAGTTTCACGCCTCGACGCTGCAGACGTTTACCGCGCTGTGTGCCGGCAACGGCATGAAGGCCGGTGCACACGTGGTCGATCGCCAGATCGTTCCGGCGCGTCAAAACGAGATGGAGTTCTTTGGTCTGCAGAAGGACGCGCTGCTGCTGCACATCAAGCGCGTGCGTACGGCCGACGGTGAGCCCATCTTTGAGGAGAATATCTTTGTGCCGTTTGACGCCTACCGTGAGCTGTTGACGGCCGATCTTGAGGACAAGTCGATTTTTGCCGAGGTCGAGCGTGTTGGCGGAACGCCGATTGTCTCGGTTGGCTACCGCACGGTCGAGGCCGTTCGCGCCAATGCCGAGCAGGCGGCCGAGTTGGGCATTGCTCCGCACGATCCGCTGCTCAATCTACGTGCCGGCTTCACCGGCCCCAATGGCGAGCCGGTCCTGATGGGTAAGCAGTACTACGTGGGATCGCGCTACGTTATGGTCATGTAAGTTACGCGGTTTTACCAAACCGCGTAACGGCTCGACGCTGCAAACGCCCCTAAGCGGCAATCTGACGTTCAATCGTCGGTCGCGTACCGAAGTACGCTTCCCTCCTCTTTCACGTCACCTTGCTCGCTTAGGGGCGTTTTCGCTGACTTATGCTCAACCAGCGACGTTTGCGCGCTTGTCAAGAGATTAGCCGTTGGGAAAGTGTCCAAAAATCCCACGCTCGTTCCTTTTGGATTGCGTTGCCCGTGGCCGACAGCCGTGCGGCACCGGTCCGCGTGGCGGCGTATAATCGGCGGCAGATGACTTGGACGTTAGGAAACCATGACCGATAGCATGCAGCAGATGGCGCTCGACACGCTCGCCGCCTATTTTGGCTACACCTCGTTTCGCCCGGGACAGGACCGCATGGTCGATGCGATCCTTGCCGGTCGCGATGCGCTGGGCGTTATGCCCACGGGCGCCGGCAAGTCCATTTGCTACCAGGTGCCCGCGCTCATGCTGCCCGGCATCACCTTTGTGGTGAGTCCGCTGCTGTCGCTTATGGAGGACCAGACCCGTGCGTTGCTCGCGGCGGGTGCGCGACCCAGCTATCTCAACTCCAGCCTTACTCCAGCCCAGCAAAACACCGTGCTCAAGCGGGCGCGCGAGGGTCGCTACCAGCTTATGTACGTGGCGCCCGAGCGCCTGCTCGAGCCGCGCTTTTTAGCCTTTGCGCAGGAGGCCGCGGCGGACGGCGGCATTGGCGTGCCGCTCGTGGCCATTGACGAGGCCCACTGCGTGAGCCAGTGGGGCCAGGATTTCCGCCCCGCCTACCTGCAGATTCGCGAGTTCATCGATTCCCTGCCGCAGCGCCCCATCGTGGCGGCCTTTACCGCTACGGCGACCGAGCGCGTGCGCGCGGACATTCAGCAGATGCTCGGCCTGCAAAACCCCGCGACGGTGGTGACGGGTTTCGATCGCAAGAACCTCTACTTTGGCTGCGAGGAGATGGGCGACAAGGCCAAGGCCGCGTGGGTGCGTGACTATGTGATCGCGCATTCGAGCGAGAGCGGCATCGTGTATTGCTCGACCCGCAAGACAGTCGATGCGCTGGCAGGCGAGCTTGTCGAGGCACTGGGTCCCAGCGGCATTCGCGTTGGCCGCTACCATGCAGGCATGGGCAACGACGCCCGTCGCCATAGCCAGCGCGCCTTTATCGACGACGATATCCAGGTGATGGTTGCCACCAACGCCTTTGGCATGGGCATCGACAAGCCCAACGTGCGCTACGTGATTCACAACAACGTGCCCGAGAGCATCGAGGCCTACTACCAGGAGGCGGGCCGCGCCGGCCGCGATGGCGACCCGGCCAGCTGCCACCTGCTGTGGAACGGCAACGATTTTCGCATGCGCCGCTTTCTGATCGACCGCGGCGATGCTGCCGATGAGGCGCTCGACGACGAGCAGCGCGCGTGGGCGCTCCAGAATCGATATCGTCTGCTCAGCCAGATGGAGGGCTACTGCAATACCACCGGCTGTCTGCGCGAATACATGCTGCGCTACTTTGGCGACGAGGCCGCGGCCGAGCATGCTGCTTCGGCCGGTACGGGCAGCGCCGCTACGGACGAGGCCGAGGGCTGTGGCAACTGCAGCAACTGCCTCACGCAGTTCGAGGTCGAGGACGTCACCGATATGGCCCGCGCCACCGTGCGCTATGTGGCCACGCGTCCCATGCGCTTTGGCAAGTCGCTGATCGCCGACGTGCTCCACGGCGGCAACACCGAGCGCATTCGCCAGATGCATCTGGACGAGGACCGCGGCTACGGTGAGCTGTCGAGCGAATCGGTCGGGCGCATCAAGGACATCATCGGCCAGCTGTGCGGTCGCGGTTATTTGGCCACCTCGCAGGGGCAGTACCCGGTCGTGGGACTGGGTCCGCGTGCCGGCGAGGTCGAGGACGAGGCGTTCGTCTTTACCGTTAAGCGTCGCGCGTCCAAGCTCAAGGCCTCGGCCCGCGCCCGCCGCGCCGTCGATCTGCTGCGCGAGGAGGCCGAGCTGGATCAGCGCCCGCGCGTTGGCGACGATGCCGAGCTGTTCGAGCGCCTGCGTGCCCTCCGCAAGGAGATCTCGACCGAGCTGGAGATGGCGCCGTATATGGTCTTTTCCGACAAGGCCCTGCGCGGCCTGTGCCGCCTGCGTCCGCAGACGCGCGAGGAGCTGATCCAGGTCAACGGCATTGGCGAGAAAAAAGCCGACGCCTTTGGCGAGCAGTTTATGGCGGCGATTGAAGAATTTGAGTCCGAGCATGCGCGGGATGGAGCGTAACGATGGCATTCGACGATAAAACCGACCGCACTGACGTGCCCGCCGTGCCGCTGTACCAGCAGGTCATGGACGACCTAAAGGGCGAGATCGCGCGCGGCGTGTACGTGGCCGGCTCGCGCATTCCTGCCGAGATGGAGCTCGCGAAGTCCTACGGCGTGGGGCGCATCACCGTGCGCCGTGCCATCGAGGAGCTGTCGCGTGCGGGGTATCTCAACCGCCAGCAGGGGAGGGGCACCTTTGTGTGCGCCCCCAAGCTCAAACGCAAGATTCGCCAGAAGGGTGACGTCCAGAGCTTTACTGAGGGTTGTGCTGCCAACGACATGGTGCCGGGTGCGCGTCTGGTGTCGCGCACGGTGGTCGCGGCGACGCACGAGGATGCGGCGTTCTTTGGCGTGGAGCCCGGCTGCGAGCTTATCGTGGTCGAGCGCGTGCGCACGGCCGATGGCATCCCCGTCATGCTCGAGAACAACGCCTTTGTGCTCGCCGACCATCCCTACCTGCAGACGCTGGCCGACGAGGACCTCACCGATAACTCAATCTTTGCGCTCGTTGCCGAGCATTCGGGTCGCGCGCCGCTCAAGTCCGACCCCTGCACCGTGGAGATTGCGCTTGCCGATGCTCAGACGGCCCCGCTGCTGGAGGTGCCGGTCGGCGAGCCGCTCTTCTATATGGAGGCCTACTTTACCGACGCCGGCGGGCGCCCTCTACTGCTCGGCCGCCAAAAGATCGTGGGCTCGCGCTACGTCTTCGACATCTAACGTCCACAGATAGAACAACATAGAACAAATTTGCCGAGATGACTTCACGGGCGTTGTTGCACGTGCTATAAATAGGACAACATAGAACGACAGCAGGTACGAGCTGTCGTCGTTCAAAGCCGCCCCACAAGGAGGAGCATCAGCATGAACGCACATGATCTGGTTCAGGAAATCATCGAGCGCAAGGGCAAGGTCGAGAACGTCTTTTGGATCGCTTGTGGCGGTTCGATGATCGACCTGATGCCGGCCAACGAGCTGCTCAAGCGCGAGGCCACCACGTTTACCTCGACGGTCTACACGGCACGCGAGTTTTGCCTGATGGCTCCCAAGAGCCTTGGCGGGAAGTCGCTCGTTATTGCCTGCAGCCACAGCGGCAACACGCAGGAGGTCGTTGACGGCTGCGAGATGGCGCTGGCAGCCGGTGCCGAGGTCGTTGCCCTCACCGACTGCGAGAGCTGCAAGATCGATAACGGCAAGTGGACCACCTGGGTCTATCCGTGGGGCGAGGGCGTGTCACAGGCCGAGGTGCCGCAGGGCATCGGCGCTCTGATCGCCGCCGAGTTGCTCGACCAGCAGGAGGGTTACGAGGCGCTCGCCGACATGTATGAAGGCCTTAAGCAGATGGACGCGCTGCTGCCCGCCGCGCGCGAGAAGGTCAACGCCGAGCTGGGCGCCCGTTTTGCCGAGCTCTGCCAGCAGCACAAGTTCTTCTACATCTTGGGATCCGGTCCCAACTTTAGCCAGACCTACGCCATGGCCATCTGCTCGCTCATGGAGATGCAATGGCAGCACTGCTGCTACATCCACTCCGGCGAGTATTTCCACGGTCCTTTCGAGGCTACCGAGCCCGGCGTGTTCTACTTTGTGCAGCTCGGATCGGGCGAGTGCCGCCCCATGGAGGAGCGCGCGCTGGCGTTCCTCAACACGCACACCGACACGATCATGGTGCTCGACGCGCTCGAGTATGGCGTAGGCGAGGTGCCCGCCAGCGTGCGTTCGTACCTGGAGCCGATCTTCTTCTACAACATGAGCTGCGAGCTGCGCGCCGCACGCGGCAAGGTGTTCGATCACAGCCCCGAGGTTCGTCGCTACATGGGCATCGAGCAGTACTAAGTAACGGGAAAAGCATTCACCTTCGATTCGCAAGCGTGCCGTGTGAGTCAAAAAGCGGGCCGTGCCGGGGATTTCCGGCACGGCCCGCTTTGCATGGCGTCCGTATGAGCGAGGTGTCGCGGCAACCGACGCTTACTTGGCGTCGTAGGCCTCGGCATCCCACCAGTCGAGCTGGGCGATGTTGTCACGAATGTGCTGGCAGCTCTTGTGGAAGCCCTCGAGCTCGTGCTCGGACAGGTCGAGCGTGTAGACCTCCTCGACGCCCTTGGCACCGATCACGCACGGCAGGGAGGTGAAGATGCCCTCCTCGCCATACTGGCCGGTCATAAGCGTAGAGGCCGAAAGCACGGCATGCTCGTTATGCAGCACAGCGGCGCAAACGCGCGCGGCGGAGTTGGCGACGGCGTACTCGGTGCACTGTTTGCCCTGGTAGGTTACATAGCCGCCCTTGCGTGCGAGCTCCTCGACCTCCATGTGGTCGAAGGCATACTTGTCGGGGTTCTCGGCCTGAAGTTCGTTGAGGCTCTTACCGGCGATGGTCGCGGACTTAAAGGCGGCAAGCTGGCTAAAGCCGTGCTCGCCGATCATGTAGGCGTCGATGGACTTGGGGCTCACGCCGACCTTCTTGGAGATCTCGGTGCGCAGGCGGGCGGAGTCCAGGCCGCAGCCCGAGCCGATGATCTTCTTGGGATCGTAGCCGGTCAGGTGCCACAGCTCGGTGCACACAACGTCGCAGGGGTTGGAGATGCTCACGAAGATGCCGTCGAAGCCGGCGTCGACGATGCGCTTGGCAAAGGTGCGGGCGGCGTCGGTGGTAAAGAACAGCTCGCCGTCGCGGTTGCCAGCAGCGAGCGCGACCTTGCCGGCGGCGTTGACGATAACGTCGCAGCAGGCAAGCTCCTCGTAGTGGTCGTAGCAGTTGACGATCTTGGTGTTGTACGGGACAAACGAAAGGGAGTCACGCAGGTCCTGGACCTCGGACGTCACTTTGGCCTCGTTGATATCACACAGGTACAGCTCATCGGCAATGCCCTGCATGAGCAGACTGTTGGCGACATGTGCTCCTACGTGGCCCTGGCCGACCACACCGATCTTACGCGTCTGGTACATATATGTATCCTTTCGGCCGAGTTTTTCGCGTCGAACCATTGTAGCGTCCTGCTGCCACTTTGCTAGGCTAAAGCGCCATAGATTTTTGGGCATGCCTTAATCTCTACTTTTGGAGTGATTTGGGCCGCTGACGGCGTCGCCGGGCGATGTACTCGCGCGGACGGGGCCGGTCGTTGTACCATAGCTGCAACTGACTCGTAAGGAGCATCCATGCCCATTCGCATCCCCGACGCCCTCCCTGCCGCCGCGCAGCTCGAGAGCGAGAACATCTTTGTCATGACCGAGTACCGCGCGCTGCACCAGGACATCCGTCCGCTGCGCGTGCTCATCCTCAACCTCATGCCCACCAAGATCGCCACCGAGACGCAGATCATGCGCAAGCTCTCCAACACGCCGCTGCAGGTGGAGGTGGACCTGCTGCGCACCAAAACGCACGAAGCCACGCACGTGAGTGCCGGCCACCTGGAGACGTTTTACCGCACGTTCGACGACATCCGCGACATCCACTACGACGGCCTGATTATCACGGGCGCGCCGGTGGAGCAGATGCCGTTCGAGGAGGTCGACTACTGGCCCGAGCTCTGCCAGATCATGGATTGGTCCACCACGCACGTGCACTCCACGCTGCACATTTGTTGGGGCGCGCAGGCCGGTTTGTACCATCATTACGGTATCCAGAAGTACGACCTACCGGCAAAGGCGAGTGGCGTATTTGAGCATTATCTGGTGAAGCCGCAAAGCCCGCTGGTCCGCGGCTTTGACGACCGTTTCTATGCCGTGCATTCGCGCAACACCGATGTGCGCCGCGAGGATGTGGAGGCCGAGCCGCAGCTTGAGGTTGTGGCCGTGTCTGACGAGGTTGGCCTGTACATCGTCAAGTCGACCGACAGCCGCCGCTTCTTTGTATTTGGCCACCCCGAGTACGATACCGACACGCTGCGCCTGGAGTACGAGCGCGACGTGAAGCGCGGCCTCAATCCTCAGGTGCCGGCGCATTACTTCCCGGGCGACGACCCCACCGCCGAGCCGCGCAACGTCTGGCGCAGCCAGGCTCAGCTGTTCTACACCAACTGGCTCAACTACTACGTCTATCAGACCACGCCCTACGACCTGGCCCGCGCCGGCGAGGAGCACTAGGCTGCGACGGTACTGCTGTAGCCGTGGCTGATGTGGCAGCGGTTAGGCGCTGATGATGTGGGGTAGCGGCAGGTCGTGGGCGTCGGTGGGAACGTGGTCGACGTGCTGCTCGTCAAAGGCGATGCCGATGATTTGGCATGCGGGCGAGAGCATAGGCAGGTAGCGGTCGTAACAACCGCCGCCGTAGCCCAGGCGCGCGCCGGTTTGGTCGAAGGCCACGAGCGGCACGACGATCATGTCGAGTGCTTCGGCAGGCACGATGGGGAAACGGTCGCTGTCGATGTCCGTGGCCGCGAAGGCCCGCGCGGGGTGGGCGATAAACGGAGCCGCGGACGCATCGTCGGCGGCAACTGCCCGCATGCACATGCGCTGGCCACAAGCTGCGGCATCAATTGCCGAGAGCATGCACGGATAGGTCACGCGCCAGCCACGTTTGGCGGCCGTGACGGCAAACGTGGCAGGGTCTGCCTCGGAACCCATCGCGGCGTAGACGGCAACGGTGTGCGGCGCCGCGGAATCCGAGCGATCCAACAGCTCAACAAGCCGCGCACAGATATCAGCAGACTTCGCCGCCCGCAAGTCCAAATCAAGAGCATCGCGCTGGGCAATCACCGCCCGCCGCAACTCAGCCTTGTCCATCCCAACCTCCTCTGGCAAACCTGCCAAAAAGTGACAGGTTTATTTTGGCAGGTTTTATCTGGGCAAACGTCGAAGCCGCCACAAAGGCGCCCTTTGTGGCGGCTTCGACTCGACGTTGGCTTCACAGCGCCGCAGCGATCGCTTCAGTCACAAACTTATTGAGTGACTCACCCTTCTTTGCCGCTGCCAGCGCTGCTTGCTTGTGGAGCTCAGAGCCCGTTCTTACGTTGAACGAGCCCTTAAAAGCCCGCTCGGGTTCCTTGCCCTTCTCGGCGCAAAACTCAAGGTAATCGTCGACGGCGTCGTGGAAGCATTGCTCCACTTCTTTGGCCGTGGAGCCTTCAAATACGATTGCGTCCCTAATGCCGGCGACCATACCTGTTAGCACATGCTGTTCGGCATCGAACTCGACCGGGGCGAAATAGCCCTTGTATGCCAAAACGTTACTCATGACTACCTCCGACATCTTGCAGAAAGCGAACGATGTTTCGAATGGTCCCCGCTGTCAATTCGTCAGATGGATGAGGCGCGTGCATTACGAACATCCTGCCATCTGATGGCCTGTAGAAGCGAACGCGCGATCCGGATGTCTTGCCTTTGCGGTCCATTTCAAAGCCATATGAAGCCATAACTTTAAGAAAGTCAGCGAATCTATACGTTGAAGGACAGCTAAGCAGCTGGGCGATGAGTTTATCGGATCGAGTCATCCCGCCTCACATTCTGCAACTATATTCTAGTTGCAATTTCAGTTTGATGCAAGCACCTCTACTATAGAACATGTGTGCGTATAGAACAAGTGTTCGAATCACAACTGAGGAAGGAGACAGGCACTTTTGTGGTGGTCTGTGCTGTGGAGTGGGCGTCTGCGGCGGTTTGTCTCAATCTGTAACAGTAACTCGGCAAAATTGGACCTAGATGTTACAGATTGAGACAAACCGCCGCGGTGGGCTGCGCCACCCCGCTCAAACCGCAGAAAAAAGGTAGATTTTCAGACATGTCCCAAAAATCTACCTTTGCCGTGCGTTAGCCCAGCAGGTCGACTACGTTAAAGCCGGCGTTACTCTTGGCGATGACTTCGCGGCCGCCAAAGACGCAGGTGGGCGACTCGGCTGCGATGCGCGTCACATCGGCGCCGAGCGAGCGCAGCTCACCGGGCGTAGCGGCGAGCATCTGGGCGCGGCGCTCCTCGCGTGCGTGCGGATCGAGCCCGGCCAGGTAGGTCGTGTTGCGGCGCTTGGTGAGCGCGTACGGCTTCACGGGCGCGTCCATGCCGCTCACGCAGCTCACGATAAAGCCCTCAAAGGCGGCCTCGTCGGGCTCAAAGCTGCCGAGCCATTCGCCTGCGCGCTCCACGCGCTCAATCGAAGGATCGATTGCCGGGTCGCGGTAGGTGTAGAACGCCGCCTGGCGCTCGCCGGCTGCGCGGAATCCGCAGCCGTACGCACCGCCCTTCACGCGAATCTCGTTCCACAGGTAATCGTAGGAGAGCGCGTTGGCAGCCACGGCCCAGGCGCCCGTCACGTCAATGCCCAGGCGACGCGGATCGCACGCACGCGCGGCAAAGCAGATGTCGCTGGGGATGACAAAAGCCTCGTGGCGGTCGCACGGCGTCGGCACCACGAGCGCGTCGCGGCCGGCATCGGCGCCGTCGCCAGCTCCCAGTCCCAAGTCGCCCGCGGCGGCCCAGTACGCGTTAAAGTCCTCATCGCTGCCGGTAAAGCTCGCCAGGCAGCCGTCGGCCACAAAGATGCGGCCTGCCAGCTCGGCAAGCTTGGCACGCAGGCCGTCCAGGCGCTCGTCAAAGTGGTCGAGCAAATCGCGCAGGAACAGGTAGAAGTCTACGCCCGAGAGCTGCTCACGCACCACGGCCGAAGGCGAGCTGTAGCTCATCGCGCGACCGAGCGCCGCCGAGTGGCCGTTGTTGATAAAGCCCTGCTCAAGCCCAATACGAATCTGCGTGAGCACGTCGCGCACGCGGTCGGCATCGGCGTCCGCCAGCAATGTGCTCGACCACACCTCGCGCGGTAGGCTCGCCAGCGCGTCGATCTTTTCGGACAGGGCGCCGGCGCTCACCAGCAAGTAGGGGCGCACGCCGTCCACTTCGGGCTGCGTCGTGACCTCGGTCGTAAAGCTCAAAAAGCCCAGTTTGCCGGCAAGTAAATTGTCGAGCTCCTCGGCCGAATGCTCGCGTGTGGGCAGCTGCTTGAGCAGGCGGCAGAGCAGCGTCACATAGGGCAGATCCTCAAACGCGACGCAGCTCAGGTCGAAATACTGCATGGCGTAGTCCAGACGGTTGGTGGGGATGCCGTGGCGCAGGCAGGGGATGGGCGCGGTCGTGTCCACGACCAGCGGCGGCTCGGGGCGCGCCTCGCCAATGTCGGACACGCGCAGACGCGGCAGTGTGGCCTTGGCCTCGGGTGTGTCTTCCGCCTCCTGTGCGGCACGCAGTGCTGCCGTGCGCTCGACCACGTCGGCCAGCTCGGCATCGGTCATGGCGTCCCGCTTGGCTGCCAGCTCGGCGGCCTCGGCACCCTCCGAACCCTCGGTGGCGTCCACCGGCACCAGCTCGACCAGTGCCATGTGATCGTTCTGCAGCACCAGTTCGCGCAGCAGGTCCTCAAAATAGCTGCCGTCCAGCTCGCCACGCAGCTCCTCGTACACCGGGCCGTACTTGAGCGCCAGCGTCGCGGCGTCGTCATCGTAGAGCCAGGTGCTTAGCGCGTCGCACGCAATGGCCACGCCGTCGGCGATACCGTAGTCGCGCTGGCGCAGGTCGTATTCGTTGCTGCTGATGATGGCTTCCAGGCGCTCGCGCGGAACGCCATGCTCGCATAGGTCGCGGCAGGCGTCCTGGAACACGCGCCGCAGCTCGCGCGCCACGCCGGGCTGCGCGTTTTGCAGCATGATGAGCTCGTAGGGCTGCAGGCTCTCGGCCGCGGTGTAGCTCGCCACGTTGCCGCCCAGGCCGGCGGACAGAATGGCCTTCTTAACCGGCGCTTCGTTGGAGCCCAGCAGCGCCTCGAACAGGATATCCGCTGCGATCGTGCGCTTGCGGTCGAGCGCGCTGCCCAGCACAAGGCCCAGGCCCACCAGGGCGTTCTCGGGCGTGGTAGCCATCTCGATGCGCTTGTACTCGCAGGTCACGGGCGCCTGCACGCCCAGCGGATTGGGCGCCAGCGTGGACGGGTCCTCGCCGGCGGCGACGGCAGCGTCCATGCGGCGGCTCGCGGCACTCGGCTGCGACAGATAGCGCTCGTCCAAAAAGGCCAGGGCGCGGTCCACGTCCAGGTCGCCGTAAAGCGTGATGTAGGAGTTGGAAGGATTGTAGTGGCGCGCGTGCGTGTCCAGGAACTGCTCGTAGGTGAGCGCGGGAATCGCGCGCGGGTCGCCACCGCTTTCGTGCGCATAGGCGGTGTCGGGATAGAGCGCGGCGTTGACGGCGTCGTCCAACACGCTCATGGGATCGGACAGCGCACCCTTCATCTCGTTGAACACCACGCCGTTATAGCGCAGCGTGCCCTCGCGCAGTCTGGCGGCGCTGCCGTCGCCCTCGCCTTCGGCGCCCTGCGGCAGGTCCAGCTCGTAGTGCCAGCCCTCCTGCTCAAAAATGGTGGGCTTGGTATAGATGGCCGGGTTGAACACCGCGTCCAGATACACGTCCATCAGGTTGTACAGATCCTGCTCGTTGGTGGTGGCAACGGGGTAGATGGTCTTGTCGGGGTAGGTCATGGCGTTGAGGAACGTCTGCATGGAGCTCTTGATCAGGTCGACAAACGGCTCCTTGACGGGAAACTTGGCCGATCCACACAGCACCGAGTGCTCAAGAATATGGAACACGCCGGTGGAATCGGCCGGCGGCGTCTTAAAGCCAATGGCAAAGGCCTTGTTTTCGTCGTCGCACGCCAGGTACAGCAGACGAGCGCCCGAGGCAGTGTGTCGCAGCACGTAAGCGTCCGAGTCGAGCTCGGGCACGGTCTCGCGGCGCTCGACGGCAAAGCCGTGGCAGGTAGTGCCGGGCACCAGCAGTGCAGCGGCTGCGGCGCGCGGGTCGGTTGAGGTGGTGGGCATATGCAGTCTCCTTTGACGCCCCAGCGGGGGCGAATCGAGTCGAATCCTCGAGAGTATACCCATATGGGGCCCTCGACCAATCTGCCGGATGAGCGTGGATTTTCGGACGGAATCTGCCGCAAAAGCCCAAAATCCGTCCAATAATCCACGCTCATGCGTCAACCACGTATCTCTCGCCTCACATTCATCTCTATGACGACGGATAACTGAGAGACAGACAGAAGATAAAAATCAATCGGCTTATCGGATGCATTTATCGCCATCAGGTTGAGGCTGTATGCGGAGATGGATGGACTCTACACCGCTTACACAAAATAACCCCTGCCTGTCGAAACATATAGAAAATGGCATGGAGTGTTAAAAGTTATAATACAATATAAGTCATATATCTATAAATTGTTGATTCCTTGCAAAGGTATGGTTGATATGGTTGAAGCAAATAGCGTTATCCCCCTGTACAAACAGATTGTTCGTGCGCTTTCTGATTCGATCGCCAACGGCACGTACCGCCCGGGAGATAAGCTCCCGACCGAGACGGAGCTTATCGAGCAATTTGGCGTGAGCCGAATAACGGTTCGCTCCGCAATTAAAGAAATGGAAGATGCTGGGCTTGTTGAGAGGGCCCGCGGCAAGGGCACGTTCGTTTCGTCGGACACACAGATGTATGCCGCGGACGACCGTGAGAGCTTTACCCATTCGTGCCAGCTTGCGGGAAAACAGGCGTCTACCAGGGTTCTCGAAATGGGCTGGGACTTCCCAAACCTGCGAGACGCGAAGTTCCTGGGCGTAGACGATACCCAAAAGGTATTGCGTAGTCGTCGTCTGCGCCTTGTGGATGGCAAGCCCACGATGCTGGAAACCAATAGCTATTCCGCTGCGCTTTCTTTTTTGGAGCATGAATCCCTCGAGGATTCGCTGATGGCGGTACTCGATCGCCAGGGGATCAAGATGGGTCCAAACACGCGTACGCTCGAGGTCTGCTATGCGAGCGAGCTTGAGGCGGCATACCTTAACGTGGAGCTGGACTCTTCGCTGCTTCTGTTTGTCGATAGACGTTATGCTCCAAGCGGCGAGCCGCTTTTCATCTCCCGTCAGGTGTACTGCACCGAGCGACTGAAGTTCTATTTGTAAATTAGAGATAGATTGGTTTACCGACCAATTGTTACCGTTCGCGGATTTGGAAAATTGACACACCGCGTAGGTGGAGATTGCTAATATACTTTGTTATGACAATATAGTACGTCTTATTGATATTGGAGAACTATGAATAAGATATTGCTAGCGAGTCATGGTTATCTCGCCCAAGGCATGAAAAGCTCTCTGGAGATTCTGATGGGCACCAACGACCGAATCGAGTGCCTGTGCGCCTATGTCGATGACGATTCAAGGGACGTCGCGGCGTTGATTGATGCATGGATGGAGACGAGGGACCCTGCCGACTCTTGGTTTGTCGTGACTGACATCTTTGGCGGCTCTGTAAACAACGAATTCATTCAGAGACAGACCACCGGATCGTTTACGTTGATTACCGGAATGAACTTGCCGCTGCTGGTGGAAATGGTTACACAGCTGGACTCCCTGGATGCGGACAAGGCCAAAGCCGCGGTCGAGGGGTCGCGCCCGTTTATTCAGCTTTGCGAGGCGGCGGACATGCTTGCCGGCGCCGAGGAAGAAGAGTTCTAGTTAGTTCTGGTTCGAGCCCTAGCTAAGGGCCACACCTGTCATTCCTTTATCACGTGCGGAGATGATAACGATGATTAAGCTTACGAGAGTTGATTACCGACTGATTCACGGCCAAGTTGCCATGTCCTGGACTCACGCTTTGGATGTAGATTGCATCCTGCTTGCCAGCGATGCTGTGGCAAAAGACGACATGAGGAAGGCGGCCTTGAGGCTCGCCCGCCCCAGCGGCGTTAAACTCGTCATCAAGGATGTTGACGCTGCTATCGAGGCGCTCAACAGCGGCGTTACCGACAAGTATTCGCTGTTTATCATCACTGAGACGATTGAAGATGTCTATCGTCTCGCTAAGGGTTGCAAAGACATCAAGGAGATCAATCTGGGCGGAACCACGAAGTCTCCCGAGACCACGCTTCATCCGACCCCCGCGATCTTTGCGACCGAGAAAGATGCCGAGCATATCCAAGAGCTCCTGGGCGATGGCGTGGCCGTCGAAATCCGTCAGGTTCCCAATGACGCTAAGGTGTTTGCCAAGGACGTTTTTTAGCCGAAAACATGCTGGTGTTCGGTATTTATTGAACCGATACTCTATGTTTATGCCCGTCGATCATTTGATCGGCGGGCTTTTTATTAAAGAAAAATCAAAAAAATCTGAAATAGTGCTTGCATAGTTAGTTATATAAAGTATTATAACGTCATGGGATGAATGAAGGGTTCATCCAAGTGAGTTAGGAGTAAGGGATGTTCAATTTCGATGAGCCTCGTTACGAGAAGGTTGTGAGCGATGCCCTCGCTCTCCGTCCTCAGATTGAGGCTGCCGTGGACAAGGTCTGCGAGCAGGGTTATTCCAACATCTTCTTCATCGGCTGCGGCGGCACCTGGGCCCACACGCTCCCGATGAAGTATTGGGTCGAGACCACCACGGCCGACGTCGACGTCCACTGCGAGATTGCAGCTGAGTTCCTCGCATGCCCGCCCAAGACCTTCAACAAGGACTCGGTCTGCGTCTTCTCCACCCGTACCGGCACCACCCCCGAGATCATCGAGGCCGCCAAGTTCTGCCAGGAGCAGGGCGCCCGCACGCTGATGTATGTCTCCAACGACAACACCCCGGCCACCGAGTACGCCGATTACAAGTTCTTCAGCTTCGCCGAGGACGACGTTCTGTGCGAGGCCATCTACACCTACCAGATCACGCTGGTCGCCCGCTTCCTCAAGAACGCCGGCGCCTTCCCCAAGTACGACACCTTCATGGAGGAGTTCGGCAACATCGCTCCGTACCTCATCAAGGCCAAGGACGCTCAGGACGAGCGCTGCGCCGCCATGGCCGAGGACTTCAAGGACACCGACTACCACATGGTGATCGGCTCCGGCATGCTCTGGGGCGAGGCCTACGACTACGCTATGTGCATTCTCGAGGAGATGCAGTGGATCAAGACCAAGTCTATCCACGCCGCCGAGTTCTTCCACGGCACCATCGAACTGTGCGAGGAGGGCACGAGCCTCATCATGCTCTACGGCGAGGATGACACCCGTAAGCTTATGGACCGCGTGGACAACTTCACTCACATGCTCGCCGACGAGAAGGGCGTCCATGTCCGCGTGAACAAGTTCGACACCGCCGAGGTCGAGCTGCCGTTCAGCGACCCCGAGTTCCGCAAGATCGTCTCCCCGATGGTCACCTACACCATCACCGAGCGTCTGAGCTGCCATCTCGAGCACGTCCGAAACCACCCGCTCACCACGCGTCGTTACTATCACCAGATGAACTACTAATCCTCTCAAATTGCTGCGGTTGTCTGCAGGCGAGCTGCGCAGAATGCCTCGCCTGCAGACCTGTTTCTGGGGTTGATCGAAATGGTTGTCCAGTATCTTCTAGTTGCACTGGTCGCATTTATTGCGTCCATGGACGAGCAATTATTTGGCATTACGATGCTTGGTCGTCCGCTGTTTACGAGCCTGTTTGTCGGCTTGATTCTTGGCGATGTCCAGCAGGGCGTTATCGTCGGCGCTGCTTTGGAGTCCATGTTCATGGGCGCCATCATGGTCGGCGCGGCGGTTCCTCCCGAGGTCTATGCCTCCGGTGTGCTTGGCTGCGCGTTTGCCGTCATTACGGGTACGGGCACGGCAACTGCCGTCGCGCTCGCCCTTCCCGTCTCCGTCTTCCTTCAGGTGTGGCGCAACTTCTGCTACGCCGTTCCGGGTGCCTTTGCCTGCAAGAAGATTGAGACCGCTCTGGCAAATCGCGATCTTGCCAAGGCGAATCTGTACCATCTGACCATCGTGCCGCTGTCGATTGGCATTCCGTCTGCACTGCTGGTGTTTGGCTCGCTGTTCTTTGGTGCCGACCTCATCAACAATGCGCTCAATGCGATTCCGCAGTTTGTAATGGACGGCCTCAACGTTGCATCCGGCGTCATGGTCTGCATCGGCTTCGCACTTCTTATCAGGACCATGGGCGATAACAAGCTTCTTCCTTGGCTGTTCTTGGGATTCATTATGGTCATCTACCTCAAGATGGACGTTGTCGGTGTCGCCGCAGCTGCCATTTGCGTCGCGCTGCTCCTGGCCTTCCGCGAGGGCTCGTCCGGTCCGCAGACGGTTGCTGCAGATGAAGAGGAGGACTTCTAATGGCTACTCAGAACACCGACCTCAAAGAGGCCAAGAAGGACGCGATTATGAGTCCCGATATGTATCGGAGCATGTTCCTTCGCCAGTTTACGAGCCAGTGCTCGCAGTCGTACGACAAGATGATGGCAATGGGCTTCATGTACACCATTCAGAAGCCCCTGCGAAAGATCTATCCTAACGACGACGATTACTATGCGGCGCTCGATCGCCATACCGAGTTCTTTAACATCACGCCTCATGTGCTTCCGTTTGTAGCCGGCCTAACGGTTTCGATGGAAGAGCAGGCGGCTGCCGATAAGAACTTTGACACGTCCTCGATCAACGCCATGAAGGTCGGTCTCATGGGACCGCTTTCCGGCATTGGCGATTCGTTCTACTGGGGAACGTTCCGCGTGGTTGCCGCCGGCATTGGTATTGGCATCGCGTCGACGGGCAACCCGCTCGGCCCCATCGTGTATGCGCTCATCTACTCCGTGATTAACTTTGCAACGCGTATCGTCGCCGCCCATCTGGGTTACGACTTGGGAACCAAGTTTTTGCAGCAGTCTGAAGAGAACAACCTTATGTCTCGCATGACGCATGCTGCCGGTGTCCTCGGAATGACCGTTATCGGCGCCATGATTGCGGCACAGGTCTCACTGTCCACTGCTTTGACCTTTGACGTGGGTGGTTCGGAAATTGTCCTGCAGGATCTGTTCGATTCGATCTTCCCCGGTCTGCTGCCCTTGCTGGCAACGTTCGCTTGCGTTGCACTGTACAAAAAGGGCGTCAAGACCATTTGGATCATCTTGGGCATCTTCGCGATCTGCATCATCGGAACGGGTTTGGGAGTGTTCGCGGCGGCGTGATGTTGACTGCTATGCTCGCGCGTTGGATAACTAACTGACCGTTTGAAAACGGGGCTCGGCGTAAGGCCGGCCCCGTTTTTTGTTTGAGGGATTTTTCGACCGTCCAATAATCCACGCTCATGCATCACTCACGCATCTCTCGTCTCTCATTCGTCACTAACACGAGAGATAGCTTAAAGACGAGAGATAATTACGAGAGATAGCTCAGCAGCAAAGAGACGAGCAACCATGGTATTGTCTCAATATTGATTGTTCCACCAGCAAAAACATGATTTAATGAAGCAGGTAGAGATATCTTATCTCTCATCTTTCACTCATATCTAATACGAGAGATAACAGAAAGACGAGAGATAATTACGAGAGATAACTGAGAGACGAGGGAAATCCGTCTGCAGCATTCTCCGCAGGACCGAGCGAAGGGACGTGCAGATGAACGAAAACGAGCTGGCCGGTTTGCTCGAGTCTTTAAAGCGCATGGGTTCGGATGACTTTAGCGTCGAAGTAAAGGAGAGCGCCACGACGCTTTCCCGCGACGTATGGGAAACGGTCAGCGCTTTCGCAAACACCGCCGGCGGCATCATCGTACTCGGAGTGAGCGAGCGCGCGGGTTTTGTCCCAGTTGCAAACTTTGAGACCGAGAAAGTGCTCAACCAATTCGTGGCGGGCATGGGCGATGCCGGCGGTCGCGGAAAGCTGGCCAATCCGCCCAAATACACCATTGAGCGTGTGGAGCTTCGGGGTACCGTTGTTCTCGTCATCACAATCGAGGAGCTCGACCCGTCGAGCAAGCCTTGCTATGTAATAGAACGGGGCGCCCAGGGCGGCAGCTACAAGCGCATCGATGACAAAGACGTGCCGCTTTCGTCGACCGAGGTTTTGGCGCTGTCGTCATACGAACGGACGAGTCCCAGCGATCGCGATACGGTGCCCGGCACGAGTGTGGGCGATCTCGACGAGTCGCTGGTCGACCGCACGATAGAGCGTGCCTATTCGTTGACGCCTCGAGCGATGTACGGTGCGACGGACAGGAAGACAAAGATGGAGCGTCTGAATTTCCTCGACCCCCAGGGCAATGTTACCAAGGCTGGCCTCCTTGCCGCGGGCGTTTACCCTCAGCAGTTCTATCCCAAGCTCTTCATTGATGTGGCTGTCCATGCGGGAACTCAAAAAGGCGCTGCGGGACCGCTAAGGTTTATGGACCGCACAGTCTGCGAGGGCACCCTGGGCGAGATGATTTCGGATGCTGTCGCGGCTGTCGCCAAAAACCTGCGTCGCACCTCGACCGTTCAAGGCGTCTCGCGTATCGACTCGCTGGAGATCCCCGAGGAGGTCCTGCGCGAGGCAATCGCGAACGCCGTAATCCACCGAGAATACGGAGATCGGTTCTGTGGGCAGTCGATCGCTGTTGACGTCTTTGATGACCGTATCGAGGTGACGAACCCCGGCGGTCTTTATGGCGGAAAAACTCGCGAGAACTTGTTTGATGGCAGCTCGCGGTGCCGCAACGCGACGCTCGTGAAGCTCATGTCACTTGTCCCGTTGCCCGATGGCGCGGGCTCGCCTGCCGAGGGTAACGGTTCGGGTATTCCGATGATGGTCGATGCCATGCGTGCGCACGGTCTGGCCGAGCCCCTGTTTTGCCCTGGTTTTGACCGGTTTAAGGTTGTCCTCTATCGCTCCAAGGTTGAGCAGGTCGATCATGGCGGGGACTTGATTATGACGGCACTCAAGCACTACGGCGAATTGGGGACGCGCGAACTGGCGGAGCGCACGGGACTCACGGTTTCCCAGGTTAGGGCACGCGTCAATGCGCTCATTGAGCAGGGTGAGCTTGAGCCGACGGCGCCGTCGACAAGCCGCAACCGCAAATATCGACTGTCAGAGCGCGTGGAATAAATGCGTTAGTGGACGAGGCGACCCAATAATCGACCCTCGATTGGCGCCCACTAAGGTAAAGCGGTTGTTGCTCAGTCGACGGTGATGCTAAAGACTCGGCTTACGCCGGCATGGCCCCGAACCCGTCCATCAAGAACAGCCTAAGAACCAGCTTGATGACATATCCCGGTTTGACTTCTGCCGCGTCAAAGACGTGGCGCTCGGTGAGCTCGCTGCAGTATGCATAGATGTCGCGGATAAGGTCCGCGCCCGAAAGCGTAAACATGTAGCCTGCGTCCGAAAGCGCATTGGGCGCGGCGGGCAACTTGGCCATGTGGCAGAACGTTTGCAGGTCGGGCGCCATAGCGTCTTGGTAGCCAAGATGGCTGCCGTCTTCTTGTGCGGCGAGTTCCAGCTGGCGTACTCGATCCAGCGCCGCTGCCAGCACAAAGCTCGGTGTGGGAGCATTGACGTCCTCCGTGCTCGCCACGAGTCTGCCCGCCGCCTGCGTGACAAGCCAGGCGACCTCGCGCTGGCAGCGCACGGCCTTGCGCGTCACCGGCTTGATGGACGAAGAGGAAACGCTCCCCTTAGGCGGATTCGAAGCAGCCATAAGACCCTCCCATGAACAATCCGGCCCAACAAGTCCGGATGAAACACGTGCTACACCAGTATACAGGGGAGTGGAGTAGCGGGGTACAAGTGCGCCAGCGGCAAACCGAGAGCATCAACAATGTGCCTCCGCTCTATTTGGACGATGGCACGTGGGTCATTAAGTACTCGGTTCAAGCGCCGGGTACCGTTGGTTTTCGAGACCAGAATTACAACCGTAAAATGCTCAACTGCATGGAATGTGGCGTCCTAGTCGGAGTTATATTTGCAACCGAGGTGGGCTATAAGGTGCTCGGCCTTGCGTTTGTTGAGCGGTTCGAGCCCGAAAACGGATGGTTTGTTCTGCACGGTCCTGTTCATAAAGGCGGACCGGACCCTCGTTTTGCGCCCGACATGAGTTATCTGAAGCACATACTCGTCGATATTGAGTTTGCCGGACAGGGTGCGACCGACGATGAAATTTGGCTTTGGCGGTCTTTTACGATCGTGTTGTTTGATCGGATCGCGCGGCGATGCAATCTCGTGCACGCCTGCTGGTGCATGCTCTTCCTGATTTGTATAGCGAGAGGGGAGCGTGTATGAGCTGGCGAGGCGATATTGCGATGGGGAAGTACGGAAAACTGCCGTGTGCCCTTATCGACAACAATATGTTTCCGAGCGTAGAGGTTGATTGCGGGTCGTTTGTCGTCACCTGCCCTTGCTGCGGCTCGCAAATACCGTGTCTCGACATTCGGTTCATCGATGCGCGTGACAGACTCAGCGACGAAGTGAGAAAACAGACAGGCGTTCATATGCCGGTGTATCCGGAGAAATGCCCTGTTTGTGGCCTCGATATCGTGTATGACGCCGGCGACGAGGGATAGGTGATGCGGAGGAGCTGGCTGTGAAGGCATCTCCGTCCCTACAAATAAACCCCCTCACCGAGTTGCCTGTGGAACTCGGCGTGATGGTCGCGTGCCCAGGTAAAGAGCGCCTGGTCAAAGTCGGTACGCGCGGCCGGGACGCCAAAGACGCCGACAACTTCGACGCGCACAAACTCCAGTGCCGGCAGCTTGTTGATGGCAGTGAGGGCAAACGGGGACGAGGGCTCCTCGAACAGATAGCGGCTGCCTTGCAGCGCGTCGCAACTGGTGCACGTGTTGCCGAGCGACGGGGCTTTGGAGGCTCGCGCGCCTACGGGCTTGTAGCCGCAGCGCTTATGAAGGTAGTCGCGGATCTCGCCCGGCACGCAGCCAAGAGCGGGCACGATGGCGAGTGCGTTGGCGCTGGCCGTGTCGATGGCAATGTGCCCGGCTTCGTTGGGCGCGTGCGCGATGACGATGCTCTCGTCGCTATCGGTTCGATAGGGAATGCCGAAGGCCGCGACCGAGGTCTCTTTGTGACACTTCCAGCACTCGCGCTTGCCCAGTACTAGATATATATACGGCGCTGAGGGGTCGGATCGGTCAACACCGGGCAGCCACTCGGCAAAGGGCTCGGGGTTGACGCCGCTGGGTACATACCAGATCTTCTTGATCCGGTCCCATTTGGCGCCCAGCGCCTTGGCTTCTTCTTTGCGTGAAAAGGGAACATCGAGCTCGGTGCGCATGGCGGCTCCTTGGTTCTGCAGGTGCAAGTGGCTCAAGGATACCGCAGGGTGTGGACGTTGTGGCGTTTTGCCGAGAAGCTGCGGCTCAGATGGGTTCGAGACGCGTTGGTCTCGGCCTCGGTGGCTATTGGGGCGGTTTTGATTGACTGCGGGGTCAGCCGGGATAGGCGCTTGGGTCGCTGACGCGGTTTTGCGCATGGGCGGGGTGGTTGTTTGGGCGGTTGGAGCTGCCAGCGGATTTGGCGACATAAAACAAAACAGCCCAGAGGACATAGCCTCTGAGCTGCGAACATTTGGTGGGCGTTAGAAGATTTGAACTTCTGACCTCTTCCGTGTCAGGGAAGCGCTCTCCCCCTGAGCTAAACGCCCGATCAAGGGTGCGCAAGCGCGCAAGGGATAATATAACGGAGCCTGAACTCGGTGGCAAGAACATTTTTAAAAATCGCTTACATTGTGGAATTCGGGGGCTTTGGCGTATCCATCTCAAAAGAGCCTGCTGCCGCGATTTGGCTGTCGCATAATGCAAAGCCATTGCGGTATCGAGCTATGGAAAGACGCCTGCGGAATTGTCCTACCGATAAGCGGACAAGCCTCCAGCTGGTGCCTTCGCCGTGGTAAGGTAAGCCGAATTGTTTCCAGGCTGTTTCGGGGGAGTGGAATGAGCAAAGAGTGTGTCGAGCAGGTCGAAGGCGCAGGGGCTTCGGTGCCGATGACCGATATATCGAACATTGATGTGCCCGAGGGCACCGACGAGCTCAGCCGTAGCACCCGCCGCGCCTGGCGCGAGCGCCTGAACAGCGCTTCGACGCGCAAGATGATCACGGGCGTCTTGGCTACGCTGGTGGGCGGTTCGTTTTGGGGCTTCTCGGGCACCAGCGCGAGTTTTCTGTTCGATACCTATCACGTCGACACCTTGTGGCTTATGAGCGTGCGTCAGATTCTCGCCGGTCTACTCTTTATGGCCGTGGTTGTTACGCGCGACCGCGAGCGCCTGATTAAGCTCTGGACCACACCCGCCGATCGCAAGCAGCTGCTGCTCTTTACCGCCTTTGGCCTGCTGTTCAACCAGTTTTGCTATCTTTCGGCCGTGCGCCTGACGAACGCCGGAACCGCGACGGTGCTCCAGTGCCTGCAGCTCGTTATCATCATGGGCTACGCCTGCGTGACCGATCGCCGCATGCCGCGTACTCGCGAAGTCATCGGCATTGGCCTGGCTCTGGGTGGAACCTTTTTAATTGCCACCGGCGGCGACCCTACCAGCCTGAATATCTCGCCGCTTGGCCTGGCAGCAGGTCTTATGTGTGCGGTCAGCGCCGCGTGTATGGCGGTGATTCCCGCCAAGATCCTGCCCGAATACGGTAGCCCCATCGTCACGGGCTCGGCAATGCTCACGGCGGGCGTGGTCTCGTGCGTCTTCGTGCAGCCCTGGGCGCATATGCCGGCGCTCGATGCCGCCGGTATCGAGGCGCTCGCGGTGTTCGTGGTTATCGGCTCGTTTTTTGCTTACATGCTCTATATGCAGGGCGTTAAGGACATCGGCTCGGTGCGTGCGAGCCTCATCGGAACTGTGGAGCCGGTTTCGGCGACCATCACCAGCGCCGTTATGCTGGGCACGGTGTTTTTGCCGACCGACCTTATCGGCTTTGCCATGATCATCGTGATGATGTTCCTCACGGTGTAGTTGACGCCGCCGCCAAGACAGAAAAGGTGTTGTGCCGTATTTTCGCCAATTGATGTCCGTGTCTGGAGTTTAGCTGTCGATGCTCAAAATGCCATAAACTAGTAACGTTATGGACTTTTTCATTGCGACTCAATTGCGAGGATTTCTTTATGGCTGGTAATCACTTTAAGGGCGGCGATAGCGGCCGTCCTGCAGTTCCGCCGCGTCCGAACGGGGCTGGTAAGGCCGGCACGCCGGGCGGCGCTGGACAGGGCGGTTCCGGTAAGCGCGTGTCCCCGGGCGAGACGGCGATGTTTACCGCTCTGTACGAGCAGTCTCAAAAGGCAAAAAAGACCGGCCGTGCAAGAGGGAATGTCTTTGCGGGCGGTGCAACCTCCACGTCGCAGCCGAGCGGGGCTCCTTCGGTACCTGCGAACAACGCAGGTGCTGCCAACGCCGCGAATACCGCCGGCAACGTTAATGCCGGCAAGGCCGCCAACAATACTCCCTCTTCCGGTGGCGCGGGGCTTACAGGTAACCTTGGCACGATTTACACCGGCGCCTCCGAGACTGGCACGTTCGCCCGCCTGGATGATAGCGGTACCGAGTTTGCGGGCTCGGGTTCCAAGGAAGATTATTACGATTTTGGCTTGAACTACGGTAGCGACGCTTCGTCGAGTTCGACCTCTGGCGGTCTGGTCCGTCATCGCCATCGCAAGGGCGAGCGCAAAAAGCGTCACACCGGCGCCATTATTGCCGCTGTGGTCGTGGTGCTTCTCGTTGCGCTTGGCGCAAGCGGCTTTATGCTGCTTAACTCGGCAAAGACCGTAAAGAGCGAAGCGAAGGAGGCTGTCGAGATTGTCGGTGGCCTTAAGGACAAGGTCACGTCGGGCGATTTTTCGACGCTGCCTGACGACGCGAAGAAGATCGATGAGCTCTGCGACAGCATGAAGGCGGAGACTTCGAGCCCGCTGTGGACGGCGGCTTCGTTTATCCCGGTGTATGGCAGTGACATCAACGCAGCCCGCACCATGATTGATGCCCTGTCCGATGTCTCGAGCAACGCGCTGGTTCCCATGGCCGATAACCTTTCGCAGGCCACGCCCGGCAAGCTGTTCCAGGACGGTATGATTAACGTATCCGCGCTGCAGGCGGTCGCCGATTCGCTTTCCAGCAGCTCGAAGGTGTTCAAGAGCGCCAACGAGAAGATCCAGGGCATTGGCGATACTCATATTTCCCAGGTGACTGAGCTGGTCGATAAGGCCAAGGACGGCTTTGCCACCCTCAACGGCGCGGTTGACGCGGCGGAGAAGGTCGCCCCCGTCCTTCCCCAGATGCTCGGCGCCAACGGCCAGACGCGCAACTACCTTGTGTACGCCATGAACAACGTCGAGATTCGTGCCTGCGGCGGCTTTGGCGGTTCGCAGGGCCTGATTTCGGTCACTGACGGCCAGATGTCGATTGGCGAGTTTGTTCCCCGCATTGGACTCAGCGAGGATGAGGCAGTCGAGAGCGTCGACGAAGAGGATGAGGCGCTGTTCGGCAACCACAGTAACCTGTACAACTCGGGCAATACCTATTCGCCTGATTGGCCCCGCAACTCGCAGCGTGTCGCCGCGCTGTGGAAGTCCCAGTATGGACAGGACGTTGATGGCGTCATCGGTATCGACCCGGTGTTCCTGCAGTATCTGCTGGGCCTGGTCGGTAATGTCTCGCTGCCCGACGGAACGGTTGTCGACGGCACCAACGCCGCAAAGGTCCTCATGCACGATGTGTACTGGAACTATCCGGTCGAGGAGTCGGACGGCATCTTTGCATCCGTCGCCAGCGCTGCCTTCGACAAGATCCTTGGCGGTATCGGCGATGTCGATGTTACGAAGCTTGTCAGCGCCGTTGAGCGCGGTGCCGAAGAGGGCCGTCTGATCGCGTGGATGAGAAACGATGATGAGCAGAATGCCATCAAAGAGACGGGCATTGACGCTTCGCTGCCCGATCCGGATGACCCGAGTGCCGATCCTGTTGCCGGCGTTTACTTTAACAACCTGAGCTTCTCCAAGCTCGACTGGTACCTGAACGCCGATACGCAGATTGGCCAGGGCATCAAGAACGGTGACGGCACGTGCTCCTATCGCATCACCGTTACCCTGACGAACATCATGACGCAGGAGGAGGCTGGCAAGCTGCCCGACTACGTTGCGGCGAGCGCACCCGATGCCGCGCGTGACGACGAGCGTCTGAATGTCTCGTTGTTTGCCCCGACGGGCGGCAACATTACTGATCTGACCGTCGAGGGCACCCAGTTTGGTCTTGGCGCCGCCACGTGGCATGGAATCCCCTTCTATTCGGGCACCGTTGACCTGCATGCTGGCGAGACGACGACGATCACGTATACGCTGACCACGTCGGCCGAGGCGGGGGACAAGCCGCTTACGCTGCGTCAGACTCCTACATGCCAGGCGGCTCGCGACAGCGCGTCGGCGTAGGGTTTTTCTGGTAGCGCAGATAATCGAGTACCATTTTGGGGCGGACAGGCAATCTGTTCGCCCCTATTTTGTAAGGAGAGCGCATGAAGTACTTTGGCACCGACGGCTTTCGCGGCGAGGCCAACGTTGGGCTGACGGTAGAGCACGCTTATAAGATCGGCCGTTTTGTGGGTTGGTATTACGGTGCCAACCGCGAGCGCAAGGCACGCGTGATCGTGGGCAAGGACACTCGTCGTTCGAGCTACATGTTTGAGGCGGCGCTGGTGAGCGGCCTGGTCGCGAGCGGCGCGGACGCATATATGCTGCACGTGATCCCAACGCCGGGCGTGGCGCATCAGACCGTGGAGGGCTGCTTCGATTGCGGCATCATGATCAGCGCGAGCCACAACCCGTTTTGCGATAACGGCATTAAGCTCGTCAACAGCGACGGCTTTAAGATGGACGAGGACGTGCTGGAACTCATCGAGGATTACATCGATGGCAAGAGCGAAGTTCCGCTGGCCACGGGCAACCACATTGGCGCTACGGTCGATTACATGCAGGGCCGCAACCGCTATATTGCCTCACTCATCGCAAGCGCGAACTTTTCGCTGCAGGGCGTCAAGATCGGCATCGATTGCGCCAACGGCTCGGCGTCCTCGGTGGCCAAGCCGGTGTTCGACGCGCTGGGCGCCGACGTGCGCGTGATCAACGCTGCGCCCGACGGATTTAACATCAATGTGGACTGTGGCTCCACGCATATGGAGCGCCTGCAACGCCACGTGGTGGAGCAGGGTCTGGATGTGGGCTTTGCCTATGACGGCGATGCCGACCGCTGCCTGGCCGTGGACGAGCGCGGCCGCGTGGTCGACGGCGACCAGATCCTGTACGTGTGCGGTGTGTACCTGAACAAGCACGGTCGCCTTTCGGGCGGTACCGTGGTGCCGACGATTGCCAGCAACTTTGGCCTGGTCAAGTCGCTGGAGCTTGCCGGTCTAAGCGCCGTGACCAGCGGCGTGGGCGACCGTCACGTGTATGCCAAGATGCGCGAGGGCGGCTTCAGCCTGGGCGGCGAGCAGACGGGTCATACGATCTTTGGCGATATCGAGCGCACGGGCGACGGCATTATGACCTCGCTGCGCGTGATGGAAGTGATTCGTGCCGAGCGCGAGACGCTCTCGCAGCTC